>JAOPYM010000070.1 GCA_025964615.1 Actinomycetes bacterium
TCGTGGCGTTTACCGCACATTTCGAAGAAAAGGTGCGGGAAACGCCACGACTCAACGGAGACGATCAGGTGATCTTGATGATGGGGAGGCGGAGGGCGGCGGGGGCTGAGGGGGGGACCGCCGGGTGGGCGGGGGGGATCGGGGATAGGCGTTCGTAGGTGGAGCCGAGGGCGGGGCGGGGGTCCTCGGAGCCCTTGTTGGGCCACAAGGACATGGCCCGCTCGGCCTGGGCGGTGATCGTCAGGGATGGGTTGACGCCCAGGTTGGCGGAGACCGCCGAACCGTCCACAACGTGCAGGCCATCATGGCCGTACAGCCTGTGGTACGGGTCGATGACGCCCTCCGAAGCGGACGCGCCGATCGCGCAGCCGCCGATGAAGTGCGCGGTCAGCGGGATGTCGAACAGGTCAAGCCAGGAACCGCCCGCCATGCCGCCGATCTCCTCGGCCATCATCCGGGTGGCCTCGTGGCCGGTGGGAATCCAGGTCGGGTTCGGCTCGCCATGCCCCGCACCGGCCCGCATGCCGAGGCCGAAGAACCCTCGCCGGAGGGTGACCGTGATCGAGTTGTCCCTGGTCTGCATGACCAGCGCGATGACCGACCGCTCCGACCAGTGCCGCACGTTGGGCAGCCGGGCCAGGTCCCACGGGTGCTTGAGCGCATAGCCGAGGAACTTCGCCCAGCGCGGACGCGAAGAGCCACCGTCGATCAGCACCGAGCGGATCGCACCCATCGTGTTGGACCCGCGACCGTAGCGGACCGGCTCGATGTGGGTGTCTGCGTCCGGGTGGAACGACGAGGTGATCGCCACCCCCTGGGAGTAGTCCGCCGAAGGGTCCCTGCGGAACCGCTCGGCGCCCAGGATGGCCTCGGAGTTGGTACGGGTCAGCACGCCGAGCCGGTCGGAGATCGACGGCAGGTCGCCCGAGGCCTTGAGCCGGTGCAGCAGCTTCTGGGTCCCGTACGTCCCGGCGGCGAACACCACCTGGGAGGCGGTGAGCCTGCGGCGGCGGCGCCCGAACGTACCGGTCCCCACCGTGGACACCGAGTACCCGCCGGAGGCCAGCGGCCGCACGGACCGGACCTGGGTGAGCGGCATGACCTGCGCGCCGGCCTTCTCGGCCAGGTACAGGTAGTTCTCGGTGAGCATGTTCTTGGCACCGTGCCGGCAGCCGGTCATGCACTCGCCGCACTCCGTGCAGGTCTTGCGGCGCGGCCCGGCCCCGCCGAAGTACGGGTCCTCGGTCTCCACACCAGCGGTGGGTCCGAAGTGCACCCCCACCGGGGTCAGCCGGAAGGTGTGCCCGACGCCCATCCGGTCCGCGACCTTCTTGATCACGACATCGGACGGCGTCATGGTCGGGTTCTGCACGACGCCGAGCATCCGGGATGCCTGGTCGTAGTGCGGGGCCAGCTCGGCCCGCCAGTCCGTGATCGACGACCACTGCGGGTCGTTGAAGAACGGGTCGGATGGGACGTACAGCGTGTTGGCGTACACCAGCGACCCACCACCGACCCCGGCACCGGCGAGGATCATCACCCGACTGCCCTTGGCGCCCCGGAGCAGGTGCATGCGCTGGATCCCGGTCATCCCCAGACCGGGCGCCCACAGGTAGCGCCGCGACCGCCAGGACGTCTTCGGCAGCGCGGAGTGCCGGGCGCCCGGTTGCCCGGAGGGGTCGTCGAAGCGACGACCGGCCTCCACGACGGCGACCTTGTAGCCCTTCTCGGTCAGCCGCAGCGCCGAGACGCTGCCGCCGAACCCGGACCCTACGACGATCACATCAAAGTCGAAAGACATGGGGGGAATGTCCTTACTTGATCCGGAGCCGCTTCATGATCTTGATGCCGGAGGCGAGGGGCGCCGAGTCGTAGGCCTTGCGCACGTCTTCTGCGGTGGACTGGGGCAGGGTGGCCAGATCGTCGCCGGTGAAGGGCGCCGGGATCGTCACGCTGTCGCCGGTGGCGGTGACCCGGGAGGCCAGCCGCTCCAGGAGCGGGGGGGCAAGGGTACGAAAAGCGGCCGTAGGTGCCATGTACGGCAGTTTATGACCGCCTGGCCATCCTTGGCTACCGTCGGGTAACCAACAAAGACGGGCGAATTTGGATCGATCCAGCGCACTTTTCTGGCGCAAGTCCGAGACTGACCATGTGACGGCGGTGTATCCCCGAACTGGAGGACGGGACAACGGAGGGGAACAATGATCACCGAGGAACACCATGCGATCCGCCGCAGGGAGCGCAGGGCACAGACCAGGACGGCGCTGCTCGACGCCGCCGAACGGCTCTGGGCGGAACGCGGCATCCGCGGGGCGTCGCTGGAGGACATCGCGAACGCGGCGGGGCTGACCAAGGGCGCGGTCTACTCCAATTTCACCGGCAAGACCGACCTCCTGCTCGCGCTCCTCGAGCGTTACACCCGCGCCGATCTCGGGCTTGAGATGTGCGCGCGTGAGGACGAGGCCCGGCTGCCGGTGCTGCTCCTGGTGGAGTTCTGGCTGTACGGGATGCGCGACTATTCGGCGGGCTGGCGGATCGCCGACTGGTACGCCGCCCGCCGGGACACGCTGGCGCAGGGGTTCCCCGAGGAGAACGGGATGCCCTCGGACCAGCGGGCCACGCTGGCCATGGCCATGGACTTCGGGCTGACGCTGCAACGACTGCTGGACCCGGACCGGGTCGGGGCCGACACCTATGCCGCCGGAATGCGTCTCGTTCTGGAGTGAGATGCGTCACATGGTGAGGGTCGGGGCCGTCGGGACGATGTCCGGTGCGCCCCGGCGGCGGGCATCGGCCTCCTGGTCGCCCTCCTGCTCCTGGGAGTCCCGCTCGGCCTCGACCCGCTTGACGTAGTACTCGATCTCCCGTTCGGTCTGGTCCTTGGTCCAGCCCAGCTCGGGGGAGAGCAGTTCCGCCGCCTCCTCCGCGACGCCCAGGCCCCGGTCCCAGGTCTCGATCGAGATCCGGGTACGGCGCGCCAGCACGTCGTTCAGGTGCCTGGCCCCCTCACACCGTGCGGCATAGACGACCTCCGCCCGTAGGTAGTCGTCGGCCTTGGTCAGCGGTTTGCCCAGGTCAGGGCGCTCGGCGATGAGGGTCAGCAGATCATCGATCAGCGTCCCGTACCGCCGCAGAAGGTGCTCGATCCGCGCCACGTGCAGCTTCGAGCGGGTCGCGAGCCGGTACCTGGAGTTCCAGAGCGCCTGGAAGCCCTCCCCGCCGACCAGCGCGATCCGGTCCGTACAGGATTCGGCGACCTTGCCGTCCAGGCCGTGCGCGACCGCGTCCACGGCGTCCTTGGCCATCACCCGGTACGTCGTGTACTTACCGCCGGCGACCAACACCAGGCCCGGCACCGGGTGCGCCACCACATGCTCGCGCGACAGCTTGGAGGTCTGCTCGGACTCGCCCGAAAGGAGGGGCCGCAGGCCCGCGTAGACGCCCTCCACGTCGTCGGGGGTGAGCGGCACGTTGAGGAACGCGTTGACGTGCTCGAGGACGTAGTCGATGTCGGCCTTGGATGCGGCCGGGTGCACCTTGTCGAGGTCCCACTCGGTGTCGGTCGTCCCGAGGATCCAGTGCCGCCCCCAGGGGATGACGAAGAGCACGGACTTCTCGGTGCGCAGGATGATCCCGGTCGAGGAGTGGATCCGGTCCCGGGGTACGACCAGGTGGACGCCCTTGGAGGCCTTCACGTGGATCTGGCCCCGGCCGCCGACCAGTTCCTGGATGTCGTCGGTCCACACGCCGGTGGCGTTCACGACCTGCCGGGCGCGCACCTCGGTGGTGGTCTCGGTCTCCAGGTCCAGGACCCGTACCCCGGTGACCCGCTCCCCCTCGCGCAGGAAACCGACACACTGGGCCCGTGAGGCGATCTGCGCTCCGTAAGCGGCGGCCGTACGGAGCACCATCATCACGTAACGGGCGTCGTCCACCTGGGCATCCCAGTACTGGATCGCTCCAACGAAGCTGTCCTTGCGCAGCGCGGGCGCGACCCTGAGCGCCTTGCGCCGCGTCATGTGCCGGTGATGCGGTACGCCCCTGGTGCCGCTCATCTGGAAGGCCAGCGCGTCGTAGAGCGCGACTCCGGCCCCCACGTAAGTCCGTTCCCAGGCCCGGTGGGTGAGCGGGAACAGGAACGGCACGGGCCGTACCAGATGCGGCGCGATCCGCTGCAGCAGCAGGCCGCGCTCGGTCAGCGCCTCGCGGACCAGGTCGAAGTTGTACTGCTCCAGATACCGCAGGCCGCCGTGCACCAGCTTCGACGAACGCGACGAGGTGCCCGAGGCGAAGTCCCTGGCCTCGACCAGAGCGACGGTCAGGCCGCGGGTGGCGGCGTCCAGCGCCACCCCGGCGCCGACGATCCCGCCGCCCACCACCACGACGTCGAACTCCTCGACGTCCATCCTCGCCAGCGCGGTCTCCCGCTCCGCGGGCCCCAGCCGTGAGCTCCCCAAGCCTGACATCGAACTCCCCTGCGCGGCAGATACCTACTCACCAGTAGTACCCACGCTACGGGTTTCCCGATCGCGACGTTCACCACAGTTACGAATCTCTTGGCGTTCGCTCCGCTCACGCGGCGCCCAAGCGCGATCAGTGGGGGGTTACGACCACCTGGACGCGCTGGAACTCCTTGAGATCGGAGTAGCCGGAGGTCGCCATGGCGCGGCGGAGGGCGCCCATCAGGTTCATCGAGCCGTCCGGCACGTGCGACGGGCCGTACAGGATCTCCTCCAGGGAGCCGCTGGTGCCCAGGTCCAGACGGGCGCCGCGGGGCACCTCCCCATGGTGCGACTCGCTGCCCCAGTGGTAGCCGCGGCCCGGCGCCTCGGCGGCGCGCGCGAACGGCGAGCCGACCATGACCGCGTCGGAGCCGCAGGCGAAGGCCTTGGCGATGTCGCCGCTGTTGGTCATGCCACCGTCGGCGATCACGTGCACGTACCGTCCGCCGGACTCGTCCATGTAGTCGCGGCGGGCCGCCGCGACGTCCGCGATCGCGGTCGCCATCGGCACCGCCACGCCCAGGACCGTCCGGGTGGTGTGGCCGCTGCCGCCGCCGAAGCCCACCAGGACGCCGGCCGCACCGGTGCGCATCAGGTGCAGCGCTGCGGTGTACGTCGCGCAGCCGCCGACGATCACCGGCACGTCGAGGTCGTAGATGAACTGCTTGAGATTGAGCGGCTCGGCCCGTCCCGAGACGTGCTCGGCGCTGACCGTGGTGCCGCGGATGACGAACAGGTCGACGCCCGAGTCGATCACGGTCTTGTGGTACTTCGCGGTGCGCTGCGGCGACAGGCTCGCCGCCACGGTCACCCCGGCCTCCCGGATCTCCTGGATCCGGGCCCCGATCAGCTCGGCCTTGATCGGCTCGGCGTAGAGCTCCTGCAACCGCCTGGTCGCCCGTACGTCGTCCAGCGAGGCGATCTCCTCGAGCAGCGGCTCGGGGTGCTCGTACCGCGTCCAGAGCCCTTCGAGGTCGAGCACCGCGAGCCCGCCGAACTTGCCCATCGCGATCGCGATGGCCGGGCTGACCACGCTGTCCATCGGCGCGGCGATCAGCGGGATCTCGAAGCGGTACGCGTCGATCTGCCAGGCGACACTGACCTCCTCGGGATCCCGTGTGCGGCGCGACGGCACGATCCCGATCTCATCAAGCGCATACGCCCGGCGGCCGCTCTTGCCCCGCCCGATCTCCACCTCAGAAGTCACGGGGCGAATCCTACCTGCCCTGGTAGTTGGGGGCTTCTATGGTCATCTGGATGTCGTGCGGGTGGCTCTCCTTGAGGCCCGCCGCAGTGATCTGCATGAGGGTGCCGTTGTCCTGCAGCTCCTCGATGGTCCGGGTTCCGGCGTACCACATCGACTGGTGCAGGCCCCCGACGAGCTGGTGGGCGACGTTGGACAGCGGGCCCCGGTAGGGCACCTGGCCCTCGACGCCCTCGGGGATGAGCTTCTCCTCGCTGGTGACGTCGCCCTGGGCGTAGCGGTCCTTGGAGTACGACTTGCCGCGCTCACGGTTCTTCATCGCGCCGAGCGAGCCCATTCCGCGGTAGGTCTTGTACTGCTTGCCGTGCACGAAGATCAGCTCTCCGGGGCTCTCCTCGACACCCGCGAGCAGGCTGCCGAGCATGACCGTGGAGGCTCCGGCGGCGATCGCCTTGGCGATGTCGCCCGAGTACTGCAGGCCGCCGTCGCCGATGACCGGGATCCCCGCCGGGCGGGCGGCGCGGGCCGCCTCGTAGATCGCGGTGACCTGCGGCACCCCGACACCCGCGACCACCCGGGTGGTACAGATCGAGCCGGGCCCGACCCCTACCTTGATGCCGTCCGCGCCCGCGTCGACCAGCGCCTTGGCGCCCGCGTAGGTGGCGACGTTCCCGCCGATCACCTCGACCCGGGAGTTGGCCTTGATCTTGCCGATGGTGTCGCAGACGCCCTTGGAGTGCCCGTGCGCGGTGTCCACGATGATCACATCGACGCCGGCGTCGATGAGTGCCTGGGCCCGCAGGATGCCGTCCTCGCCGACACCCACGGCGGCGGCCACCACGAGCCTGCCCTCGGCGTCCTTGGTGGAGTCCGGGTACTGCTCGCTCTTGGTGAAGTCCTTGACCGTGATCAGGCCCCGGAGCCGGCCCTGCCCGTCGATCAGCGGCAGTTTCTCGATCTTGTTCTCGGCCAGCAGCCGGAACGCCTCGTCCTTGGAGACGTCCACCGGCGCGGTGATCAGCGGCATCTTGGTCATGACGTCGCGGACCAGCCGGGAGTGATCGGACTCGAACCGGGTATCGCGGTTGGTGACGATGCCGAGCAGCACTCCCTGCTCGTCGGTCACCGGCACACCGGAGAACCGGAACCGGGCGCAGAGCTCCTCAACGTCCGCGAGGGTCGCGTCGGGCCCGCACGTCACCGGATTGGTGATCATCCCGGCCTCGGAGCGCTTGACCATATCGGCCTGCTGGGCCTGCTCCTCGATGGACAGGTTGCGGTGCAGCACGCCGATGCCGCCCTGCCTGGCCATCGCGATCGCCATCCGGGCCTCGGTCACGGTGTCCATGCCGGCGGACACCAGCGGAATCCGCAGGTTCACCTTCCGCGACAGCCGCGTGGTGGTGTTCACCTCGCCCGGCTGCAGGTCGGAGTAGGCGGGCAACAGCAGCACATCATCAAAGGTCAGGCCCTGCGGCGCGAACTTCACTGGCTGCTCGGCGGTCATCATCAGGCCTTCCGTCGGAGATTTCGGACGTACGTGCAGGTCACGGCGTCCACCTGCAGTCTACGACCCGCGAGGAGCGGGGGGCGGGGCAAGCGCCATAAGCTGTGTTCGTGCACGATGAGGCTCCGATGGACCCGTTCGCCGACGATCCGGACGATCCGGCCGCCGCGCTGGGCGATCCAGGCGACGAGATCACTCCGCTGAGCTCGGCGGAGCGTGATGACGTGCTCGCCGACCTTGCCGACCTGGAGGTGTTCCGGGCGCTCCTCGAACCGCTGGGCGTCCGGGGGCTCACCGTGGACTGCGGCGACTGTGGCAAGACTCACTACATCGACTGGGACCTGCTGCACGGAAACCTGCGCCACCTGCTGGAAGAAGGACTGCCCCGGGTACACGAGCCCGCCCTGTCCCCCGACCCGATCGACTACGTCAGCTGGGACTACGCCCGCGGCTACGTGGACGGCGTCATCGACAGCGAAGAAGGCCGCGAGAGCTAAATCGCGCTTGG
This sequence comes from Actinomycetes bacterium, assembly GCA_025964615.1. Lineage (GTDB taxonomy): Bacteria > Actinomycetota > Actinomycetes > Streptosporangiales > Streptosporangiaceae > RYN-227. Next base: position 7,722 of record JAOPYM010000070.1, read on the forward strand.
GCCGCGTCGTCTGGACTGAGGAGCGAGGGAGGACGACGCGTCAAGGCCCAAGCGCCGCGCGAGCGGAGCGAGCGCCAATGTCACGCGATCGACTCCTCGATCGCCATCACCCTCAGGCGGGCCAGCGCCCGATGCTGGGCGACCCGTACGGCGCCCGCGGACATGCCGAGGACGCTGCCGGTCTCCTCCGCGGACAGGCCCGCCACCACCCGGAGAAGCACCAGCTCGCGCTGGTGGTCGGGCAGCCGGGAGAGCAGGTCCTTGGCCCGCTGCGCCTCGATGTAGCGGACCACCGTCTCCTCGGGCCCCGGCCGGTCGTCCGGGCCATCCGGCAGGTCCTCGGTGGGCACCGCCGCCCGGATGGCGCTGCGCAGCGCGTCGGCGATCTTGTGCGAGGCGATGCCGAACACGAAGGAGGCGAACGGCCTGCCCATGTCCCGATAGCGCGGCAGCGCGCCGAGCACCGCGATGCACACCTCCTGGGCGACATCGTCGGCGATGTGGTATTGGCCGGAGACCCGGCCCAGCCTCGCACGGCAGTAGCGGACGACCATCGGGCGCACTTGCCCGATGAGTACTTCGATGGCCCCCGGGTCCCCCTGCACGGCAAGGGTCGTCAATTCCCGCAGGTCACCTTCGTCGGCTCTCGCCGCCCGCATCACCCGCACCCCACCCGTACCAGGGTCGGTCGCAAGTGCTGTCGCGGTCCCGGTGGTGCATCCCTCGGTCACGTAGAGCATGATGCCCAGGAAGATCGGGCCTGTCGCCACTGTCCACGACAACGGAATGGTCACAGTGCGGGAACGACCCGTCCGATATCACGCATCGGGTTCAATTGGTTGCGCGGAGTACGACTACATACCTCGCATAGCGCTCACCAAGCCCGAAGAGCGCTCCGTGTCCGGAAACCACACGGACCGGTAATCTGCCAAAAATACACGCAGACCCCCGCTGCTACCCAGCGGGGGTCTGCGTTCGTACGGGCCGGGCCGGATGAACTCAGTGGCCGTGGCCGTGGCCGTGCCCAGCGGCAGCGGGCGCTTCGGCCTCCGCCGGCTTCTCCACCACGAGGGCCTCCGTCGTGAGCAGCATGCCCGCGATGGAGGCGGCGTTGGTGACCGCGCTGCGGGTCACCTTCACCGGGTCGATGACGCCCTCGGCGACCAGGTCGCCGTACACCCCGGTCGCGGCGTTGAATCCGTGACCGGCGGGCAGCCCCGCCACCTTGGCGACGACGACGTACCCCTCGAGGCCGGCGTTCTCGGCGATCCACCGCAGCGGCTCGACGAGCGCCCTGCGCACCGCCTCGGCGCCGGTGGCCTCGTCGCCGGACAGGCCGAGCGCGTCGAAGCCCTTGGTGGAGACGTGCACCAGGGCGCTGCCTCCACCGGAGACGATGCCCTCCTCGATGGCGGCGCGGGTCGCGGAGATCGCGTCCTCGAGGCGGTGCTTCTTCTCCTTGAGCTCCACCTCGGTGGCCGCACCGACGCGCAGCACGCAGACTCCGCCGGAGAGCTTGGCGAGGCGCTCCTGCAGCTTCTCGCGGTCCCAGTCCGAGTCGCTGTTCTCGATCTCGACCTTGATCTGGCGGATCCGGGCCTCGATGTCCTCGCGGTCGCCGGCACCGTCCACGATCGTGGTCGTGTCCTTGGTGACGGTGATCCGGCGGGCGACGCCGAGTACCTCAAGGCCCACACTGTCGAGCTTGAGGCCGATGGACTCGCTGACGACCTGGCCGCCGGTGAGGGCCGCCATGTCGCCGAGCATCGCCTTGCGGCGGTCCCCGAAGCCGGGGGCCTTGACCCCGACGGACAGGAAGGTGCCGCGGATCTTGTTGGCGACCAGCAGCGCGAGGGCCTCGCCCTCGATGTCCTCGGCCACGACCAGGAGCGGCTTCTTGCTCTGCGCGACCTTCTCCGCCAGCGGCAGGAACTCCTGAACGCTGGAGATCTTGCCCTCGACGATGAGCACGTAGGCGTCCTCCAGGACGGCCTCCATGCGCTCGGGGTCGGTCACCATGTGCGGCGACAGGTAGCCCTTGTCGAACTGCAGGCCTTCGGTGAACTCCAGCTCGAGACCCATGGTGTGGGCCTCTTCGACGGTGATGACACCGTCCTTGCCGACCTTCTCGAACGCCTCGGCGATCAGCTCGCCGATCTCGCCGTCCTGGGCGGAGATCGTCGCGACGTGCGCGATCTCGGACTTCTCCTCGACGTCACGAGCGGCCTTGAGCAGCTCGTCGGAGACGAACGCGGCCGCGGCGTCGATACCCCGCTTGAGGGACAGCGGCGAGGCTCCCGCCGCGACGTTGCGCACCCCCTCGCGGACGATCGCCTGCGCGAGAACGGTGGCGGTGGTGGTGCCGTCGCCCGCGACGTCGTTGGTCTTGGTCGCGACCTCCTTGGCCAGCTGCGCGCCAAGGTTCTCGTACGGATTCTCCAGCTCGACCTCACGGGCGATGGTCACGCCGTCGTTGGTGATGGTCGGTGCGCCGAACTTCTTGTCGATGACGACGTTGCGGCCACGGGGGCCGATCGTCACCTTGACGGCGTCCGCGAGCGCGTTGACGCCGCGCTCGAGTGCCCGGCGGGCATCCTCTTCGAATGCCAGGATCTTCGCCATGAAAGTCCTCTCAGAAAGTGGACAGCCCCGGCCCGCCCACGCGGGCCGGACCGGGGCTGAGCATCACGTCTACGGTGAATTACTTCTCGACGATCGCGAGCACGTCGCGGGCCGAGAGGACGAGGTACTCCTCGCCGTTGTACTTCACCTCGGTGCCCCCGTACTTGCTGTAGAGCACGACATTGCCGACGGCGACATCGAGCGGCACGCGGACGCCCTTGTCGTCGACGCGGCCCGGGCCTACGGCCAGGACGGTGCCCTCCTGGGGCTTCTCCTTGGCGGTGTCGGGGATCACGAGCCCCGACGCGGTGGTGGTCTCGGCCTCAAGCGGCTGGACGACGATGCGGTCCTCGAGCGGCTTGAGAACAACCTTGGTGGCGGTCGCCATGATCGGACCTCCCCTTCGATTGCGGTCCTCGGCCGGCCAGATCTGACCGGCCGCACGTGTGTAGAGAGGCGACCCTGGTACCGGCCTGTCGTCGCGGGTGCCAGACCGAACCGATGTCGCTTTGGTTGGCACTCTCATGATGAGAGTGCCAGTTATGGAGATTATGCCGTCCTCACGAGGTCGTCAACACGAACACCCCCTCACCGTCAAGCCCGCGTCCCCCCGTGACGTCCGGAAAGTGGCCGGTAGCGTTCCAGGACATGGACATCGAGGGGTTCCAGGCCCTGCTGACCCCGGCCGGCCAGGCCGTACTCGCCGAGGCCTCGGACGCCGACCTGAGCGAGCCGGCCCTGCTCACCACCACCGCCCGGTTGCGCTCCCGGCACGCTCCGGCGCTGGTCGCCGCCGCCCTGACGCAGGCACGGCTCCGCCTGCGCGCACGCGACAAGTTCGGCCCCGGCGCCGCCGTGATGTACTTCACTCCCACCGGTCTCGAGCAGTCCACCCGTTCCACCGTCGCCGCCCACCGAGCCCGCCGCTTCGCCGCCGGGCAACGGGTGCTCGAGGTGTGCTGCGGGATCGGCGGGGACCTCGTCGCGCGGGCCGGGGCGGGAGTGGCCGGCGAGGGAGTGGATCTCGATCCGCTGACGGTCGCGGTCGCCGGGGCGAATGTGGCGGCGCTCGGCGTCACCGGGCTGGTGTCGGTACGGGAGGGGGACGCGGCGCTGCAGGACCCCAGCGGGTTCGTGGCGGTGTTCGCCGACCCGGGACGGCGGACGGCCCGTGGGCGGGTGTTCGACCCCAGGGCCTACGAGCCGCCCCTCGACGTGCTCGTGGATCTGGTCCTGCGCGCTCCGGCGGGGTGCGTCAAGGTCGCCCCCGGCCTCCCGTACGAGGCGATCCCGGATGGTGCGGAGGCCGAATGGATCTCCGATGGCGGGGACGTCAAGGAGGCGGCGCTCTGGCTGGGAGACCTGGCGGGGCGGCCCTCCGCCGGCGAGCGGTTCCTGCGCAGGGCCACGGTGCTCCGGACGCGCCGCGCCCCGGACGGCGCTGCGCTCGGGTCCGAGACGGCCACGCTGGTCGCGGAGCCGGGTCTTGGCGTGCCCGGCACCGGTCCGTGGCGCCGGTTCCTGTACGAACCGGACGGGGCCGTCATCCGGGCCCATCTGGTCGCCGAGGTGGCGGCCCGTCTCGGCGGCGTCCTGGCCGATCCCCAGATCGCGTACATCACCGCAGACTCACCCGTGATCTCGCCCTTCGCCAGTACGTACGAGATCGACGAGGTGATGCCCTTCTCGCTCAAGGGCCTGCGTGCGGAGCTGCGCCGCCGGGGGGTCGGCACTCTCACGATCAAGAAGCGTGGCTCGGCGGTGGACATCGACCGCCTGCACCGGGACCTGCGTCTGTCCGGACCGGAGACCGCGACGCTGGTGCTCACCAGGGTCGGCGACGCCCCCCAGGCACTCCTCTGCCACCCGGTCCAGGCGTTGATCGGGCCTTGGAGCGCCTCCTGACGCGTACCGCGACGCGCCAGCCCAATGCAAATCCTGCGCCTTTTCCAGGATCGCAATCACCGGTATTGGCAGATCATTGAGGACCCGCCGCAATGAATGGGCCCGCGAAATGGAAGCCGGTTCGAGATGAACGGCATCATGATCGAAGAGCGCGCGGAAGCCCCCTGTCGCCGGGCCTTCCTCGGCGAAGTCCCATAAATCACCCTACTGGGATAACCTGCACATTCCACGGAACCAGCGACGTTTTCTTCTCCATGCATAAACCACCCTGCGGAGCCACTAAAGTGAGTTCTTCAGCACTGCCGCCGCCATTATCGCCGTAGCCGACGGCCAGCACAGATCGCGGCAGGCATACGAAGGAGCATCGGGTGGAAACGAATCACAACTTCCTGCAGGCGGGGGGTCAGCCGGTCTCGGATCGGATGCGGGAGTTGCTCGCCCGTGCGGCGCAGGATCACGTGTACGAACAGCGCTCTCAGGGTCAGGTCCTGGACGAGATACGCCAGCGCCTCGAAGGCATGGAGTGGCTGCTGCGCGAGGTCCGGGAACGCGAGCTCAGCGGCCTGACGGGCCAGCTGGACAGCGTGCGGGGGCAGGTCGACGAGCTCACGAGCAAGCCGCCGGAATGGGCGGAGGGCCTGGCCGAACATATCGAGGCGATCGGAGAACGGGTCAAGCCGGTCGCCGAGCTCCCGGCCCTGTGGGCCGACGTGGGCGTCGTCGCGGAGAACATCGACGAGGGACTCGCCCGGCTGCAGGCCGTACTGGACTCCGCGCAGCACATCACGGACGCGACGCAGCAGACGGCACAGCGGATGGAGGAGATGACCAAGCGCCTGGACAAGCTCCAGGGCAGCATGGAAGCCGCCTCCGTACGGTTCAACCGGCTTGACAAGTCACTGGCCGAACTCGGGCATCGATCCGAGAAGCTCGAGCACTCGATCACCGGGGTCACCACCCGGGTCGACCAGTCGCTCAACGAGATGGCCGAGCGGGTCGACCAGGGACTCGAGGCCGTCAGCGGGCGCATCGAGGGCGTGGGCGGCCGGCTCGAAGGGCTCGACGGCCGGCTGGAAGGGCTCTCCAGCAAGCTGGCGACAGTGGACGGCCGGTTCGAAGGGCTCGACCAGCGGCTCGCGGCGCTGCCGGGCGCGCTGGAGGTCGGCGAGCTGCACCGCAAGCTGGGCGTGATCATGGAGCGCCCGGCGATGGACCACAGCGACCGCTTCGACGCCCTGGAGAAACGGCTCACCGACGCGGTCGAGCCGCTGATCGTCGAGTTGCGCACCCGGCCCGATCGGGGCGAGGTCGAAGAGACCATGTCCAAGATCGTGGAGTCGGCGCACATCGACGTCGTCAAGCGCATGGAGGAGGTCACCCGGCGGGTCGACGAAGTCCACGAGGCCGTACGGCGGCGGATGGAGGGCATCCACGAGAACGTCGCCAAGAAGGTCGACTCGGCGCTGCAGGACTTCACCAAGCAGGTGGAGACCATGAACACCGACGTGGCCAAGCAGGTCGGTGCGGTCAACGACGATGTCGTCAAGCGGATCGAGGTGTTCCGTACGGACGTCGGCAAGCAGGTCGACGGCATCCTGGACGGCGTGACGAAGCGGGTGGACGGCGCTGCGGAGGTGGCCGCCCGGCGGGCCGAGATCGTGCACGAGGAGACCGCCAGGAAGTTCGACGGCATCCATGGGGACGTTCTCAAGCGGGTCGAATCCGTACAGGAAGAGGTCGGCAAGAAGGTCGACACAATCCACGACGAGGTCGGCAAGAAGGTCACCACTGTCCACGAGGACGTACTCAAGCGGCTCGGCACGCTCGAAGAGACCATGCTCGCGCTGGCCGAGGCGCTCCTACGCCCGCGTCGCGAGGGCAAGGAGTAGATGTGCGCGATCACGCGGTTCCCTGGGGCGGCTCAGGGAGCCGTATGATCGCGCCATTCGCTCGCCTTAATACGGAACCCATGTGCACCAATTTGTCCTATATTGGCCCGGCGTCCCGGCAAAGCCACGCCAATGAAGTGCATTTTGTTACGTTCCGCTTCAGTAAAATCACTCCCCATACCGTTCGGAATCCGTTTTCATGGATCGCGTGAGCCACAACCCGGCACCAGGCCAGCAGAATGACGCCCCACCCAGCGATGCGACGCTGCGCTGGGTCGAGCGGTGCCTCGGTCCGGGCAGCACGGTCAAGAAGGTCCGCCAACTCGGCGGCGGCAGCTCGCGCCGCAACCACGCGATGCTCGTCGAGAGCCGCTCCGGCACCGCGCACCGCCTGGTGCTGCGCAGATGGAGCCAGGACTGGATGCTCGACGACCCGGGGTTCTCGCCCGAGCGGGAGATCGCCGCGCTGGCCCTGCTGGCCGGCTGTGAGATCCCGACCCCGGTGCTCGTCGCGGCCGATCCAGGTGGTGCCTACTGCGACTCACCCGCGCTGCTGATCACCCGCCTGGTCGGGCATCCGCCCCGCCCGGCCGCCGAGGACCTCCCGGAGTACCTGATCCAGCTGGCCGCGGCGCTGCTGGCCGTGCACTCGCTGAACGGCGCGTCGACGATGCCGCCGTACATGCCGTACAACCCGCTGGACGGGTGCGAGCCGCCACGGCACACGCTCCGCCCCGAGCTGTGGGAGCGGGCGATCGACATCGTCGGCGACCCGTCCCCGGATGCCTCGCTGCACTTCATCCACCGCGACTACCATCCCGACAACACGTTGTGGGCCTACGGGCGGCTGACCGGGATCGTCGACTGGTCCACGGCGTCGTACGGCCCGATCGGGATCGATATCGCGCACATGCGGTGGAACCTGGCGCTGCGCTACGGCGTACCGGCCGCGGACCGCTTCCTGGCCTCCTTCGAGCAGGTGCACGGCGGGTACGACCACCACCCGTACTGGGATCTGCGCACCCTCGTCGACCTGCTGCCCGAGCACGTCGAGGGGACCATCCCGGAGCGGCATGTGCGCCTCTTCGAGAACTACCTCGAGGGCCTGCTCGCCCAGCTCGGCACGGTCGTCCGCTAAACCGTGATCGTGGTGATCGGCAGGGACGAGTCGGCGGGCAGGTCGAGAGCGGACGGGGCGATGCCCGCGGAGACCAGTTCGGCCCCGAGCGCGGCGACCATGGCCCCGTTGTCGGTGCACAGACCGGGCCGGGGCACCCGCAGCCGTACCCCCGCCGCGGCACAGCGCTGCTGGGCCAGCGCGCGCAGCCGCGAGTTGGCCGCGACCCCGCCCCCGATCACCAGGTCGGACACCCCGTGGTCGCGGCAGACCGCGAGTGCCTTGCGGGTGAGCACGTCCACCACCGCCTCCTGGAAGGAGGCGGCGACGTCGGCGACCGGCACCGGCTCGCCCGCCCGTTCCCTGGCCTCGACCCAGCGGGCCACCGAGGTCTTCAGCCCGGAGAACGAGAAGTCGTAGGTCCCGTCGTCGACCTTGCCGCGCGGGAAGGCGATCGCGTCGGCCATCCCCGATCTGGCGGCCCTGTCGATGTGGGGACCGCCGGGAAAGCCCAGGTCCAGCACCCGGGCGACCTTGTCGAACGCCTCCCCCGCCGCGTCGTCGACGGTCGCGCCGAGCGGCCGTACGTCCGTGGCCACATCGGGTACGAGCAGCAGCGAGGAGTGCCCGCCGGAGACCAGCAGCGCCACGCACGGCTTGGGCAGCGCGCCGTGCTCAAGCTGGTCCACGCAGACGTGCGAGGCCAGGTGGTTCACCCCGTAGAGAGGCTTGCCGAGCGCCAGCGCATACGCCTTGGCGGCGGCGACCCCGACCATCAGCGCCCCGGCGAGGCCCGGCCCCGCGGTGACCGCGATGGCGTCCACGTCCGCCCAGGTGACCCCCGCGTCGGCCAGGGCCCGCACCACCGTCGGCGTCATCGCCTCCAGGTGCGCCCGGGAGGCCACCTCGGGGACGACGCCGCCGAACCTGGCGTGCTGGTCCACGCTGGAGGCGATCGAGTCGGCCAGCAGCGTGTGACCCCGGACGATCCCGACGCCCGTCTCGTCGCAGGAGGTCTCGATCCCGAGGACCAGCGGCTCATCACGCATCGTTGTCCTCCCCCGTACCTTGCCTGCGCATCACGATCGCGTCCACCCCGGACGGCTGGTAGTACCGCTTGCGAATCCCGATCTGCACGAACCCGAAGCGCTGGTAGAGCTTCTGGGCCCGCGGATTGTCGGCCCGTACCTCCAGGAAGACCTGCCGGCACTCGCGCCGCGCCGACTCGCCGAGAAGTTCGGTGAGCAGGACCGCGCCGACCCCGCGCCCCTGCCGGTCGGCGCGCACCCCGATGGTCTGCACGTCACCGTCACCCCCCACCGCCAGCAGTCCCGCGTAGCCGACGATCTCGCCATCGTCCAGGGCCACGACGTAGTGCCGGGTCGCGGGCTGCTCGGCGAGCTCCCCGCGCAGCGTCCCCTCGCTCCAGGCGTCCTCGGGGAACAGCGCGTGCTCAAGGATCATGACGTCGGGCAGATCCGAGTCCGTCATGGGCCGTACGGTCACCATCACCGATCTCCCATCAGCGGCTGACTGACCTTCTTGCGGGCGGCGGGCTCACGGGCATCGGGGCGGCGCAGGTAGAGCGGTTCGGGCGGCAGCAGCGGCAGGCCCGGTTCCGCGTTCATCCGTGCCACCGCGAGCTCGGCGATGGCGGCCGCCGACGGCAGCAAGGGATGACGTGCCGGTCCGAGTACCTCCGGGTAGAGCTCGGCCCCCTCGCCGAGCACCGGCAGGCCCAGCGCGGCATCCGCCGGCGGTCCCACGGCGGGCTCGGTGACCCGATGGGCGTACGAGTCGTACCTCGCCCAGTAGACCTCCTTGCGCCGGGCATCGGTGGCCACCACGAAGGGACGCCTCCGGCCGGACCCCCAGGCGATCGCGTCCAGCGTGCACACACCGTGCACGGGAATGCCCAGCGCGTTTCCGAGGGCTCTGGCCGTGACGAGTCCCACCCGCAGACCGGTGTACGGGCCAGGGCCGACCCCGACGGCGACGGCGCTGAGCTCGACGGGCCGCACACCGGCCTCGGCGAGCACCGACGCGATGGACGGCGCCAGCAGTTCCGCGTGACGCCGCCGGTCGACGATCTCGGCCCCGGCGCGCATACGGGCGGCCTCGCCGGGGATCCATTCGTACAGGGCGACGGTGACCGCGGCGGTCGCGGTGTCGAAAGCCAGGACCAGCACAACTGACAAGCGTAGTAGGTCAGGATGAGTTGGCCAGCGCCTTCGCGACCTTCTGAGCGGCCGAGGCGGCCCCGTCCATGGCCGCGCCCGACGCCAGCGGGGTGGCGTTGGCGCTGCCCCCGTCGCTGCCGCCGTAGTGGACCGTGATCAGGATGTTCCCGAGCCGCACGTTCACGGCGGCGTCGCCGTAACCCTGCGAGTCGTCCACGTTGTACGCCGCGTACGCCGCGTCGCCGACGCCGTCGACCGCCCGGTGTGCGGTGACGTGCTGCGAGGAGGTCAGGCCCTTACCGGCCAGGTCGTCGGCCTGCTCGCTGGTCCACTGCTGGGTCGCGACCGCGCTGCCCGAGGACGACCCGGACGCCGCGATCGCGCGCAGTTCGACGGTGAGCTGGCGGCGGCGGCCGCCGCTGAGCTGGCTCCAGACGCACTGGCTGTGCTGGTCGGTGTTGGACGCCGCGGTCATCTGGTTGCGGTCGAAGTTCGGGACCAGGTTCCCGGCGAACTGGTCGTCCACCAGGCCGCAGGAGTCGGGGACCACCATCCGGTCGGCCGATACGGTCGCGGAGTGCCGGTCGGCCTGCGGCGCGATCACTCCGGAGCGGCCGGTCCGCTGGTGGGCGACCACCAGGACCACGGCGACCGCGCAGGCGGCCATGCCGACCACGGCCCCGGTGAGGATCAGCAGGAGCCGCCCCCTGCCCGGCCGGCCGCCGCCACCGCCACTACCGCCGGCGCCTACGGTGTGGTGACCACCGGTCGCCGCACGGTGACTGCCGCTGGCGGTGCGGTAGCCGCCGCTGGCGCTATGGCTGGTGCGATGGTTACCGCTCACCGGACCCCATCCTCGTGACTAGATCCTGATATGCCAGGAAAGGGAGGTTTGTTCGGGCAAAGGGTACGACACGCAATCGTCATTTGGCAGGGTATGTTTCCCGTGGATCGCTCCAGGCCGGAGCCTTATCCGACGAGCCGGTCGAGGCCGGCCGACGTCCAGCGCGCGCCGACACCGGTGAATCGCACCGAACGATCTTCGGAATCCCCGTGCGCACGGGAGATCACGATCTCCAGGCGATCTTCGGTCAGGCCCTCCACCAGTCCCTCGCCCCACTCCACCACCGTCACCGCGCCCTCGAGTTCGGCGTCGAGGTCGAGATCGTCCACCTCGGCGAAGCCTCCGAGCCGGTAGGCGTCGACGTGGACGAGCGGCGGACCGCCGACCAGGGAGGGATGCACCCTGGCGATGACGAAGGTGGGCGAGGTGACCGGGCCTCGCACCTTCAGGCCCTCGCCCAGCCCCTGGGTCAGCGTGGTCTTGCCCGCGCCCAGGTCACCGGTCAGGACCAGGAGGTCACCGGGCCGCACCAGGTCGGCCAGCCGCAGTCCGAGCTCCCGCATGGCCGTACCGGTTCCCACCAGGACGTTCATGCGGACCGCTCCCGGCGATCGGCGTGCACCCGGGCGATCAGCCGCCTGATCGCCGCGGTGACGATGCCCGGGTACTCCATGGGCAGCAGGTGACCGGCATCGGCCACCTCGACGAGTTCGGCGTCCGGGAGGGCCTCGGCGAGCACCCTGCTGTGCGCGGCGGGAGTGAGCCGGTCGTGCCCGCCGGACAGGATCACCGTGGGGACCCTGCCGAGCACCTCCAGGCTCTCGCCACGGTGGTGTTCCATCAGGGTCGGGTAGAACTCCGCGACCACCTCGATCGGCGTGGCCCGGATCATCTGCTCCACGAAGTCCACCATCGCCGGGCTGACGTGCCTGTCCGAGAAGCCCATCCTCCTGATCACCCAGAACGCCACGTCGGGCGTGGCGTCCCGGGTCCGATCGACGATCTTCGCCCCCCGGCCCAGCCCGCGGATCACGCTGGACGCCAGGGGCCGCACCAGCCTGGCCAGCACCGGCGGCAGGCCCAGGGTCATCTCGTCCAGGTCGCCCGAGGAGGTGTTCACCAGGGCCACCCCGACGATCTGAGTGCCGAACAGCTCGGGCTGCTGATCCGCCAGCGCCATGATCGTCATGCCGCCCATAGAGTGGCCGGCCAAGATCACCGGATCGCCGGGCCTGACCGTGGCCCGCAGCACGGTGGCCAGGTCCCGGCCGGTCTGCTCGATGGTGGCATGCGGCCGCGTGCTGCGCCCGGACCGGCCGTGGCTGCGCTGGTCCCAGCTGACCATGCGCAGCCCGGTCAGGTCCCGCCGCTGGTAGTGCCAGCTGTCCTGAGTCAGGCAGTACCCATGGCACAAGACCATCGTCAGCGGTGCGTCCGCAGAACCGTGGATCTCCACCTGCAGCGGCAGCCCGTCGTCGGCGAGCACGGTCAGCGGCTCGCCGCGCAGCTTGCCGAAGGGCTCGTCGGCGTCCGGGTCCGGGTGGAACCTGCTCCTTCCCACCGCGAACTTCTGGATTCCCACCGCGGCGCCGAACCCTGCCGCGCTGAGAGCGGCGACGGCACCGACGATCCCGATCGTCTTCTTCTGCCTGCTATCCATCGCCAGTCCCTTCCTAATGGCGCTCGCTCCGCTCGCGCGGCGCTTGTGCCCTGACACGCCGTCTTCCCTCGTCACTCGCTCGCTGTGTCCACGGCCGCGCCTTCGGCACGGCGCCGGGCGGGCCTTGACGCGCCGCCTTCGCTCCTCAGTCCAGACGACGCGGCCCGCCCGGGCTCCCTCGCTCCTCAGTCCCCAAGCCCTCGTAGGCGCGCGGCACCCGGGCGCCGATCCGGGTGACGATCTCGTAGGAAATGGTGCCGATCGCGTCGGCCCATTCCTGAGCGGTGGGCTCTCCATGGTCACCCGGGCCGAACAGGATGACCTCGTCCCCGGGCTCGATCTCGTCCTCCCCGAGATCGATGACGAACTGATCCATGCAGACCCGGCCGGCGATGCGCCGCCGTTTCCCTGCCGCAAGGACCTCCAGCGTGTTCGACCCGTGCCGGGGCACCCCGTCGGCGTAGCCCGCGGGGACCAGCGCGAGCCGGGTCTCCCGTGCTGTCGTGTAGGAGTGGCCGTAGGAGACCCCGCTGCCCCCCGGAACCCGCTTGGCCATTGCGACCCTGGCCACCAGAGTCATCGCCGGGCGGAGCCCGAAGGTGCCCAGCTGCGGCGCCGGGCTCAGCCCATAGATCGCGATACCGGGCCTGACCAGGTCGAAGTGCGACTCCGGCCGGGTCAGCATCGCGGCCGAGTTGGCCAGATGCCGGACCTCAGGCCGTACCCCCGCCTTCTCCGCGAACTCCACGGCCTCCAGGAACCCGGCCAGCTGCCGGGGCACGGAGGGATGGTCCGGTTCGTCGGCGCAGGCGAAGTGGGAGGAGAGGCCGACGACCTCGATCAGCCCGGACGCCTGGGCGGTCAGCGCGGCGTCCACGACGGCGGGCCACTCGCCCTGCCCCGCGCCGCCCCGGGACATGCCGGTGTCTGCCTTGAGGTGTACCCGGGCTGCGCGGCCGGCCTCCTTCGCCGCTCCGGCGATCTCCTGAACGATGCCCACGGAACCCGCGATGAGGTCGATGCCGGCGGCGATGGCCTCCTCGTGGGCCTCACCGGGTGCCGTGATCACCAGCAGCACGGGCACGGTGATCCCGGCGGCGCGCAGTTGCAGCGCCTCGGACTGTCTGGCCACACCCAGCCAGGTGGCGCCCCCGGCCAGGGCCGCACGGGCGGCCGGCACCGCGCCGTGCCCGTAGCCGTCGGCCTTGACCATGGCCATGACGGCGGCCGCGCCCGCCCGATCCGTCAGCAACGCGACGTTGTCGCGAATCGCCTGAAGGTCGACGTGGGCAAGCAACGGACTGGTCATGGCATCCAATTGTGCCCGCTCCCCTCCCTGATCACGGCGTTTACCATTCGCTCGCTGTTTCTCCCCAGTACGACGAACGTGCCATCGCCCGAGTTCACGCCAGCGTACGGAAGGCCGCGGGCAGTGCCGTCACCAGGTCAGACGAACTGATCGGAGCCCCGCCCGGGTCGCCCGCGGCCAGGTGCCCGGCCACGCCGTGCAGGTAGGCCCCGGCGGTGGCCGCGTCGATCGCCGGGAGGCCGCCCGCCAGAAACGCCCCGATCAGGCCGGACAGGACGTCACCCGAACCCGCGGTGGCGAGCCGGGGAGTCCCCGTCGGATTCACCCGTACGGGGACGCCCTGCTCGGCGATCAGGGTGGTCGAGCCCTTGAGCAGCACGATGGCCCCCAGTTCGGCGGCGGCCCGCCGTACGTGCTCAAGGCGCCTGGCCTCGATCTGCGCGCGGCCGGTGCCGAGCAGCCGGGCCAGTTCCCCGGCGTGCGGGGTGAGCACCGTGGGCGCCGCCCGGTCGAGCAGGTCACGGCGGCGGGCCAGCACGGTGAGCCCGTCGGCGTCGATCAGTACGGGCAGGTCGGTGCGGAGCACCGCCTCGATCAGTTCCTCCGCCGGAGCACCGGTGCCCAGGCCAGGCCCGGCCACCCAGGCCTGCACCCGCCCGACGCCGGTGAGCGAGCCGAGCACCGTGGTGATGGCCTCGGGCCAGCGCTGCCGGACCAGGTCCACGACCCCCTGGGCGGCGGCGAACCTGACCATGCCGGCCCCGCCGTGGATCGCGCCACCGGTGCTGAGCACGGCCGCGCCCGGGTACTCCTCGCTGCCGGCCAGCACCCCGATGACGCCGCGGCGGTACTTGTCGGACTCGGCGGTCGCCTGTGGCGGCCGCAGGTCGCGGGCCGAGGCCGCCACCACGTCGGGCGCGGGCAGGTCCAGGCCGATGTCCACCAGTTCCACGACGCCGCAGTACGAGGCGCCCGGATCGATGAGCAGGCCTGGTTTGTACGTCCCGAACGTGACCGTCACATCGGCCCTTACCGCGGCTCCCTCGACCTCGCCGGTGTCGGCGTCGACGCCACTGGGCAGGTCGCAGGCGACCACGGTGGCGGCCCGGTCCCGCAGCGCGAGGGCCAGGCCGGCGTACGGCTCGCGGAGCGCACCCCGGCCGCCGATCCCGGTCAGCCCGTCGATCACCAGTTCCGCCCGGTCGAGCAGGGCCGGGATCTCCGCCTCGCCGCCGGAACGGCCCCCGGCGGCCAGCAACGCCGCCAGACCATCCGTGTGCACCTTCGATCCGGCGAGCACAGCGGTCACCCGTGCCCCCCTGCGAGCCAGCCGGGCCCCGGCGTACAGCACGTCACCGCCGTTGTCACCGCTGCCGACCAGCAGCGCCACCTCCGAGCCGTACACCCTCCCGAGCAGCCCCGCGCAGACCGTCGCGAGACCCGCCGCCGCGCGCCGCATGAGCACGCCCTCGGGCAGCAGGGCCATCAAGGCCCGCTCGGCCGCCCGGACCTTCCCGACTGAGTGCGCCCGTCTCATGAGCGATCCTCCGCGATCACTACCGCGGTGGCGACGCCACCGTCATGGCTGAGCGACACGTGCCAGTCGGTGACGCCCCGCGACCGGGCGGCCTCGGCCACCGTGCCCTGGACGTGCAGGCTGGGACGCCCGTCATCGGCCCGGCGGATCTCGGCGTCGCTCCACAGCAGCCCGCACGGTGCGCCCAGCGCCTTGGCCAGCGCCTCCTTGGCCGCGAACCTGGCCGCCAGCGAGCGCGGCGCGAGGCCCCGTTCGGCCTCGGTGAACAGCCGGGTCCGCAGCCCTGGAGTCCGTTCGAGCGACGCCTCGAATCTGGCGATGTCGACCACGTCGATCCCCATACCCACGATCACATGCCGATCGTAGGTCGGTCACGCCGCGGTTGCGCACTCCACGGGCTGGGACGCGCCAGGTACGTGCACGTAGCCGAGCCGCCGGCGACCCGACACCCGCAGCCGGACCACGGGCAGGAACTCGGCCCCCCGGATGCCGGCGTAGTCGTGCCGGACGATCGCCCAGTAGATGTCCTCCGAGACCACGAGCACGAGCGGCGCGTCGGTCTCGGCAAGGCACTTTTTGAACGGCTTGGCGTCGAGCAGCCGGCAGGCCACGTCCAGTTCCTCGCCGCAGTAGCCCCGGCCGTCGCAGTGCACCTCTCCCGCGTGCACGACGACCCGCACCCGCATCCCGAGGCTGGGCCGGTCCACAGGCGGGATGCCCAGGTTGTACTGGGCGAGCAGCCGGGCCAGTTCCGGGACGAAACAGCTGAGCAGCAAGGTCTTGGGCACCTCGTCGACCGGGTGGATCAGCGCCAGGACGCCGTCGCCCCGGTCCTCGATGGGGTCCAGGTGCCGGGCGTCGATGCCGGCAGTGGCCAGGGCCTCGTCGAGCAGCCGGTAGATCTGGCTGCGAAGTTCGACCTTGACCGGGTTGGTGCGCAGGGGGCTGGTCGACTTCTCGATGTCGATCGCAAGGATGCTCCTGTGCACAGGAAGGCTTAGCACCGGATCCTCCGCTTCCCCGGCCGGGGTGGGCCGGTGGGCTGCTGCCGTGCTGCGGTCCCCTGCCTTGTGGGCGGGGATCGGGAGGCGGTCACATCATCGTGCCCGGTTGGCCCGGCGCGCTCCTCGCGTGCCGCGGGCCCCTGCTGTCGCGGGAGCGGTGCCCTCTGGGGGCCGCTGTGATCGGGACGCTGGAAGGTCCAAGCGCTTGTTCTCTGATGATGCGCGCTCGGTAGTTGCAATGCAAGTTGCATCGTCAGATGCTTCGAAGATTTCTCTGCGACTTACTTTGCACGTATCTGTGACGCTTCCGCTAGGAGTGGGGCAGACTGCTGACGGGAACACCTAGTCCTTTCCGGCCGGGAGGAGTGCCGTAACGGTGCCCGAACCACTGAGTCCGACCGTCCGCCGCCGCAGGCTCGCCGCCGAACTGCGCAGGCTCCGTGAACACGCCGGGATGAAGGGCGAAGAGGCCGCCCGGCTGCTGACCTGGTCGGCGGCAAAGATCAGCCGGATCGAGACCGCGAAGACCCTGCCGAAACCCGTCGACGTCCGCAAGATGCTCGAGTTGTACGGCAAGGCCGACGCCCTCGGTGAGGATCTCCTCACGCTGGCCCGCGAAGCGGATCGCAAGGGCTGGTGGGAGGCCTACACCGACGCGCTCCCCGACCGGTTCGACGCGTTCATTGGCTTGGAGGCCGAGGCCGAGGCCGCATGCTGCTGGGAAAACGACGCGGTCCCCGGTCTCTTCCAGACCGAGGAATACGCACGTGCCACCGTGCTGGCCGTCCAGCCGGTCTTCAACCTGCACCCCGGTCAGGTCGATGCACGGGTCGAGGCACGCATGGTCCGCCAGGCCATCCTCATACAGGACAAGCCGATCGAACTGTCGGTGGTCGCTGACGAGTCTGTGCTACTGCGTCGTTTCGGAGACCGCCAGGTCATGCGCGCTCAGCTGGAACGCATTACGGCGGTCGCCCAGCTACCGAATGTGACCCTGCGGGTCCTGCCACTCGACGGTCCTCATCCGGTCGGCGCGGCTTCCTTCACGCTGCTGAGGTTCGCGCCCGTCTACGACATCACCTTCCACGATGTGGTCTATGCCGAGCAGCTGACCGGCGCCCTCTACATCGAGGAGGAACGCGAGACCTATCGATACGCGCAGAGCTTTGATCGGCTGGTCAGCGAGGCCCTCGACCCGGCGAAGTCCCTGGACCTCATCGCGAGGGTCGCCGAAAGGACCTGGTAGCCGGTCCATAGAAGAGCGTGAGCACGGTTTGACCCAGGCGAGATCAAAACTAAACCAAACTTGTCCATCCTGCCACAGCCGGTGGCGGCTATGCTCAGCTAAGTTCGAGCACAAAAATCGGACACTAATGCTGCCATGAGACACAACTTGGACAGGAGAGACATTTATGCCTTTTGGCGGAGTCCCGATCCTAACGTGGAGGAAGAGCACACGATCTGGCCAGAGCCTGGGGTGCGTCGAGACCGCACGCCTGCCTGCCCAGCGTGTTGGCGTGCGAGACAGCAAGAACATCGCCACCAGCCCCACCCTTGCCTTCACTGGACAGGAATGGAAGAGCTTCCTGGGCGTCGCCAAAAGCGGCGAGCTCGATCTCTCCTGAGCCCCACCCCGCTGGCAGAGTGCGCCGCACTCTAACCAGTTATCATATTGGCGTCGAAGCAACCGATCAGTAGTTCTTTGCGCCCACCCGGCCCGTACAGATATCTCTGTGCGGGCCGTGGTAATTCTCTATACGGTTGTCGCCCAGAAACCCTACAAAGCTCGCGAAACCAGCAAAGGATCGGCTACCGATTTCAGGCTTACCGCATAAACGTACCCATCAGCGACCAACCGAATCATCAGCCGCATTTCGGTTCCGCCACGAGATCTGTTCGCTGTGCGCCTTCGTATCACCGGGAGAGCCGGAGCCTGCCCGACCGGCCGCTCAGATGCGGCGGAGGCGGACGCGTTGCACGGTGTGGTCTGCTCCCTTGTGCAGGACGAGGGTGGCGCGGGCGCGGGTCGGCAGGATGTTCGAGACCAGGTTGAGCTCGTTCACGTCCCGCCACACCTGATGCGCGAAGGCCCTGATCTCGGCCTCGCCGAGCCGCGCATACGGGTGGAAGAACGATCTGGGGTCGGCGAAGGCGGTACGGCACAGCTCGACGAGCCGGTCGGCGAACCACTGCCTGATGTGCTCCACGCGGGCGTCGACGTAGATCGAGAAGTCGAAGAAGTCAGAGACGGCGAGAGACCCGGGTGGGGCGGCCTGGAGCACGTTGAGGCCCTCCACGATCAGGACGTCCGGGCGCTTCACGACCTGCTCGGCACCGGCCTCGATGTCGTACGACAGGTGCGAGTAGACAGGGATCGCCTGCTCGTCGGCGCCCGCCTTGACCGCCGCCACGAACCGGACGAGCGCTCGCCGATCGTAGGACTCGGGGAACCCCTTGCGCTCGGTGATGCCGCGCTCGGCGAGCACCGCGTTGGAGTACAGGAAGCTGTCGGTGGTGACCAGCTCCACGTGCGGACGGGACGGCCACTGGCTCAGCAGGGCGCGCAGCACCCGCGATGTCGTCGACTTGCCGACCGCGACGCTCCCTGACACGCCGATGACGAACGGGGTCGGCCGTACCGGGCCGCCGAGGAAGTCCCCGACCGTGTCCCTGAGCCGTACGTCCGCCGAGGCGAACAGGCCGAGCAGCCGCGACAGCGGCAGGTAGACGTCCTCGACCTCACCGATCTCCAGCGGCTCACGGAGCCCGCGCAACGCGT
>JAOPYM010000185.1 GCA_025964615.1 Actinomycetes bacterium
CGGTCCGGTGTTGAGAATCGCGTGCAAGACCTGTGCGAAGGGGTGGTTCGTCTGGGGTGCTTGTCCCTCCGGACGCTGTCCGCGCCCCGGGGCTGGGGTGGGGGAGGGAACCAGACGCCGGTCGGGCGTTTGGGTGTCGGCCCGCTCTTGTGTTTGCGGCCGGTGCGGTCGGGGCGGGTGTAGGTGTCGCTCTCGGTGGCTATGGCGCGGCGGGCTGCCCGGGTCGGTTTCTTGGGGCGGCGGGCGCGCGCCACGTTGCCTTCCACTGCTGTCGGGGTGGTGTGGTTTGCGGGCAGACGAGAGCTTGCAAGGACCACGTGGCCACTCCCGCGCAAGGGACGGCGGCTTCTCGACGGGCGCCTTCAGCCGCATGACCGAGCCTCAGCGGTCTTCGTGGGCCTGCCCATGGGCTGATGGGCCGTTCGGCTTTGCGTGCTCAGCGGCGCAGATCAGGGCAGCGTCCAGCCTCCGTCGATCAGGTAACCAGCGCCGTGGATGAACGCTGCATCGTCACTGGCGAGGAACGACGCGAGCTTCGCGATCTCGACCGGCTTGCCCCACCGTCCGGCGGGTGTCCCTTTGATCGCCGCGTCGACGTGGGGGTTGCGGCCCTCAGCGGTCAGCAGGTGCTCGGTCATGCCGGTCTGGATCGCGCCGGGGCAGATCGCGTTGCAGCGGATGCCTCGCGAGCCGTAGTCGAACGCGAGCTGCTTGGTCAGGCCGAGCACGCCGTGCTTGGAGGCGGTATAGGCCGCGCCGCCGCCACCGGCGACGAATGCTGAGATCGAGGCGGTGTTGATGATCACGCCCCTTCCCTGCTCGAGCATGACGGGCACCACGGCCCGGCTGATCAGGAATGGGCCGGTCAGGTTGACGCCGATCACGCGGTTCCACAACTCGATGCTGGTCTCGTGCGCCGGGGTGTAGTCATCGAGCACACCAGCGTTGCTGCAGACGATGTCGATCCTGCCGTGTTCCCGGACGACATCAGCGACGAGCGCCTCCACGGCCTCCGGGGAGGAGACGTCAGCGACGGCGGCGCTCGCACGATCGGGGGTGCTCAGTCCCTTGACCGTCTCGGTTGCCGCCTGCTTGTTGATGTCCACGGCCACGACAAAAGCGCCCTCCGCGGCGAACTCTTCCACCATCGCACGGCCCATACCGGAGCCACCTCCGGTGACGAGCGCGACCCTGCCTTCGAACTTCATGCTTGCTCCTTGTTCTCGTGGGATGACGGCAAGCATGTGGGCGGTTCGGACTTGACGACCGCGCGCACGGCGCGCGCGACGGCCTCCGCGCCGGGCACCCCTGCCTTCATCGTGACTCGCCCTCGCCCTTCGACAGCCGGGCGGTCGCCTCGGTGCGAAGGAGGAACTTCTGAACCTTGCCGCTGGGAGTCCGCGGCAGGCTCTCGGAGATGAGGAGGTGCTCGGGGAACTTCTGACGCGCGATGCCATAGCCGGCGAGGTGCCTGGTCAGCGCGACGAGTGTCGGCGGGGCTCCCCGGGCGACGACGATCGCGCAGGCCCGTTCCCCCACCGTGTCATCGGGCACGCCGACCACGGCAACGTCGGCGACCTGGGGGTGTTCGAGAAGCAAGCTCTCGATCTCTGGCGCCGAGAGGTTCTCGCCGGCCCGCACGATGACGTCCTTGATCCGTCCGAGGATGGTGACCGCGCCGGTCTCATCGATGCGTGCGAGGTCGCCCGTGCTGAACCAGCCCTCGGCATCGAATGCGGCGCGGGTGTGCTCCTCGTCGAGGTACCCGAGGCACAGCTCCGGCCCTCGCACCTGCAGCTCTCCAACTCCGGCAGGCAGGCCCTCGCCGTCGCGGATCCGTACCTCGGCGGACCCGACCGGAGGTCCGTCAGTGTCGGCTCGGACCGACTCGGTGTCGGTGGGCCCGCCACATGTCGCGGTGGGCATCTCGGTCAGCCCGTACGCCCTGGCGACGACGGAGCCGAGCACTTCCTGCCCGCGGCGGACCAGTGCGGGCGGCACGTCGGCTCCGCCGCACACGAAGGCCTTGAGCGACGACCTCTGCCCGAGTCTGCGGTACTCCTCGACGAGGCCACTCAGGAACGGCGTCGCGCCCACGCACACCGTGCACCCCTGTTGCTCGACGACTTGTACGGCGTGTGCCGGATCCCAGACGTCCAGCAACGTGGTATCGCCGTCCATCAGCAATGGCATCAGCACGCCGTAGACCAGGCCGGTGATGTGCGTGAGCGGGGATGGCATGAACACGCGGTCACCCTCGAGCCGGTAGAGCCCGGCCATCGAGGCGGCCTCCGCAAGCAGGGTCCGATGGCTGTGCAGGACGCCCTTCGCGGCGCCGGTCGTGCCAGAGGTGAACATGAGCACGCAGATGTCGTCGGTGTGTGCGGCGAGCTCGGCCCGCGGTGCGGGCCCGATGGCGCAGGCCGGACCGCCTGGACCGCGCAGCACGAGGAGCGGAACATCGACGCCCGCGGCATGCAGAGCCCGTCCGGCCATCGCGGCGTGGTCGGTGCCGCGGTACTCGGCGGGCACGACCACCGCGGCAGGCCGTGCGGTACTGAGGATCCCGGTGAGCTCCCGCTCACGATAGATCGGGGTGACCGGGTTCAGTACCGCCCCCATGCCCCACACCGCGTGCGCAAGCGCCACCGTCTCCCACCAGTTGGGCAGCTGAGCAGTGACGACGTCGCCCCGCCTCACCCCAGCGCCCCTCAGCCGCTCCTGGACCAGCGCGATCTCCTCGACGAGCTCGCCCGTGGTGACCACCTTCTCGGCATCGATCAGCAGGACGCGGGACGGGTCGGCGCGGAAAGCCGCATCGAGGAGCTCTGGGGTGGATGTGGGCTGTTCGTCGAGCTCGGGGAACCGGACGATGCTGTGGAAGGTGGCGGTGAGGGGCACGGGAACTCCAGACGGATGGTGGCGCTGTTGATCATGCCTCGGCGTACTCAGGCATCGGGCACGTCGACCGGCGACGGGTTGATGCCCGGCAGCACCGCATGGCCACCGTCGACGGGGAGCGCGACACCGGTGACGACGCCGGCGTCGTCGGAGGCCAGCCAGACCACCGCGCTACTCACGGCATCGGGCTCCAGCAGGCCACGCCCGGCCAGGGCCGACCAGTTGTAAGCGGCGACTCTGCGGTCCTCTGCGGTGCCGCCCGGTCGACCGGCCATCATGTCGTAGGCGCCCTGCCAGTCGTTCATCTTCGTGTCGACGATGCCGGGGC
>JAOPYM010000186.1 GCA_025964615.1 Actinomycetes bacterium
CGGTCCGGTGTTGAGAATCGCGTGCAAGACCTGTGCGAAGGGGTGGTTCGTCTGGGGTGCTTGTCCCTCCGGACGCTGTCCGCGCCCCGGGGCTGGGGTGGGGGAGGGAACCAGACGCCGGTCGGGCATCTGGCGGGTGGTGTTCTTGGGGCGGGTCGGGCGTTTGGGTGTCGGCCCGTTCTTGTGTTTGCGGGGGGTGCGGTCGGGGCGGGTGTAGGTGTCGCGGTCGGTGGCTTTGGCGCGGCGGGCTGCCCGGGTCGGTCTTTTGGGGCGGCGGGCGCGCACCACGTTGCCTTCCACTGCTGTCGGGCCTTCACCGGCACGGGCAACTGTCAGCCGAGTGTTCATGCTGGCCTTGTGATTTGGATGGCAGCACTGCAGCCAGTGCTCGAAAGTCAGCGTTTGATGGCGACGCCTGCGTACATGTGAGGGTGGGTGGTGTCGGCGGGCTGGTCGGGGTACCACTGGTTGACCCGGGTGATTCCTGGGCCGATCAGGTCCAGGCCGTCGAAGAACCGCTCCGTTTCCGCTTTGGTGCGCAGTTTCATGGGGATGCCCTGGGACCGGGTGGCAGCCACGGCGTCGGCCGCCGGGCTAGAGCCCTCAACGTCGGGCACCACCGACAGTGCCAGGACACTGCCTGGCGCCAGCGGCTCCAGCAGCCTGCGCACGAGCGCGTGTGCTTCATCCTCGTCGGTGAACATGTGCAGGATCGCCAGGAGGGTGAGCGCCACCGGCCGCTCCAGGTCCAGGGTCTCGCGCAGCACGCGGGATCCCAGGACGGCGTCGGTGTCACGCACGTCCGCCTCGAGGTAGGCGGTCTTGCCCTGCGGGGTGCTGGTCAGCAGCGCCCGTGCATGGGCGAGCACGATCGGGTCGTTGTCGACGTAGAGGACCCGGCATTCGGGGGCGATCTGCTGGGCGGCCTCGTGCAGGTTGGGGGAGGTGGGCAGGCCGGTACCGATGTCCAGGAACTGCCGGCATCCAGCTCGTCCCGTCGGTCACATCCGGCGCCTCTCTGTCTCGCGCACCCCTGTAGTGATCGCTGTATGCCGGAGAAAGCCACGAGGGGGGTTTCTGCAACTCGGTCGGCTTCGGTGGGGCGGCCTCGCGAGTCAGAACCCGGGGAAGACGCGGCGCAGGTCGTCCAGCGTGATCGTGTCGCTGGTGAGCTTCACTGTGGCCGGGGTGTGCTGTGGAGCGTGGCGGCCGGTGACCAGGCGCAGCCACCACTCCGCGGGGGCGGTGAGGACCGCGTCCGGGCTGTCGGTGGTCTCGACGATGGTCATCGTCTCGCCCACGTGGAGTCCGAAGGACCGGTCCGGGGACGTGGTGTTCACCGTGATGGTCACCGGCCGGCCGTCCAGCTCGGCAGCCCTGCCGAGGAAGCCGATGAGCAGAGCCGCCTGGTCGAACAGCACAGGTGTGGCCTCCGGGGCCAGAGTCGCCTCCGGGTCGAACGCCACCTTGACGTCCCACGTGTGGTGGGCGAACTCGCTGAGCCGCAGGCCACCGGCGGCGGCCAGGTCCACAGGCGCGGGCAGGAATCCCAGGTCGATGCGGAGGCTTTCCCTAGCCCGCTCATCCAGCCTTTCGTAGCGGCGCATCAGCGTCTCGTTCGCGTTCAGGAAGCCCTCGGCCCGATCCTCGCGCGACATGGCGTCCCACCGCGCCCACACGCCCTGGTTGAACTCACCGCCGGGATTGCCGGTACCGTCCAGCGCGCCCTCGAGGGCGGCGAGGCTGATCTCCGCGCCGCTGCCCAGGTGGCTCAGCACCTGCGAGACATCCCACTTCGAGGCCCCGGACGGGTGGGCGAGGTCGTCGGCCGTGAAATCGCGCACCAGCGTGGCGAGGTCGTCGTGGCCGGAACGCAGAGCCTTGATCGTCTCGTCTGCTCGGTCGGTCATCCGTCGTCTCCCAGGGGCTTGCTTCAACGGCCGCGGCGGCTTGTCGCGCGAGCTCAGCGGGAAGCTTAACGGGCGTTGGCGCGTCTGTTGATATTGTTGATACAGCGTTCGATGTGGGTTCCGGGGCGTCGACTCGCGAGCGGCCGGTTGGCCGAGCTTCGGCGAACCGGGCGGTTTCGTGGAGAAGGGCTCGATGGTCGGCCGCCTCGCGGTATGGCTGAGCGGCTTCCTCCGCCGCGGAAGCGGAGTCCGAACGGGCGCCGCCGCCCGCCTGGAGAGGATCCGGCGCACGTTGCATGCAATGCCACGTTGCGGCTACTCAGCACACGACCGGCCCGGACGTTGCCGGGCAGCTCTGCAAGCCGAGGGGAGTCGGAATCGTGGAGTATCGCCAGCTGGGACACTCGGGCCTTCGGGTCTCCGCCCTGACTCTGGGAACCATGACCTTCGGCGGGAAGGGCACGTTCGCCGTCCTCGGCAGTACGGACGTGGAGGGCGCCCGCCGGCACGTTTCCATGGCCCTGGACGCCGGGGTGAACTGCTTCGACACCGCGAACATGTACTCCAACGGAGCAGCCGAGGAGATCCTCGGCGAGGCGATCGAGGGCCGCCGGGACGATCTGCTGCTGTCGACCAAGGTACGGATGGTCGTTGGCGAGGGACCTAATGACGGGGGGCTGTCCCGCCACCACATCATCGGCCAGTTGGAGGGCAGCCTGCGGCGGCTGCGCACGGACCACGTCGACATTTACCACGTGCACGAGTGGGACGGGCAGACACCTCTGGAGGAGACGCTGGAGGCGCTGGACACCCTGCTGCGAGCCGGGAAGATCCGCTAC
The DNA here is from genome assembly GCA_025964615.1 of Actinomycetes bacterium. Lineage (GTDB taxonomy): Bacteria > Actinomycetota > Actinomycetes > Streptosporangiales > Streptosporangiaceae > RYN-227. Next base: position 2,750 of record JAOPYM010000186.1, read on the forward strand.
CTCGGCGTGTCGAACTACAGCGGCTGGCAACTGATGAAGGCGCTCGCCGTGTCCGACGCCCACGGGTACCAGCGGTTCGTCAGCAACCAGATCTACTACTCCCTGGAATCCCGCGACAGCGAGTACGAGCTCGTCCCGCTCTCCCTGGACCAAGGGTTGGGCATCATGGTGTGGAGCCCGTTGGCGGGAGGACTGCTCAGCGGCAAGTACCGGCGCGACCGCGAGGCCCCGCAGGGCTCCCGCCAGGTCGACCCCCGCTGGGATGAGCCGCCGATCCGCGACAGGGAGCGGCTTTACGACATCATCGAGGTGCTCGTCGGCGTAGCCGACAGCCGCGGCGCCTCGCCCGCCCAGGTCGCGCTCGCCCATCTGCTACGTAAGCCCGGCGTCACCACCCTGGTGATCGGCGCTCGCCGGGAGGACCAGCTCCAGGACAACCTGGGCGCCGCGCAACTCACGCTGGACGACGATGAGTTCTCCGCGCTCGACAAGATCAGCGCGCCGTATCTGATCTATCCGCACTGGCATCAGGCTCGCTTCGCCGCCGACCGGCTCGGCGACGCGGACCTCGCGCTCCTTGGACAGCACATCGCCGCTGGCTAGTGGTGGTCGGGTGCTTCAAGGTCCGCGCGACTCCGCCTGCGTGGCAACGGTGTTCACCAGGCCATGCTGGGCATCGCCCCAGCCGCACATCCTCGCCCTTAGGGGATGAGCTGGTCCCGCCGCACCGTTAAATCTCATCCGTGCGGCTCATGCGGCATGAATGACGGCGCGTTCACGCGCTGGGCGTCCGGGTCCCACAGCACCCGGTTGTCGGTCACTCCGGTGGGAACGGCCGGCCCGGCCGCGGCGGCGGAGGGTAGTGCGGCGACGGCAGTTCGAACGGATGCAAGCACGCGTACACGTAGCGGATGCCCAGTTTCTCGGCCACCGACCGTGCGCCGGCCGGCATCAAGCCGGTCGCCTCTCCGGTATCTCGATACCGCGAGCGGTCAGAAACGCCCGCGCGCCGTCCAGGCGCCTCCTGCCGTCCACGTAGCGGTCGTAGTCCGCCACCGCGGGCTCGTCAGGGCTTCGAGTACGTGGCGCATCATGGTTTCCGTTCGCTATCCGCGCTTCTCGGCGTGGCCGCCGAACTCGCTGCGCATCGCGGACAGGGCCGCGTCGGTGAAGTGTCCGAGCCCGCGCGACTCGAATCGTTCGATGAGCGCCGAGGTGATGACCGGGGCGGGCACGCTCTCATCGATCGCCGCATCCACCGTCCAGCGGCCTTCGCCGGAGTCGGAGACTCGGCCCTCGAAGCCGTCGAGCTGCGGTGACCGGGCGAGCGCCTCGGCGATCAGGTCGAGGAGCCACGACCCAACGACCGAGCCGCGCCGCCAGACCTCGGCGACTTC
>JAOPYM010000250.1 GCA_025964615.1 Actinomycetes bacterium
GGTCGTCGATCCGCCGGACCCCGCCCAGGTCGAGCAGTTTGAGCTGCTCCTGGTCCTGGATGGCGTTGTCCGGCTTGAAGTCGCAGTAGAGCAGGCCGAGCCCGTGCAGATACCCGAAGGCGCGCAGGACTTCCAGCGCGTAGGCGATCGCCTGGGGGAGTGGCAGCGCGGACTCCGCGCCGTGGTGCTCGCGGTGCGCGGCCAGGATGTGCTTGAGGTCCTGCCCGCCCACGTACTCCATCACGATGTAGCCGGAGCCGCCGTGCTGCACGAAGTTGTAGATCTTGACGATGTTCGGGTGCTCGACCTCGGCGAGGAAGGCCCGCTCGGCCGCGGCGGCGGCCAGCGCCTCGGCGTCGCCCGTGTCGAGCAGGCCCTTGAGCACCACCCACCGGTCGCTCACGTTCCGGTCCCTGGCCAGGTAGACCCAGCCGAGCCCGCCGTGCGCCAGGCAGCCGAGCACCTCGTACTGGCCGCCGACGAGATCACCGGCGACCAGCTTGGGCGTGAACGAGAAGGCGGTCCGGCACTTGGCGCAGAATCCCTCGGTACGCCCCGGACTGCCGCCCCGGCCGCGTCCCACCGGTTCGAAGCAGTTGCTGCAGAACCGCTTCCGCTCGTCGACCTGCGGGTCCGGCATCACCGCCGTCGAGGGGTCCCGGTAGGGCACCGGAGGCACCTCGACCAGCCCGGCGCCGAGCATCCCGCGCCGGGCGGCGGATGTGGAACCGGTGCGCCCGCTTCGGGCACTGGGTGCCGTACGGCTCGACAGGATGCTCTGCGAAGCGGTCCGAGCCGACACCGGCGCGGGCTGACCCGCCGGCGGTGCCATGCCGCACTGGTCGCAGTAGCCGTCCTCGACGGTACCCGGGCAGTAGGTGCACTTCATGTTCCGGCTCCGGCTTCCGGTGAGGTGATCGCCCGCTGGTAGGCAGCGAGCGCCACGGTGGCCCGGCGCAGATCACACGGCGCCGTGAAGAGCAGTTCCCTGGCCTGTGTGTAGAGGCCGTCGAGGGCGAGGTCCTCGGCCCGGCCGAGGCGGCCCGCCTTCGCCCGGTAGGCGTCGAGCCGGCCGCGAAGTTCGTCGCGTCGTTCGAGCAGGCCCGCGATGGCCCGGTGCGCGGTGCGGGCCTGGTCGAGTGCGGCCTCGGCGGCGCGTTCGAGGCCGCCGACGGCCGCCGAGAGCTCCGGCCACCGGCCCTGGTCGCGCAGCGCCGCAAGCCCGGGCAGCCGCTGTGCCAGCACCTGCGCCTGAGCGGGCAGCTCCGGCAGCCGCGGTGAGGCGATCTTGACCAGTACGACGTCGCGGGCCAGCCGTGCGTCGTCCTCCGCCGCCTGGAGCTGCCGGATGGAGGCCTCGACGGCCTGCATGCGAGGGCCGTGCTCGGCCCGCATCCGCAGAGCCTCCTCCAGGCGCCGCCGGACCGCCGTCAGCTGGTCACCGGCCGCGTCGAGCCGCCGGGTGTCGGCCCGGCCGCCCTGCCGCAGGGACAGCGGGTCGCCGACCACGGCCGCCCGGAGCCCGGCCAGGTCGCGGCCGATCCGGTCCAGTTCCGGGTCGCCGGTCTCCATGGCGGCGAGCACGTTCTGCGCCGCCCGGAACGCCTCCTCGACCTCGCCGAGCCGGTCGAGCAGGACCGACCAGACGGCGTCGGTGGCGGCGACCGCGTCGGCGGCCCCGTCATACAGGGCGGTCATCCGCACGACCACCGCGTCGAGCGTCAGCCGCTCCTTGGCCGGTCCGAGCAGGGACCGCCGCTCCAGCGGGATCTCGCCACCCGGCGGTTCCACTGACGGGCCGGTCAGCAGGCCGGTCAGCTCGGCCAGCCGTTCCTGGCTGGGCCGCGACTGCCGGGCCCTGATCTCCTCGGCCAGTTCCAGCTGCCGCCGGTACGCGTCGAACAGGCCCCACAGGGTGGAGACCCGGGCCTGGATCTCGTCCCAGCGCAGCTTGGTCTCGCCGGTCAGCGGAGCCCCCTTGAGGAGCTGGTAGCCCTGGTGGTTCTCCAGATCGAGCAGGGCGGTGGCGATCCGGTCCCGTTCGTCGCGCAGGCGGGCCAGCGCGCCATCGATCCCCTCACGGCTCAGTGGCGGCCGTCCCGTCACCTGCTCACCTGCATTCCGTAGGCTGATCCGGCTCTCCGTCCATAACCGGCCGAACTAGATCATAGTTCGGGCCGCGTGCACCGTCCTGGTGATCAGACGGGTGAGTGCCTAAGGGCGTTCCGTCCTCTTTGGCGCGGGCGTGCCGGAGGTCGGGAAAATGTCGGTATTCGAACGTATAATCGAACCATGGAGACGCTGACCGCGGCCGAGCTCGCCGCCCTCGCCCTGTCGCTCGCCCACCTGGGCACCGGCCCGCAGGCCACCACGGCCCGCCGGGCGCTCCGCCGACTGATCGATGACCTCCACCTCGACGACGAGCGGGTGACGGCCACCGTCGCCACCCTGACCCGGCCGCAGGACGCCGAGACCGCGGGCCGGGCACGCGTGCTCGCCGAGGCGATCACCACCCGGCAGGTCGTCCGGCTGCACTACCAGGACGCCACTGGGACCGTCTCGGTCCGCGACGTCGAGCCGGTCACCTGCCTGGTCTACCGGGACCACTGGTACCTGGTGACCTGGTGCCGGCTCCGGCGGGGCGTTCGGGCCTTCCGGTTCGACCGCCTCCTCGCGGTCGAACCCACCGCCATCCGCGCCCGCCGCCACTCCCCAGACGGCTTCCTCCCCTTCCAGGGCAAGGCGGCGTGATCATGGCCGCGCCTACGGCACGGCGGCCGGGCGGGCCTTGACGCGCCGTCTTCCCTCGTCACTCACTCGCTACGCTCCCTCGCTCCTCAGTCCAGACGACGCGGCCCGCCCGGGCCGACGGTCAGCCCGGGCCTAGGGTCCGCCGACTTTGATGGCGTGTTCGACGAGGGAGATCAGGACTTTCTTGGCGGACTCGCGCTGCCGTACGTCACAGAGGATGACCGGCACGTCGGGGTCGACGTCCAGCGCGGAGCGGATGTCGTCCATGCCGTACCGGCGGCCACCGTCGAAGCAGTTGACCGCCACGACGAAGGGCGTCTTGCGCCGCTCGAAGTAGTCGATGGCGGCGAAGCTGGCGGTGAGCCGCCGGGTGTCGGCCAGCACGACCGCGCCGACCGCGCCATAGCACAGCTCGTCCCACATGAACCAGAACCGCTGCTGACCGGGGGTACCGAACAGGTAGAGCGCGATACCGTCCGGAAAGGTGATGCGGCCGAAGTCCATGGCCACGGTGGTGGTGTTCTTGGCCTCGACGCCGTTGATGTCATCGACACCGATGCCGGCGTCGGTCAGCACCTCCTCGGTGCGCAGCGGCCGGATCTCGCTGACCGAGCCCACCATGGTGGTCTTCCCGACGCCGAACCCACCGGCGATGAGGATCTTGAGCGCCACCCTGGGGCCGTCGGCCGGGTCATAGGGCGCGTAGGTCATTGAGCACTCTCATGAGTAGACGCCGATCGGGCTGCTCGGCCGGCAGGTCGGGTACCCGCACTTCGACAAGCCCGTTGTGGTGGAGCTCGCCGAGCAGCACCTGCACCACGCCGAGCGGAAGATCCAGCTCAGATGCCAGATCGGCGAGGGTGCACGGCCGACGGCAGAGCGTCAGCAGCCGCCGCTGCTCCGGCGCCAGCCGGTCAGAGGCGATGCGGCCGGTGGCTACCAGGATGGTGACCAGGTCGAGTTTCTCGCCTCTGGGCCTGGTCCGGCCGCGCGTCACGGCATACGGCCGGACGATCGGCCCTGCGGCCTCGTCGAGCCACTGCTCTCTGCGCGAGTCGTCGTCCATGTAGCCAGGTCACCCCGTGCCGAACTCAGGCTCCTCCGCCGATCTTGGAGCGGCGGAGAGGTGCCGGCGGACTCGTTTGATCAACATGGCCATCTCGTACGCCACCAGGCCGGCGTTGGCACCCGCGTCGCTCAACAGGGCCAGGCAGCTGCCCGTCCCCGCGGGCGTCACGAAGAACAGCGCACCTTCCATCTCGATGATGGTCTGGCGCACCTCGCCGGCACCGAAGTGCTGGCGGGCCCCGTTGGCCAGGCTGTGGAACCCGGAGGCCAGCGCCGCGAGATGCTCGGCATCATCGCGGCCCACCTCCCGGGACGCACCCATGACGAGCCCGTCGCGGGACAGTACGACCGCCTGGCGGACCTCACCGACCCGGTCGACGAGGTCATCCAGCAGCCAGCCGAGTTCACTGGCAACACGTGCTTGTGTCACGACTCGCCCCATTCTTTTCGCTCATTGAACAGGATCTGGTCGTCGTCATTGTCACTGCGGCCGCGCAGCCACCCCATCTGCAGGGAGGACATCAGGTCTCGCGCCTCCTCGGGCTCGCGCTCCAGCGCGGCACCGTCCTCGTAGGGGCCGGTGGGAGCCGCCGCCTTGCTGCGCAGTTGCGGTACGAGGCTGGCCTGCCTGACCCGGTGGGGCAGCACCCCTTCCTCGTCGGCGTCGAACGGCTCTACCGCAACCTTCGGGTAGGGCTCCACGTACGGCTCCGTATGGGTCTCGGCGGGCTCGAACCAGGCGCGGGGCCCGGCCGTGATCGCGGCCGGTGCGGGAGCGAGGGCGCTGGGGCCGTCCCCGGCCTCCAGCTCCTCGGACTCGACGACCAGCGCGCGGGGGATCAGCATGACCGCGGTGGTGCCGCCGTAGGGGGACGGGCCAAGGGTGACCCGGATGCCGTGGCGGGCGGCCAGCCGGGCGACCACGAACAGGCCGAGCCGGTCGGAGTCGGCCAGGTCGAACTCGGGCGGCCGCACCATGCGCTCGTTCAGTTGGTCCAGTTCTGCGGGGCTCAGTCCGATGCCGCGATCCACCACCTCGACCGCGAAGCCGTTGGCCACCAGCTCACCACGGACCATGACCTCGGTGGGCGGCGGGGAGAAGGCGGTGGCGTTCTCGACCAGCTCGGCCAGCAGGTGGATGACGTCGGCCACCGCAGTCCCGGCCAGTGCGACAGACGCGGAGGCGACCACGTCCACCCGGGTGTAGTCCTCGACCTCGGCGACCGCGCCGCGCAGTACGTCGATGACCTGCACCGGCTTGCTCCAGCTCCGGCTCGGGGTGGCGCCGGACAGGATGACCAGGCCCTCCGCGTGCCGCCGCATACGGGTGGTGAGGTGGTCCAGGCGGAACAGGTCCTCCAGCTCCTCGGGCCCTGCGGCGCGGCGCTCCATGGCGTCGAGCATGCGAAGTTGGCGGTGCAGCAGCGACTGGCTCCGCCAGGCCAGGTTGAGGAAGACCCGGCTGATGCCCTTGCGCAGGTAGGCCTCGCCGACGGCGGTGTCGATGGCGGTGCGCTGTACCCGGCCGAAGGCCTGGGCGACCCGTCTGATCTCCGTGGTCCTGCCGACCGCGAGGGGCGGCACGTACTGGCTGACGTCGACCTCCTCGCCACGGCGTAGCCGGGCGACCGCATCCGGGAGCCGCTCCTCGGCGAGTTCCCTGGCCGCCTGCTGCAGGCCGCCGAGCTCCCGGGAGATCCGCCGGACGAAGAGGATCGACAACCCGATCGACAGGGCGACCGCGACAAGTCCGAGACCGCCCGCTACGACGAGCTGAATGACGATCTTGTCGCCGATCGGCTTGGCCTGGGTGAGCAACGTGGCGCCGGCCTGCTGGGTGGCGAGCGCCCAGTTGCCGAGCAGCGGCTCGGCGACGGCCGGCCAGTTGTTCACCGAGGTCGGCAGCCGCGTACCGGGCCTGGTGGCGGCGATGTCGTCTTCCATCCCGCGCAGGCTCTGAAACTGCGCGGACTCGGTGATCTGCGTCATCGGGGGCCGCAGGTCACCGGAGAAGTCGGCGAGCGAGACCGCGATGTCCTGCCGTGAGGCGGCCATCCAGCCCACGAAGGCGGTGTGCTCTGCGACCGTCATCTTGCCGGTCTTCGTGCTCAGCAGGGCGGTGACCAGCGCGTCCTCACGGAGCATGAACTCGCGGGCCCAGGTGTTGGTGATGAGCGCGCCGCCCTGCCGGAAGATCCCGAGGTCGTCGATGATGGTCAGGCTCTCGAAAAGCTGGTAGGCCGAACCGTTGATGTCGTTGTAGATGCCGAAGACCGGCATCAGGTCCGCGCTGGCGCCGGGCACACTCGGGCTGGACGCGTTGTCGACCAGGGACCTGGCGGCGGCCAGCCGGCCGAGCTGCTGGATGAAGTCGTCGAGCCGCTGCTGGACCGTCGAGCTGGCGGAGTCCTGAACGCCGGCCGACAGGGCACTCTTGACGAAACCGGCCTGTGCGGCGTCGGTACGGGCCCGTTGGGCGCTCAGCTCGCCGACGCCCATCCGGCCGTGGCTGGCGAGCACGACGATGCTCAGCGCGCGCTCGGTCTGGATCTGGATGGAGAGGTATCCGCCCGGGTTGCCGATCTGGTTGTACGTGGTCGAGACGGCGAGCTTGTTGACGGCCGCACCGACCGTCATGCTCGCGGCGAAGCCCCACAGGCCGACCAGCGAGATCAGCGGAATGACGAGTAGCGCCACGATCCGTGATCGGATCGAGCGGCTCCTGAGGCGTCGTCCGGGCTGTTGTCCGTCCTCGTCCCTGGCTGCGCGACGGGTCCACGCGGGAAGCATTTGGATGAGGCTCCTCTGATCGCTCCAGTCACACCGGCGCCGCCCGGTCGGAACATGGTGCACCTCGCAGACCTGTTGGTGCAAGGCCTGATGCATGAGCCAATGCACGTGCAGGACGCTGGGGCATGTGTTCGCAGGCCGTTGAATTCCACGCGTGTAATTCCCGGTCCGGTGTTGTCCGCGCCGGGGTATTTGTATTGCACCCGCTGTGTAATATGTCGCCAATGACCCAAAAGATCTACCTAATGGACCGGTCGATTTGACCGTATTGCTAATTTAATGGCTATACTCGGGCCGCAAGTAAGCAGAACATTCCTATGTATGACCTTTGCCCTTTGCAGGGCCATCCCCTCCCGCCCCCCATGCGGGAGGACCTGACGCCGCTGACACACCCCCGGTCCATGCGCCCAGCTCAACGGGCCACCGTTCCCAGGTGCAGGGCCGCCCCCGGCCCTGCCCGAGGTCGCGTGCACACCGCATGCGGACCTTTCTGACGGGATGTCGGGTCCGCGGTATCGGACGACGCAGCTTGATGGCCGCCCCAGCCCGGGTTCGCTTCCGCCCCTCTTCGGCATGCGCGGAAAGCGGCTGCGCCCTGTCCGCACACAGATGGGAAGCCCATGCAGATCCGCGCCAAGAAGACCATCCTGATCGCCGCCGCCGGCGCCACCCTCGCCGTCGGAGCGACCGCCGCGTTCGCCGCCACGCAGGGCGCAGGCCCCGCCGCCAAGAAGTTTCAGAACGTCGCCGTGCTGAACGTGCCGGCCGCCACGACCCAGCCCGTACCCCAGGCGGCGCCTGCTCCTGCGCACACCAAGAAGGCCGTGAAGGCCAAGCCGAAGCACGTCCTGCCGTACGGGACCGCCACGGCCACCTCGTTCTGGGACTCCCAGACCGCGTCCGGCAAAGCGATGTCCTTCCAGACCGTCGCCAGCCCGTACTGGCCGCTCGGCACCAAGGTCAAGATCAGCTACCAGGGCAAGAGCCAGGTCGGCGTCGTCGAGGACTTCGGTCCCGCCGAGTGGGCCGTCGCCCAGCACGACATCCCGGCGATCGTCGACATCTCCTCGGAGATGATGCAGAGCCTGTCAGGCACCGGCGACAACACCGTGCACGTCACCTTCCAGGTGCTGTCCTGGGGACACGGCGGCGTCTACCGTCACTCCGGTACCGGCTACGCGCTGGCCTTCGGCCATGGCAAGTGACCGTCAGCTCCTGATCCAGCGCTGGACGAGTTCCTCCTCGGCGGGCGGCGGGCCCGGTAGCTCGCCGGCCCCCGACGGAACGTGCAGCGCATCGAGCATCAGCGCCAGGTACCGGTGCCGCAGCTGGTTGGTGCGCCGCTCGTCGCCGATGTTGATGGCGGTGAGCTGTTCCTGCAGCATGGCGACGTCGCTGACCGAGACGCCCGGCCGCAGGCACCCGTCGGCGACGGTGCGTTCGAAGAGCCGCACGGTCAGCTCCGAGGCGTGGCCCGCCTGGTGGAACAGTTCCTCGGTGGGTGTGAATGTGCCCGCCAGGCGTACGGTCAGGGAGCTGGTGTCGGAGTCCAGGCAGTCGTTCATGAACTGGACGAACGAGCCCCAGGGGTCGTCCGTCACGGCCAGCGCGGCCTCCACCGCGTCGATGTAGCGGCGCAGCCCGTCGCCGCACAGGTGCTGGAGCAGGATCTCCTTGCTGGCGTAGCGGCGGTAGAGCGCGCTGATCCCCACACCGGCCCGTTCGGCCACCGCGGCGATCGGCGCACCCGGATCGGCGATGAATACCGCCCGTGCGGCCGCCAGGATGAGTTCGTCGTTCCGCGCGGCCTGGGCCTTGCGGCCGCTCAGCGGCGGGCTCGAGATGTCCATGGCTCCAGAATACACGGAACAAACAATTCCGTTCTATATCACGGTTCCATGCGGGTGCCGAGGTAGCGGCACTCTCCGGGCGAAATGGTTCAGGCGCGGCCGGTCGCGATGGCGTCGACCAGGTTCTTGGCGTCCTTGAGCCCCATCCCGGTCTGGGCGCGCACGAGCTTGATGGCCTCGATCTTCTTGCCCTGCGCGACCAGCGCCCCGATCTCGCCCTGCGCCTGCGGCGACAGACCGGGGAACGCCGGCCGCCCCGGTCCGGCTGCGACCTGCCCACCGAAGCCCTGCCCCATGGGGTACGGATTCGGGGTGTATGGATTTGGGGTATACGGATTGGAATTCGGGCCGGGGAAGCCGCGGCGCCGGTTCTGCGATGCCACGACGGCGACCGTCACTCCGACGATGAGAACGACACCGACCACGACCACGACCAGGGACATGAGGAGGCTCATGCGGCCACATTAACCATGAAAACCGGTGCCGAGCGGCCGTTCGACGGCGAGCGCCGGCAGACCGGCTCAGCGGTTTTCGCGGCGGACGGAGTCGAGGGCGAGGAGGGCCACGTGCAGGGAGGCGCAGGACTCGATGTCGTCGAGGTCGGTGTCCAGGACCCGTTCGATCCTGCGCAGGCGCTCGTAGAAGGCCGGGCGGGACAGGTGGGCCCGCTGGGCGGCGACGGCCTTGTTCCGGCCGGTGTCCAGGAACAGGGTGAGGATCCTGGTGAGGTCGCTACCGCGCTGGGCGTCGTACTCAAGGAGCGGGCTGAGCTCCCGCTCGACGAAGGTCTGCAGCCGGGCATCGTCGCGGAGCAGGTGCAGCAGGCCGCGCAGCCGCAGGTCGGGGAGCCGGTAGTAGGGGCGGTCCCCGGTGCCGCGGGACGCCACGTCGGCGACCTGCTCGGCCTCCAGGAACGAGCGGCGGACGTCCCGGATCGACTCGACCACCGAGCCGACCGCCATCACGCAGTCGTCCCCGTAGATCTTGCGCAGCCGCTTGGCCACGTCGGTCATGCAGGCCTCGGCGCCGGCCCGCGAGGGTAGTGACGCCAGGATCCCGATGCGCGCGTGCGAGGTGCCCTCGTCGAGCACGCCGACCAGGGCGGTCAGGCTGGCGTCCTTGCAGGCGGCGGAGGCGGCCTCGGCCAGCTCGTTGAGCTGCTCGGGGAGCGGGACCCCGGACCGGTGCCTGACGACGACGCCGAGCAGGCGCCGCCCGGACAGCGGGACGCCGAGCGCGCGGGCCCGGGCAGCCGCCTCCTGCGGGTCGGAGTAGGCATGCGCGAGGATGCCGCTGATGATCGTTCCGTGCGCCTGCCGTTCCAGGCTCTCGGCGTGCTGGTCGAGCAGCCGGCCCAGTGCCAGCGTGGTGGCGGCCCGCTCGACCAGCACGACGTCACGGGGGGACGGCTGGGTCCCGGACACGATGATCAGCCGGCCCCAGTCCTCGCCCCTGGCCCCCACGGTGGTGACCAGCCAGCCGGACGTCTCGTCGAAGTCGGTCCGGCCTTCGGGCCGTACCGCACGGGACCGGGTCTCCCAGGTGGACAGCAGCCCGGCCGGGTTCGTTCCGGCGGCGTCGGCGGCGAGCACCTGGTGGGCCATGTTCTCCAGCACCACGGGCCGGGCCGCGATGGCGGCGACATGGCGGATCACCTCGCCGGGCGGGGCCCCCTCGATGGACAGCTGGGTGAAGGTCTCGTGTAGTTCCTCGGAGGCCCGCAGCTCGCCCATCTGCTCCTCGAGGATGCGGGCGTGCACCGACTCGGTGATGTCGATGAAGACCGTCTCGCGGGCCAGTGCGATGACCGGCAGGCCGTGCTCCTCCGCTGCGGCGATCAGCGCGGCCGGGAGCTCTCCGGTGTAACGGCGGCCCAGTTCGACCACCAGCCCGCTGACCCCGACCTGGGCTAGTTCCTTGATGTAGGACTTCAACCGGGACGGCTCGTCGGGCAGCGCGATACCGGTGGTGAGGACCAGCTCGCCACCGCGCAGGAGGTGGGCGACGTCGGGCACCTCGGCGGAGTGCACCCAGCGGACGCGCGCGTCGAGCCGATCCGCGCCGGCGACCACGCGTGGCTGGCCGCGCCGGACGGCGTCCAGCTGAAGGACGTCGGCAAGAGTAGGAAGCATCAGCCCGAGCCTATTTCATCACTCTGGCAGCTCAGAGAGCCAAGCTTTGACACTGTGCCCGATAGGCTCGATCGCATGGCTCTACTCGATGAAGAGGAGATCGCGGGCGAGCTCGGCACTGTGCCCGGCTGGGCCCGCGACGGTGACTCCATCGTCAGGACGTTCGGCCACAAAGGCTTCCCTGAGGCGGTGGCGTTCGTGAACCGGGTCGCCGAGCTGGCCGAGGCAGCCGATCACCATCCGGACATCCTGATCCAGTGGAACAAGGTCACCCTGACCCTGTCCACCCACTCGGCGGGCGGGCTCACCGGCAGGGATTTCGCGCTGGCCAGGCAGGCCGACCAGGTGTGACACTCTGTCAGAGATCTGCCCCCATGTCCGAACAGGGTGCAGCTGGCGCCGCGGGCTCTGTGGCGGGAACACTTGGACCATGTCGGACCTTCTCGCACGCCACCGCCAAGTCATCCCCAACTGGGTGGCCCTCTACTATGACGAGCCCATCGAGATCGTGAGCGGTAAGGGCAACCGCGTGACGGACGCCGAGGGCAACACCTACCTCGACTTCTTCGCGGGCATCCTCACCAACATGATCGGCTATGACGTCCCCGAGGTACGCGACGCCGTCGAGCGGCAGATCGCCACCGGAGTCGTGCACACGTCGACCGTGTACCTGCTGCGCGGCCAGGTCGAACTGGCCGAGAAGATCGCGAAGCTGTCCGGCATCAAGGACGCCAAGGTCTTCTTCACCAACTCGGGTACCGAGGCGAACGAGACCGCGCTGCTGCTCGCCACGTACGCCCGCAAGACCGACCAGGTGCTCGCCATGCGGCAGAGCTACCACGGGCGGTCCTTCGGCACCATCGGCGTGACGAGCAACCGGGCCTGGAAGAACAACTCCTACTCGCCGCTGAACGTGCACTTCCTGCACGGCGCGGACCGGCACCTGCCGCAGTTCGCCCGGCTGTCGGACTCGGACTACATCAAGGTCTGCGTCGAGGACCTGCGGCACGTGCTGGCCACCGTGGTCGGCGGCGACGTCGCGGCCCTGATCGCCGAGCCGATCCAGGGCGTCGGCGGCTTCACGATGGCGCCGGACGGGCTGTTCGCCGCCTACAAGGACGTCCTCGACGAGCAGGGCATCCTGTTCATCTCCGACGAGGTGCAGACCGGCTGGGGCCGTACCGGCCAGAGCTTCTTCGGCATCCAGAACCACGGCATGACGCCGGACATGATGACCTTCGCCAAGGGCCTGGGCAACGGCTTCGCGGTCGGCGGCATCGTGGCGCGCGGCGACCTGCTCGACAACCTGCACGCGGTCGGCCTGGCCACCTTCGGCGGCAACCCGATCTCCATGGCGGCCGCCAACGCCACCCTGGACTACGTCCTCGACCACGACCTGCAGGCCAACGCCGCCACGACCGGCGCGATCATCATCAACGGCCTCAAGGAGGCCGCCCCGCGTCTGCCGATCGTCGGCGATGTGCGTGGTAAGGGCCTGATGTTCGCCGTCGAGCTGATCGACCCGGCCACCGGTGCGCCCAGCCCGGCGCTCGCCAGCCGCATGATGGAGGAGACCAAGAAGCGCGGTCTGCTCGGCGGCAAGGGCGGCCTGTACGGCAACGTCATGCGGATGGCGCCGCCGCTCACCCTGACCGAGGCCGAGGCCAAGGAAGGACTCGACATCCTCATCGACGCGCTCGAAGCCACCCACGAGGGGACGAAGTGAGCGCAATGAGCAGGCACGTCACGCACTGGATCAACGGGAAGCCCTGGGACGGGGTGGCCGAGCGGCAGGGCGACATCTACCGTCCGGCGACCGGCCAGGTCGAGGGCAAGGTCGACTTCGCCTCGCTCGCC
>JAOPYM010000260.1 GCA_025964615.1 Actinomycetes bacterium
GTTCCAGGGGATGTCCCCGTCGAACGCGGTGGCGCCGCCCTCGGTGAGCTTCCAGCCCTCGCCCTCGGCACAGAACCCCAGGTTCTCCAGCCACATCGGCTCGTACCAGGAGAACGGGACGTACACCTCGGCGCAGTCCAGCTCCCGGCGCGGGTCGGTGATGCCGGCCTGCCGGTAGACGTCCGCGGCGCAGTCCTTGCCGCCCTGCGGGTTCACCGTGTCGCGGCCGGGGAAGAAGATCGGCTCGGACCGCATGGCCGTTCCGTGCACCCAGGCGGGCTTGCTGCCGGTCAGCGCATCCTCGGCGGCCAGCACCATGGCGACCGCGCCGTCCGACGACGGGCAGGTCTCCAGGTAGCGGATCGGCTCCCAGAGCATCGGCGTCATCTCGACCATCTCCCGGGAGATCCCGGGGATCTTGAGATGCGCGTACTGGTTGCGCAGTGCGTTCTGCCGGTCCTTCACCGCGACCAGCGTGCCGATGTGGTCGGGCGCACCCGAGCGGCGCATGTACGCGCGGATATGCGGGGCGAAGTAGCCGCCCGCACCGACCACCAGCGAGGTGCTGTGCGGTCCGCCGACGGTCAGCGCCCAGGTCGCGTTGGACTCGGACTGCTTCTCCCACGCGACGGTGAGCACCCGCTTGTGCACCCCGGACTCGATGAGCCCCGCGGCGACGATGGCGGTGGACCCGCCGACCGACCCGGCGGTGTGCACCCGCATCAACGGCTTGCCGGTGGCGCCGAGCGCGTCCGCGAGGTACGACTCGGGCATCATGACGCCCTCGAACATATCGGGGGCCTTGCCGATGACGACCGCGTCGATGTCGCTCCAGGTCAGCCCGGCGTCGTCGAGTGCCCGCTGGGCGGCCTCGCGGACCAGCCCGGCAATGGAGACGTCGAGCCGCTTGGTCTTGTACGCGGTCTGCCCGATGCCGATGATCGCGCAGGGGTTACCCATTGGTCTCTCCCGAAAGGACGCAGACGAGGTTCTGCTGCAGGCAAGGGCCGGAGGTCGCGTGGCCGAGTGTCCGGTTCGCGCTGCCGTCGTGGATCCTGGCGGCGGCCTCACCGAGCCGGATCAGGCCGGTGGCCATCACCGGGTTGGCCGCCAGCGGCCCGCCCGACGGGTTGATCCGTACCTCGTCGGAGAGGTTCAGCGCCTCGCGCAGGATCAGTTCCTCGTGGCTGAACTGCGCGTGCAGTTCGGCCACCTCGATGTCGCGGGCTCCCGCCTTGAGACCCGCGATGCGGGTGGACTCCGAGCGGGACAGGTCACGGGCGCCGAGCGAGTGCGCGTCGGCCCGGTGGTCGATGCCACGGATCCAGGCGGGCCGCTCGCACAGCTCGCGGGCCCGGTCGCCGGTGGCCAGCACGATCACCGCGGCGCCGTCGGCGTCGGGCGCGACGTCGTGCGCCCGCAGCGGTGCCACGTCGTACGCGGTGTCGCCGGCCGGGTCATCCAGGTGCAGGGCGTACGGGTTGTCCCGTCCGTCGCGACGGCTGCGCGCGGCGATGGCGAGCAGGTCGTCCTCTTTCGCGCCGGAGGAGTCCAGGTAGGCCCGCGCCTGCAGAGCGGCGAGCGACACCTGGTCGGCGCCGAGCGGTGCCAGATAGTACGGGTCGAGCTGCCTCGTCATGATCTCCCGCAGAGATCCCTGCGAAGGCTTTCCGAAGCCGTACACCAGGGCGGTGTCGATGTCGCCGTGCTGCAGCTTCACCCACGCCTCGTACAGCGCCCAGGCGCCGTCCATCTCGACGTGGCTCTCGGAGATCGGCGGCCAGGCCCCGACGGCGTCCAGGGCGGACACGAACGAGAACGGCGCACCGATCAGGTAGTCGCAGGACCCCGAGCAGGTGAAGCCGAACCGCTTGATGCCGGTTCTGGATTTGACGTCCTGGAAGAGCGGCAGCAGCAGCTCGGTCTCCGAGGCGCCCTGATCGGTGGCGCTGTGGTGCGTCTGCGCGAACGCGACGATCGCTACGTCTCTCACGTATAGTCCTTGATCGACTCGAAGGATGCGTCGGGTTCCCCGGACGGCTCGAACCACCGGATGTTGCTGATGGTCGCCCCCCACTCCTCGCGGGGCTTCCAGACCGCCTTCACCCGCATGCCCATCCGCACCTGGTCCGCCGGGATGCCGGCGACCAGCGTGAGCATGGCGCCATCGGCACCGTCGAGCAGCACGTACGCCGACACGAACGGCACGGCGGGGGCGCGCGGATCCGGGATGTTGTTCACCGCGAAGGTGGTGACGGTGCCGGTGTCGGCGACCTCGACCTCCTCGGTGGTCGGTACGCCGTCGGAGGAGCACAGCCCCTTCATCGGGACCATCACCTTGCCGCAGACGTCGCAGCGGTGGCCGAGGATCCGGCCCTCGGAGATGCCCTCAAGGAACCGGTCGAGCGCGTGGCCCGGCTTCAGGTCGAACTCCAGCCGGCTCGGCGCGTTGATCATCGTGACCTCGGGCAGGAACGCCTCGATGTCCCCGATGCCGCCGGTCCGCTCACCGCGGAACCGGGGCCGCACCCGCATCCCGGCCTTGAGGAAGTTCGGCGGCTTCGCGCCCCGCTCGAAGGGGCCGAGGTCGACGACGTGCACCATCGCGGTGTCCGCGCCGTCGGGCTTGATCAGCGCCCACGCGAACGGCCTGTCGAGCGGATGACTTGCAAGCGGTTCACCGACCCAAGACCAGGACTCGACCGTCCCGACCGGCCCCACCTCTACGTACTCGGAGGTGACCGCCTCCCCGCTGTCCGGGTCGTACTCCGTGGGCGGGAAGATCACCCGCCCGCCCCGGGTCCGTACCCCGACCAGCCGCCCGTCGCGCAGCTCACTCAGGAACCGCCCGATCACGGGTCCAACGGACCGCGTGTACCCACCGGGAAACTCCAGCACATGGTTAGACATCCCTGACCTCCCTCCGTTCAGTCGTCCAATAAAAGCTGGCGTTTCCCGCACCGTTTCCCGCGCAGGTGCGGGAAACGCCACGACTCAACGCTTTGTCAGATCGCATTTCCGCGGTCCTTCCAGTAGGGGTCGCGGAGCTTGCGCTTGAGCAGCTTGCCGTTGGGCTCGCGCGGGAGGGCCTCGGTGTAGTCGATGGT
>JAOPYM010000461.1 GCA_025964615.1 Actinomycetes bacterium
ACGTTTCCGACAGAAAGGGGAGTTCGCCCTCGGGCCGACCGCCGTAACCGGCGTCCCGCATCCCGAACCAGGCTGTTCACACAAGAGTACAACGGCCCCGAACCAAACCCGGACCGTGTTACCCAGAAGTGGTGTTCACCGGAGCCGCCCGCCTTCCGGCGTTCCGCGCTCCTTGCGACGTCGAGAAGATTACGGTGACTCGCGACGATGGTCAAATCGGGCATGGTCGACCGGACCGCAGAACATCCCGGTCAGGACCGGCGGTCGAAGAGCAGAGTGACGGCGACCGGAACGAGGAACACCGACAGCCCGAGCGTGCTCAACCGAGCCGCCCACGAATCGAAGAACATCCAGGCGAGCAGCTGTACCAGCAGGAACACCACGAGCACCGCGCGGTTCTGAGCGCGCCGGCGCCGGGCGAGCACCCCATCCGGTCTCCGCGAACGAACCGGCCTCGGCACGAGCCGTACCAGCGAAATCTGAAGGGCGCGCCGACGGGCCGCACGTCCGGCGCGTTCGGCTCGTACCTCCAGCAACTCGGCCCGGGCGGCCACGCGCTCGGCCCGCAACCGGGCCCGTTCCTTACTCACATCAGCCCCACATCAGCCCAAGCATCAGCCATCGGCATGGCCCTCCCCGCGAAACGTACAGCGAGCAACGTGCCCGCGAAAGCTTCAGGACAGAGTGGAGAGCCAGTTCCGCAGGACCTCGGCACCGGCGTCGCCCGACTTCTCCGGGTGGAACTGGGTGGCGCAGAGCGGGCCGTTCTCGACGGCGGCCACGAACCGGTCGCCGTGCTCGGCCCACGTCACCACCGGCGGCGTGAACCGTCCAGATTCAAGTTCCCAGCGCCGTACCCCATAGGAGTGCACGAAGTAGAACCGGGTGTCGCCGGGAATGTCCCTGAACAGCACGGACTCGGCGGGTGCGGCCACGGTGTTCCAGCCCATGTGCGGCAGCACCGGTGCGTCGAGCCTGTCGACCGTACCCGGCCACTCGTCACAGCCCTCGGTGGAGATCCCGTGCTCGACGCCCTTGGCGAAGAGGATCTGCATGCCCACGCAGATGCCGAGCACCGGCCGCCCACCGGCGAGCCGCCGTCCGATGATCTGTTCCCCGCGTACCGAACGAAGCCCTTCCATGCAGGCGGCGAAGGCCCCGACCCCGGGAACCACAAGCCCGTCGGCGTTCAGCGCGGTGTCGAAGTCGGCGGTCACCGTCACGTCCGCGCCGGTCCTGGCCACGGCCCGTTCCGCCGACCTGAGGTTTCCCGACCCGTAGTCGAGCACGGCCACCCGTTTCACCGGCGAAGCACCCCTCCCGTGATGGCCAGCAGGGCTGCCATGAGTGCGAAGAAGGCGAGCACCTTGATGCCCTGCTTCGCGAACACGTACACACCGGTGAGGAAGAACAGCCCGACCGCGAAGAGCAGGATCGCGACGGTGCTCAGGTGCTGGCCGGCGAACGTCACAGCGACCCCTTGGTGGACGGGATACCGTGCACCTTGGGGTCGAAGGCGACCGCATCGCGCAGCGCGCGGGCGAGTGCCTTGAACTGGGCCTCCACGATGTGGTGGGCGTTGCGGCCGTACGGCACGTGGACGTGCAGGCAGATCCGGGCGTTGGCCACGAAGGACTCCAGAACGTGCCGGGTCATCGTCGTGTCGTAGTCCGGCCCGATCATGGGAGCCATCGCGGGCTCGGAGTGCACCAGGTAGGGGCGGCCCGCGATATCGACGGTGACCTGGGCGAGCGCCTCGTCCAGCGGGATCGACGCGTCGGCGAACCGGTGGATCCCGGCCATGTCGCCGAGCGCCTCACGGAACGCCTGGCCGAGCGCGATCGCGGTGTCCTCGATGGTGTGGTGGCTGTCGATGTGCAGGTCGCCGATGGTCTTCACAGTGAGGTCGAACGAGCCGTGCTTGCCGAGCTGGGCGAGCATGTGGTCGAAGAATCCGACTCCGGTGGCGATGTCCACCTCACCGGTGCCGTCCAGGTCGATCTCCACGACGACCGAGGTCTCCTTGGTACCGCGTTCGACCCTGCCGCAACGTTTGCCCCGCTCGGCTCCGTCAAGACGACTCACAGACTCTCCTTCAGTGCGGTACGGAACGACGCCATCTCCCCGGGGGTACCGACGGAGACCCTGAGCCACCCGGGCGGCCCGGTCTCGCGGATCAGGACTCCCCGGTCGAGTACGCGCTGCCAGACGGCGTGACGGTCCTCGAAGGTACCGAACAGGACGAAGTTGGCGTCCGACTCAGCGACCATCAAGTCCTCGGAGCGCAGCCAGGAGACCAGCCGGTCACGCTCCTCCCGCAGTGTGTCGACCGCCGAGAGCAGCTCCTCCTGGTGGGCGATGGCGGTACGGGCCACCACCTGGGTGACGGCCGACAGATGGTACGGCAGCCGTACGAGCAGGAGGGCGTCGATGACCGCGGGGTCCGCCGCCAGGTACCCGACCCGGGTACCCGCCATCGCGAACGCCTTGGACATGGTCCGGGTGACGATCAGCCTCGGGTGGACGGGCAGGAGTGACAGCGCACTGGGCGTCCCCGTGCGGCGGAACTCTCCGTACGCCTCATCGACGACCACCATTCCCGGCGCTACCTGCAGGATCGCCTCCAGCGAGGGCAGCGGCAGGGCGGTGCCGGTCGGGTTGTTCGGCGAGGTCAGGAAGACGATGTCCGGCTGGTACTCCTTGATGACGGCGATCGCCCGGTCGGGGTCGACGCCGAAGTCATCGTCCCGCTGGGCGTTGATCCACGCGGTGTTGGCCACCCGCGTGATGATCGGGTGCATCGAGTACGACGGCTCGAAGCCGAGCGCCCTGCGCCCGGGCCCGCCGAAGGCCTGGACGATCTGCTGGATGATCTCGTTGGAGCCGTTGGCGGCCCAGATCTGGCGGGCGGTCAGCCCGTGGCCGAGGTAGTCGGCGAGGTCCTTGCGGAGCTCGACAGCATCCCGGTCGGGGTAGCGGTTGAGCGTTCCGGCGATGCCGCCCACCGCGTCGGCCAGTGCCCGGACCAGCCGGGGCGAGGGCGGGTACGGGTTCTCGTTGGTGTTGAGCTGTACGGGCACGTCGAGCTGGGGTGCACCGTAGGCCTCCTGGCCTCGCAGGTCGTCCCGGATCGGAAGGTCCCTCAGCCTGGTCATGACGGAATCCCCCAGTCGAAACGGGCCTTCAGGGCGGCGCCGTGGGCGGGCAGGTCCTCGGCCTCGGCCAGCGTGACGACCCGGGCGGTCGCCTCGGCCAGCGCGGTCCGGTCGTACGACACGACGTGGATGCCGCGCAGGAACGACTGCACGGAGAGCCCGGAGGAGTGACAGGCGCAGCCGCCGGTGGGCAGCACGTGGTTGGAACCGGCCAGGTAGTCGCCGAGTGACACTGGCGCGTACGGCCCCACGAAGATCGCCCCGGCGTTCTGTACCCGGGCCGCGACGGCCGCGGCGTCGGCGGTCTGGATCTCCAGGTGCTCGGCAGCGTAGGCGTTGACGACCCGCAGGCCGTCGTCCACGGAGTCCACCAGGACGATCGCGGACTGCCGGCCGGCCAGCGCCTTGGTGACCCGCTCGACGTGCTTGGTGCGCGCGACCTGCCGTTCGAGTTCCGCCGCGACCCGGTCTGCCAGTTCAGCGGAGTCGGTGACCAGGACGGCAGCGGCGAGCGTGTCGTGCTCGGCCTGGCTGATCAGGTCGGCCGCGACGTGCACCGGGTCGGCGGTCTCGTCGGCCAGGACGGCGATCTCGGTCGGGCCGGCTTCGGAGTCGATCCCGACGACGCCCTTGACGTACCTTTTGGCCGCGGCGACCCAGATGTTGCCCGGCCCGGTCACGAGGTTCGCCGGGGCGCACTCCTCCGTGCCGTACGCGAACATGGCGATCGCCTGGGCACCGCCCACCGCGTACACCTCGTCGATGCCGAGGAGGGCGCAGGCGGCCAGGATGGTCGGGTGTGGCAACCCGACGAAGTCGGCCTGCGCGGGTGAGGTGACGGCCAGCGAGCGGACCCCGGCCTCCTGGGCGGGCACCACGTTCATGACCACGCTGGACGGGTATACGGCCTGCCCGCCCGGCACGTAGAGGCCGACCCGCTCGACCGGCACCCACCGCTCGGTGACGGTGCCGCCGGGCACCACCTGGGTGGTGGTGTCGGTACGGCGCTGGTCGTGGTGGACGAGGCGGGCCCGCCGGATGCACTCTTCTAGCGCGTCCCGCACGGCCGGGTCCAGGGCCGCCAGGGCCCGGTGGATCTCCGCAACCGGCACCCGGGTGGACTCCAGGTCCACGCCGTCGAACTTCGCCGTGTACTCCCGTACGGCCTCGGCCCCGCGATGGCGGACGTCCTCGCAGATCGGCCGTACCTTCTCCAGGGCGGCTTCGACGTCGAACTCGGCGCGGGGCAGCACGGTGCGCAGGTCGCCGGGCAGCGAGCCTCGCAGATCGATCCGGGATATCACCTCATCAGTCTAGGGAAAGCCGCCCCGAGATCGGGTACCGGTCTCAGCTCCCGAGACGGTCTCAGACCTGAAGTTGACCATCCAGGATGGTCACGGCCCGGCCGGCGAGGGTGACGCGGTCACCGCGGGCGGTGACCCAGACGGTGCCGCCGCGTTCGGAGACCTGCTGCCCGGTCAGGGTGTCCCTGCCCAGGCGTGCGGCCCAGTACGGCGCGAGCATGCAGTGCGCCGAGCCGGTCACCGGATCCTCCGCGACGCCGACGCGGGGGGCGAAGAACCTGGAGACGAAGTCGTGTTCGGCCCCTGGTTCGAGCGACCAGGACGCGGCCGGCGCGGTGACACAGACCCCGCGGGCGTCGATCGCGGCGAGGGCGTCCAGGTCCGGCGCGAGCTTACGGACGGCCGTCTCCTGTTCGAGCACCACGAGCAGGTCGTTCTGGGCGTTGCGGCCGGCCCATCCGGCCTCGGTGCCGAGGGCCTCGGCGAGCCCCTCGGGCATCTCGACGGGCGCGGCGGGCTGGGCTGGGAAGTCCATCTCGAGGAGGCCGCCGGCTCCGGGGGTCACGGTCAGCTCACCGCTGTGCAGGGTCCGGAATCTAATCGGCTCACCGGAAGGGACCGTTCCGGTCCCGTACAACGCATGCGCGGTGGCCAGCGTGGCGTGCCCGCAGAGGGCGACCTCCACGACGGGTGTGAACCAGCGCAGCTCCCACACGGCATCCGCGAGGGGCCGGACGAAGGCCGTCTCGGCGTGCCGCATCTCGGCGGCGACCCGCTGCATCCAGACCTCGTCAGCTGGTCCGTCCAGCAGGCAGACACCTGCTGGGTTCCCGGCGAAGGCACGGTCAGTGAAGGCGTCGACGACGAGGATCCTCATACCGGCACTGTACGGCCAGGGAGGTCAGCTCACCGAGGGACGAGAGGCTTGACGTCCTCGTTGCGCACAGAGACCGCTGCGGGGCCGCCGGCGTGCCAGTCCCAGCGACGGGGACGGGCTGCGATCCAGCCCAGGATGAATCCGAAGACCAGGCTCGCGAAACCGAGAATGACGACGTTCAGCCACATGATGGCGACCTCTGATGAAGGAACCGGTGAGGGATCCCACCGGCCCGCGCGCACCTGTGGTGCGGCGGGTCTGCCAGACGGTACGCCCGCTGCCCGGCACCGGGTGCGGAGTCGACCGTAATTAGCCAGAACTGACCATCGGCCCTGGGACACTGGCAGGTATGAGCCACGCCAAGCAGCACGGACGGTCGGGTACTCCCGCGACCGTCGCCGCTACCAAGGCCAAGATCGACTTCACGCTGCACCCCTATGAGCCCGCCCCGGATGCCGCCTCCTACGGTGAGGCGGCGGCGGACGCGCTGGGCGTCGGGCACGACCGGCTCTTCAAGACCCTGGTGGCGGAGGTGGACGGGGACCTGACCGTGGCCGTGGTGCCGGTCGCCACCACCCTCGACCTCAAGGCGCTGGCCGCCGCGGCCGGCGGGAAGCGGGCGCAGATGGCCGACCCTCAGGTCGCGGAGCGTACGACCGGTTACGTGGTGGGCGGGATCAGCCCGCTGGGCCAGCGCAGGGCGCTGCCCACGATCATCGACGCCTCGGTGTCAGGTCTCGCGACCGTCTACGTCTCCGCCGGACGGCGCGGCCTGCAGATCGAGCTGACCCCCGCCGATCTGGTACGGCTGACCGGCGCCCGTACCGCCGAAATAGCCCGGCGTTAGCCGATGCGCCCGCTTGGCGAAGTCGCAGGCCTCAAGGACTCCGAACGTCACGACGGCCAGGAGTGGCCAGATCACCAGCACGCCCAGGGCGTGCAGTTCGGCCGGAGCGGTGACGATCGCGCCGTCCTTCCCGGTGCGTACCGCATGCTGGAAGGCGCCCAGGCCGATCTGATGCCCGACCCGCCAGGCGATGAGCGTGGCAAGGGTGCCGCCGATGGCCAGCCCGGCGACCAGAGCGAGGTCGTGACCCCGCCCGCCGGCCAGGTAGGCGGCGATCCCGCAGAGGACCCCGGCGACGAAGCCGATCAGCGCGAACCGGCCGTCGACCCCCATCAGCCTGGTCGTCTCCAGGTCCACGAGGGTCTCGATGGAGATCTTGCCGCCTACGACGTAGTACTTGACCCCGGGAGAGACCGCGGCCCAGAGCAGACCGGAGAAGGCGCCCAGCAGGGCCATAACGCCTGCCGTGACCGCCCCGATCCCCACGTCCCGTTCCACGCGCTCTCCCCTGCCGAACCCGCCCCTACCGAACGGATGGATGTGATCACCAGCGTAACGTGCCCGGTTCCGGGGATCGACGAGCGAGCCGTGGACCACCGCCACGACAGCCGGATACCCTTGGATAACGTGACCGGCATGTCTGGATTCAGCCCGGCATTCGATCGACTGGGTGCGGCGCTCGGCGCGGTCGTCCTGCAGCAGCAGGAGGCCCTGGCCGAATTCATGCCCCGTGACGATTGGAACGCCGACCTCGCCGCGAGGGCCTACAGCAGCGGTGGCGTCAGCGTGCGAGTCTCGCTGCTCGGCAGCTACGCCGCGCGGGAGCGGACCTGGCTGTGGGGATGGGCCAATCCGCAGTTCGGCGAGGAGCATCCCGCGATCACCCCCACGCTGCTCGTACGCGAGCTGGGTGAGCGGCTCGGAGTGCCGGAGCTCGTCACGCCCGAGGTGGACCTGTCCTGGTACGACGGGCCGGCGGCGCATGGTGGCGAGCTTCTCGCGACCGTCGCGGCCGGGCTGCTCGGCGGCCGCGGCTACATCGAGGCCGGTTACGACGGCGGTTCCGCCTACCTGCACGTGGACGACCCGCAGGTGCCGCTCGCCGGATGGGACCCGATCCCGGTACCCCGGTTGATCATCAACGCGGCGACGTTGTTCTCCGGCGACCCGAACCTGACCCTGGCGCGTTTCCTCAGTCACCACCGGGTGCCGTACCGGCGTTCCGGCGGCGTGACCGAGGTCCGGATGCCCGGCGGCGGCACCGCCCGCGCCATGTTCGACGACGCCGGCAACTTCATCAACTGGGAGGCCGGCATCAGCGTCGGCTAGGTGCTTGGGCCGCGTGGGCTGGACTGAGGAACGAGTGACGAGGGAAGGCCGCGCGTCAAGGCCCAAGTACCGCGCGAGCGGAGCGAGCGCCAGCAAGCTAGATCAGACGAGGATCGCCGTGCTTCCGAGCAGTGACTTGATGTCGCCCATGAAACTGCTGCTGGGATCGACGCTGAAGTACGTCAGGTTGACGATCAGGCTTCGACGGCCTCCCGGTTTGGTCACACGGAGATGCACCGGCGAGTTGCCCGGGTGAGCCTGGAGGATCCGCTTCAGCTCGGCTGCGAGGTCGGCGTTGACCCGCTCTTCGCGTACGGCGATGACGACGGGGATCAACCCGTTGTTCTGCACGGTCGAGATGTCGAGTGTCTCCACCTCCTGGGCGGAGAAGGAGACGGTCGTCGTCTCGTCCTTGCCTTCCTGCCTGCGGACCCTTCCGGTCACGGATACGACCGCGTCCGGTACGAGGGCGTCGGTGTACAGCTGGTACGCAGCGGGGAAGAACGCCACCTCAATGGACCCGTCGTGGTCTTCCAGATGCACCAGGGCCCACACGTTGCCGGTCTTGGTCACCTTCCGGTCGACGCTGCTCACGATTCCCGCGATCCGGATGTTTCCGTTGCCGCCCGCACCGTCGAGGAGCTCGGCGATGCTGTTGTCGCGACTGCGCTCCAGGATCCGCTCCGCGCCGTCCAGCGGATGGCTCGACACATACAGGCCGAGCATTTCCCGTTCGAATGCCAGAAGGGTTCCCTTGTCCCATTCTCCGGGTGGGATGACCACGTTGAACGTCGCGTCGTCGCTGGCGCCATCATCATCGCCGCCGCCGAACAGGGAGTCCTGGCCGATGGCCTCGTTGCGTTTGATATCGATGACGGTGTCGACACCCAGCTCGTGGACCAGCATCAGCCCCTTGCGCTCGTGGCCGAGGCTGTCGAACGCCCCAGCCTTGATCAGAGACTCGATGACCCGCTTGTTGCAGACTGCGGCGGGTACCTTCCGGAGGAAGTCATTGAAGTCGGTGTATCGGCCCTGCTCCCCGCGGGCCTTCACGATTCCGTCGACGACATTCTCGCCGACGTTGCGGACCGCACCCATGCCGAACCGGATGTCGGCTCCGACCGCCGCGAACCGCAGCTGAGACTCGTTGACGTCCGGCGGGAGGACCTTGACGCCCATCCTGCGTGCCTCGGCTAGGTAGATCGCCATCTTGTCCTTGTTGACGCCCACCGACGTCAGCAGAGCCGCCATGTATTCAGCCGGATAGTTGGCCTTCAGGTAGGCGGTCCAATAGGAGACCAGCCCGTACCCGGCGGTGTGAGACTTGTTGAAGCCGTACGCGCTGAAGGGAACCAGGACGTCCCAGATCGCCTTGGTGGCCTCTTCCGAGAAGCCCCTGCCCGTCATTCCGGAGCTGAACAAGGCCCACTGCTTGTCCATCTCCTCTTTTTTCTTCTTGCCCATCGCCCGGCGCAGGATGTCCGCGCCGCCCAGCGTGTAGCCGGCGAGCTGCTGGGCGATGGCCATGACCTGCTCCTGGTAGACGACCAGGTGATAAGTCGTACCGAGGATCGGCTCCAGTGCCTCCTGCAGTTCCGGGTGGACCGCCGCGATGGCCTGCTGACCGCTCTTGCGGAGCGCGTAGTTGACATGAGCGTTGGCGCCCATGGGACCGGGCCGGCCGAGCGCGAGAACTGAGGAGATGTCCTCGAATCGGGCCGGCGCCATCAGCTTCGTCAGGTCGCGCATCATCGAGGAGTCGAGCTGGAACACCCCGAGGGTTTCCCCGCGTGCCAGCAGCTCATAGGCCTTGGCGTCGTCCAGCGGCAGGCCGAGGACATCCAGCTCGATGTCCCTGTTGGCCTTGATGTTGGCGACGGCGTCGCCCAGTACGGTCAGGTTGCGCAGCCCCAGGAAGTCCATCTTGAGGGCGCCCATGGATTCGGAGTCCGGGCCGTTGAACCCGGTGATCCGGGCGCCGTCGTCCGGGCGCCGCTGGATCGGCATGACGTCCAGGAGCGGCTCGGAGGACAGGATGACTCCGGCGGCGTGCACGCCGGTGCCACGGGTCAGGCCCTCGATTCCGCGTGCGGTGTCGATGACCTTCTTGACGTCCGCGTCTTCCTCGTACAGCTTCCGCAGCTCGACGGCCTCGGCGTAGCGTTCGTGGTTCTCGTCGAAGATCCCCGTTAGCGGGATCTCCTTGCCCATCACCGCGGGTGGAAACGCCTTGGTGATCTTCTCGCCGACGGCGAAGGGGTACCCGAGGATGCGCCCTGCGTCCTTGACCGCGGCCTTGGACTTGATCGTCATGTACGTGATGATCAGCGAGACGTTGTCCTCGCCGTACTTCTCGGTGACGTACCTGATCATGTCGCCGCGCCGACGCTCGTCGAAGTCGAGGTCGACATCGGGCGGAGAGATGCGTTCCGGGTTGAGGAACCGCTCGAACAGCAGGCTGTGCTCGATCGGGTCGAGCTCGGTGATGCCGGTCACATAGGCGACCATGCTGCCGGTGGCCGAGCCTCGGCCCGGTCCGACCCAGATCCCGTTGTCGCGCGCGTGCTGGCAGATGTCGGCGACGACCAGGAAGTAGCCGGGGAACCCCATGCCCTCGATGACGCCGAGTTCGTAGTCGATCCGCTCGATCACCTCGGTGGGCACGCTGTCGCCGAACCGGCGGCGGGCACCGCGATAGGACTCCTTCCGGAGCCAGGTCATCTCGGTCTCGCCGTCCGGGACCGGGAACTTGGCGTAAAGGTCCCGGTGCGCGAACACCTCGGAGTAGTCCTCGACGCGTTCCGCGATCAGCAGCGTGTTCTTGCATCCTTCGGCCCACACGTCGGAGCCAGGGTCGACGGCCCGCATCTCCTCAGCGGTCTTGAGGTAGTAGCCGCTGCCCCCGAACCTGAACCGGTTCGGGTCGTCCATCTGGGAGTTGGTGCCGACGCAGAGTAGGGCGTCATGCGCCCCGGCCTGATCCTCGGTGACGTAGTGGGAGTCGTTGGTGACCAGCGGTGGGAGACCGAGATGCTTAGCGATGCGGATCAGGTCGTCGCGGACGACCTTCTCGATGGCGAGGCCGTGATCCATGATCTCCAGGAAGTAGTTCTCCTTCCCGAAGAGCTCCTGGTACTTCCCCGCGACCTTGAGGGCCTCGTCGTACTGGCCCAGCCGCAACCTGGTCTGGACCGCACCCGACGGGCACCCGGTCGTCGCGACGATCCCCTCGTGGTACTGCTCGAACAGCTCGTCGTCCATGCGGGGGTACTTCTTGTAGTGCCCCTCGAGTGACGCGAGGCTGGAGATCTTGAACAGGTTCTTCAGGCCCTGCGGCGTGGTCGCCCACATGGTCTTGTGGACGTACGAGCCGCCGGCCGAGACGTCGCCGCCCTCGCCGGTCTGGTCGTTGGACTTGCGCTGGTGCGGTTCCCCCCAGAACACCGGCTGCTTGTGGAACCGCGACGCCGGCGAGACGTAGCCCTCAATCCCCAGGATCGGCTTGATCCCGGCCTTCTCGGCGGAGGCCTGGAACTCGTACGCCCCGAACATGTTCCCGTGATCGCTCATGGCGACGGCAGGCATCCCCAGCTCAGCCGCCCTGGCCGCCAGCTTCCCGATCTTCGCGGCACCGTCGAGCATCGAATACTCGGTATGAACATGCAGGTGGACGAACGAGTCAGCCACGTGATCCCTTCCCCGGAGGCCCCTTCAGACCCACCAACATTAGTCCGTACCGGACCCTCTTCGGGCGACGTTGAAGGGGTGCGCC
>JAOPYM010000265.1 GCA_025964615.1 Actinomycetes bacterium
TTCGAGCCGTTCCGGAGCGGCGAGGATCAGTCGCCCGCGCTTGTCCGGGCGATCAACGCTCTGCGCGGCGAGGACTACAAGCTGAACGAGATCACGGTTCTCTCTCCCCTGGCGTCCGGCTCGACCGCCCAGTCCACAGCCGATCCGTGGCTCAGGCAGGTGCTCCGCTCAGCGACCGGGAGCGGCCCGCGCCGGGGGCAGGTGCAGTACAGCACCATTCATGCCTTCAAGGGCCTGGAGGCGCCTGCGGTCATCGTGACCGACCTTGATGACCGCCTCGTGCCCGACCTGGAGCCGCTGCTCTACGTCGGGCTGACCCGCGCGATGGACCGGCTTGTCGCTCTCATTGAGATCGACACCTTCCAGAGATGGCACTAAGGAGTACCAGATGACCGGCCTTGCTGCCCGAGACATAGTCGAGGCGGCCGTCCGCCGCGAGCTCTTCGGCCCCTCGGGCGAGGAGGCCCCCCGCGGCAAGCCCGTGGACTGCGCGGGCGGTGCGCTGCACTTCGAGTCTGCAGAGGAAAGCCGAGGCCAGTTCCACGACGCAGGCACCCTGCAGGAGATCCTCACGCACAGCGATCCACTGCGCCGCTACGGGATCGGGGTGCTGTACGGCGGAGCAGAAGTGCGCGGATCCCGTCTGCCGGGCGGAACGCCCAGGCCGGGCGAGTCGGAAATAGCCGGGCTGACCGGCATCGGCGAGAGCGACGAGGAGATCACCGCCGAGCAGCCCAGGATTCCCGAGAAGATCCAGGAATCGTCACGCTTCGACGATGCCGACCCGGACGACTTCGACCTGACCGACGCCAACAGCTTCAAGCCGTCGGCGATGGCGGTCTCGTTCCAGTGCCGGGTCCCGGCGGGCGGGTCACTGCTCGTCTCCGTCCAGGGGGCGCACTACGACCGGATCGCCACCCACGCCACCGGTCTCGGCAAGCCGCAAGAGTGGTGGGTCCGCCGCCCCTTCGAGCTCACCGGTGACGTCCCCGGCCATGCCCTGCTCGACGAGGTCGGCCGACTCAAGGTGGTCCGCACCGCACCGGTCGCGAACAAGCCCCGGATCGCCCCGGCCACCCGCGTCTTCAGCCGACCCGTGCCCGGGGAGGCCGATCCCAGCCTCCGCCTCGTCACGATCGCGATCGTGAACGAGACCGCCGGAACCGGCCCGGCAAACGCGCTCTTCCAGATGGGCTTCCGCGTCACGGCCAGGGGCGGCCTGACGATCGACCCCTATCCCGAGGCCGACCAGTCCAGTCACGACGAGGAGGAGCAGTCCATCGACCTGCTCTACCGCAACCGCCGGACCTACGCCATCGGGCACGGCTGCGCCGCCGACTGGGGCGAGGCCAAGGGCGGGACCGTGGACTGGGTCCGGTCCGACCCGCTCCCCGCCTACGAGGTCACCGGCCTGACGCCCGACATGTACGTGCCCAATGCCGACGGCACCCGGACGCCGGTGACTGTGAGCATGCAGGCCCTCGCCTCCGGCGCGACGGAGGGCCAGCGGCAAGTGGAGACCGTGCTGCGCCTGTACGCGGAGTGGATCGATGAGCAGGAGCAGTCAGTGCCCGGCCTGCCCTCCCGGTTCGAGGCCGCGGCCACGCGCCACCTCGCGCTCTGCCGGGAGGCGCTGCAGCGGATGCGGGACGGCTGGGACCTGGTCCAGGCGGACGCCCTCGCGAACCGCGCCTTCCGGCTAGCCAACGAGGCGATGCTCTACCAGCAGCTCCGGTCCCAGTTCCCGCTCCGCCCCGTCGAGCGTGACAAGTACGGCGTCTACCACCCGGTCGGCCCCCATCCCGAGCCGGTCGCGACACCGGGCCGAGGCAACTGGCGCCCCTTCCAGATCGCCTTCCTCCTGGCCACCCTGCCCGAACTCGTAAACCCGCGGCACAGGTCGCGGTCGCTCGTGGACCTGATCTTCTTCCCGACCGGCGGCGGCAAGACCGAGGCGTACCTCGGTGCCGCCGCGATCTCGCTGCTCGCCCGGCGGCTCCGTGACCCCGCCGACGCCGGCACCGACGTCATCATGCGCTACACGCTTCGCCTCCTCACTGCCCAGCAGTTCCTCCGAGCCGCGGCGCTCGCCTGCGTGCTGGAGGACATCCGGTCGAAGAACGAAGCCGAGCTGGGCAGCGACCCGTTCGGCATCGGCGTCTGGCTGGGCGGGGAGACCACGCCGAACTCCTGGAAGTCCGCGCAGTCCAGCCTCCATGAACTGCAGAGCCAGTCAGGAGCCCGCAATCAGTTCCTGCTGCTGCGCTGCCCCTGGTGCGGCACAGAGATGGGACCCAAGCCCCGCAAGGGCAAGGGCCAGGACCCGGTCGGCTACCAGCTGGCGGGCGACCGGGTCGTCCTGCGCTGCCCCGATGGAAGGTGCCGCTTCGGCGGCAAGACAAAGAAACTGCCGGTCCACGTAGTGGACGAGGGCATCTACGAGGAGCGGCCCTCAATCATCATCGGCACCGTCGACAAGTTCGCCATGCTGGCCTGGCGCCCGGAGGCACACCGGCTCTTCGGCCTCGGCGCCGACGGGGAGCGAGAGGTATCGCCGCCAGGCCTGATCGTCCAGGACGAACTCCACCTCATCTCGGGACCGCTGGGCTCGATGGTCGGCCTGTACGAGACCATCATCGATGAACTTTGCACCGACCGGCGCGGCAGCGGCCCAGTGCCCCCGAAGATCATCGCCGCGACCGCGACCATCCGCCGGTTCAAGGAACAGGTCCGGAGCCTCTACGCCCGCGATGAAGTCCGCCTCTTCCCACCGCATGGCCTGGAAGAAGGACACTCGTTCTTCGCCGAACCAGCCACGCTGAAGGACGGCGTACCCGCCCCCGGCCGCCGGTACGTCGGCGTCATGAGCGCATCCCTCGGCTCACTCCAGACGGTCCAGGTCCGGGTAGCCGCAGCCACCCTGCAGGCTGGGAACGAGGTTCCCGAGGAAGACCGCGATGGCTACTGGACCAATCTCAACTTCCTCAACAGCCTCCGCGAGCTCGGCAACACTGTCTCTCTCCTCCAGTCGGACGTCCCCGACTACCTGACCGGGCTCCGGCGCCGCGACGGCATCGACCCGCGCTGGCCGCGCACCATCATGGAGCTGACCTCGCGCCGCCGCAGCGACGAGATCCCCCGGGCCATCGAGCAGCTCCAGGCCAGCTACGGCACCTCCGGCTGCACCGACATCTGCCTCGCCTCCAACATCATCGAGGTGGGCATCGACATCGACCGCCTCGGGCTGATGACCATCGTGGGCCAGCCCAAGACCACCGCCCAGTACATCCAGGTGAGCGGGCGCGTCGGTCGGCGCCCCGACCGAAACCCCGGCCTCGTCCTCACCCTCTACGGGGCGGCCAAGCCGCGCGACCGGAGCCACTACGAACGGTTCCGCACCTACCACGAGCGCCTCTACGCCCAGGTGGAACCGACCTCGGTGACCCCTTTCGCGACCCCGGTGCTGCGGCGCGCGCTCCATGCGACGGCCGTCGTCCACATCCGGCAGGAACAGCCGGCAGCAGCCGTGTACCCGTTCCCGCGCGATGAGTGGGACCGCGCCGTCACCCTCCTCCGCGACCGGGCTATGGCGGTGGACCCCGACGAGGTCTCTGTCCTGGACCGGCTCGCTAACTCCCTCGCTCAGCAGTGGGACAAGTGGGAGCGCACGAAATGGTCGGCCAACGCCTTCGACGGCGATCCGGTGCAGGGACTGATGCGGTTCGCCGGAACCCTGCCCAGCCTGGATAGCAAGGCGATGACTTGGGACGTGCCGTCGAGCATGCGCAACGTCGACGCGGAGTGCCAGCTGGAGATCTCCCTGGCCTACAACCAGGCCGACGGCGCGGCCGGGGAGGGGAACCTGTGAGCACCGGAAAGATCCGCAGAGGGCAGCTCGTGACGCCATTCGGCGTCGGGGCCATGAGCGTGCTGGTCAACGGCATGTCGGTGGTGACAGCCGGGCTGGACCACTGGTATCCCCAGGGCGACCCCA
>JAOPYM010000273.1 GCA_025964615.1 Actinomycetes bacterium
GGGGCCGGATCGTCTCGAACAAGACTCCGGCCACGTCGATGGACTTGGTCGACACCGGCGTCAGACGCAGCCCGGTGATCACCCTGCTGTAGAGATCCATGGCCACTGTGAGTTCGCAGCGCACCCACCGGCACGTCACCGGCTCCATCGCGAACACGTCCAGGCTGTTGGTTCAAGATGACGTACTCGCCCGGCCGCGTCGCACGCAGCCTGCCGTAAACCCCCGGCGGCCGGTTCGCGATGGACCGCTTGCCTTTCGTGCTGCCCTCGAAGGCGTTGGTCCCCCGGCCGAGCTCCTTCAGCAGCGCATACCCCATCGTCTGCTTCGGAATGGCCACCACGCCGGTCCCAAAAATCGCCACATTTCGGGCGGCTGTGCCAAATGCGTGCCAACGTTCGGGGCATGGACCCGAGCCGAGATTGTTTTCGCAGGTGGCGACGGGTGCAGGTGTGTCGGCCCGAGCTTGGTGCGAACTGTTGGCTTTGGCCATGTTTGCGCAGAGAGTTGTGGTGGTGGCCGACAGTGATCGGGAGCTGGCCGGCGACGCGGGGTCGAAATCGTGAGGGCGATGAGGTGTGTGGACGGCCTCCGTCGGGACGCCTGGCGGCAGCAGGACTATCGCCGCCGTTGGGCGGCTCACCTGGGTCGCCTCCGGCGCGCCGCTGTTGATGGCCCCCTATAAGGCCAACCTGGACAAGATGATCGGCGAGATCGAGAAGGACGAGGAATCCGAGGCCGCCGATGCGGGCTGACGACTCTCACCACGTCGTCCAAGCCGCCCGACGCCGGTCTGAGCAGACCCGCCAGCGCGCCCTCACCGCTCTGCAGCGCATGGACACACCGGCCAGCGCATCACCTTCGACGCCGTCGCACGTGAGGCTGGCGTCTCCCGGTGTCGGCGTACGGCCTTCCTGGTAGGGCTGTGTACGAGGTGATGTCGGTGCCGGGGTGGACGGGTTCTTGTTTCCAGAGGTGCTGTGGCTGTGGTCTGGTGGCCGGGTGGTGGCGGGTCGGATCAGGTGGGTTCGTCGGCGAGGTAGGGAGGTGCGGGTTCGTACTGGATGTATCGGCGGACGGCTCGTGCGTGGTCGCGTCCGTGGATTCGGCCGATCAGCCAGAGGGCCATGTCGATCCCGGCGGAGACGCCCTGGCTGGTGAGGAGGTTTCCGTCGATGACGTATCGGGCGTCACGGACCACGGTGATGTCGCCGCGGGCCTGCAGGGTGTCCTCGAAGGCGTGGTGGGTGGCGACGCGTCGGCCGCGGGCGGGGCCGGCTTCGTGCAGGAGAAGCGCACCGGTGCACACGCTGGTGACCCAGGCGGCGTCGGCCGACACTTTCGTGATCCAGGTGGTCAGCGCGGGGTTGGACACCTGGTGGCGGGTGCCGTTGCCGCCCGGGACCAGGAGCACGTCCAGCGGCGGATGCTCGCCCAGGGTGTGGTCGGGGAGCACCCGCATGCCCTTGTTACAACGTATGGGCCCGGGATGCTCGGCGATGAGCACTGCGGTGTCGGTGTGGTCGCGGAGCATCGAGGAGGCGGTGAACACCTCCCAGGGGCCGACGAAGTCCAGTTCTTCGGCCCCTTCGAAGATCAGTAGCCCGTAGGTCGTCATGCGTGCTCCTTCATGGATCGGAAACGGTCGCGGTAGTCCGACGGTGATACGCCGACCAGCCGGTGGAACGCTCGCCGGAGGGTCTCGGCGGTGCCGAAGCCGCAGCGGCGGGCGAGAGCATCGACGGGCTCATCGCCCTCGGCCAATGCTCGGCGGGCCGCCTCGATGCGTGCCCGCTCCACATACGCCGCGGGGGGCACGTCGAGCTCAGCGGTGAATCTGCGCTGCAGGTGACGGGGGCTCAGCCCGGCCTCGGCGGCAAGGTCGGCGATGGTGTGGCGGGCGCCGGGATCGGCCTGGATCGCCGCCACCACGGCGCGGATCGGGTCGGTGGCCGGTTGCGCCGACCATAGCGGGACGCTGAACTGCGACTGGCTGCCCGGGCGGCGCAGGAACAGCACCAACTCCTGGGCGACCGCGTGCGCGATGTGGCGGCCGTGGTCGTCTTCTACCAGCGCGAGCGCGAGGTCCATCCCGGCGGTTACCCCGGCCGAGGTCCACACCCGTCCGTCCCTGATGAAGATCGGATCGCAGTCGACCGTCAGCTCGGGGTGCTCCCGGGTCAGCTGCCCCTCCCGGGCCCAGTGAGTGGTCACCCGCCGCCCGTCCACCAGGCCGGCGGCGGCGAGGAGGAACACCCCGCTGCACACCGACGTCACGCGCCGCGCCCCCGCCCCGGCGGCGCCGATCCAGCCGACCAAAGCCGGATCCCGGCACGCCTCGTCAACCCCGGTGCCGCCGGCCACCACCAGCGTGTCGATCCCTCCCGGGTCGAGATCGCCGAGGCCGTGGCCGGCGTGCACCGGCAGGGCGCTGCACGATCGGACGGCCCCCGCGGCCGACGCCACCACCTGACACGCATACCCGCCCGTCAGCAGGTGCGCATGCTGGAACACCTCATGCGGTCCAACCAGGTCCAGCGGCTGGAACCCCTCAAAGATCACGAAGACGATGCGGCGCATACCCCCCAGACTGCGACCTTCCCGAACATGGCGTCAACGACACATACCCCACGATTCACGCCATGGGCGGCGGAGGGTCCTGTCCGCAACACCCGAGCGACGAACGACCGCCCGAATACAGCAGCGGCCAATGGCGACGACAGCGCAAGTCTGGAACAGGTTCCTCCTACATGCGATGTTGTACCGGGACCTACACCAGTGGGCGTACGCGGACACCCGGTCCTGGCTCTACTCCCAGGACAATCTCCGCACCGAGATCACACGGCTCCGCCACCGGCACCCGGCCGCGCAATCGCCGCTAGTTCCGCCGCAACGGCAGCGAGCCTCGGACGCCTCACTGCTTCGCCGCCTCGAAGCGGCCACCGCCCGGATCCGGAAGCTCGAGGCAGATAACCATGCACTCGCCCGAGCAAACGGGGAACGCCGCGCAGCCGAGGTCCTCGGATAGACGAGCGGCCCGGCCGGCACCGCGAAGCTCAACGGACCATGCTGAACGGATCGGCCGTCTCTCATGAGGCACGCTTGATCCATGGACAGCGCCTCACCCCCGAGCGAGCCGATCTTCAACGTCAGCACCTGGACCTTCGAGGAGGTCCAGGCATGGGCTGATCGCCCCAATCACCACGACCAGGAGCTGGAAACGCATCCGAGCAGTCACCATCTCCCACGCTCAGGATGATCACCTCGCTCCCGAGCACCGCAAGCGGTGGGCCAAGTTGTCCCTGCAGGTCAACGCACATATGAATGGCGATGGCCCATGGCAGCAGGCACGGATGGCAGCGAACAACTTCAGGCTACGCACGCTCATCATCATCGGCTCGGCCCCGACCTCGAAGACCCCGACTGGAACCCCGAGCTGCTTGTCGCGGACATCATCGCTGCCCAAACGCTGACACCCTCGCAGGCCCGTGAGCTGAGCGATCAACGGCAGACCCTGTCGATCGACCGGATAGGCGAACTACGCCGCGTCAAGAACACAACCGCCCCGCTCCAGCAGATCCTCCACCACCTCCAACCCGGTCCAATCCACGACCAAGCCCAAGAATGGCTCGCCATCCGCGATCTCCTGCCCTGAGCAACGGACAAGGCAGGCTGCGACGTCTGGCAGAGCGCTTCTGTCGTCGGCTGTGGTGCGCAGGCAGGATGTCGGCGAAGTAAATCTCACATCGAGCCGAACTGTCCTACCCGGATGGCAGGCTCGCCCCATGCCTCTTCACGTCGCGAGCCGCCGCCGCACCACACTCCACCGGGACTTCGCCGATGCGCTGATCCTCGATGTGACCTCCAAGGCGCCCGAGCCCTGGATACGCCTCAGCCCGTTCTACCCGCACGGCGACATCCCGGGCCTCCGATCTCGTCGCCGAGCTCCGCGAACTCAGCAACGATCGGACCGTCGTGCTGCTCGACTACACGACCAACGCAGACGTAGCGGACCTGTCGACACCGCTTTCGCACGCGGCACTCGTCGCCCAACGGGTCCAAGAGCCCTGACAGCGCACGCCACCTCGGTTCACTGGTGCGGCGCGGCGCCTTCCGCCCACTGGAGCACTCACTCACACGACACGCCCGGCGTGCATTACTCCGAGCCCTCATCTCAAGGCCAATCAAGGTGTTCTGAACCATCTGTCCTCGACGCCGTTCACAACGAGAACACCCAGGTCACAGCACTATGGATCTTGAAGGCTCAAGATGACGAACGGAGAAGTATTTGAGCACGTCGGAGGCATCGGCGCCGGTCCGTGTCGCGAGGCTGACGTTATGGATCTCATCGACCGGCGATCAGGCCGGTGCGAGTTTCGATACAGATCCCGCAGACCGCCTCGGCGATGTCGGTGAGGTTCGTGCGGCGAACGAACAACGTGGCGTGCTGCGCCAGATCGGAGCGAGCTATCAGTTCCGCCACCCCGAGTTGCAGCACTGCCTCGCCAATCGGGCCTGATCAACGGCCTGTCGGACCTCCGCCCGGCCTTTGAGTACCTGGCCAGGTCCGCCACGTCCGCGAGTTCGGCGCTCCGCTGACCGGCAACTCCCTCAACCACCGGTTCGTGACCGTCATCGATTTCGTCCGCGGGCCTGCAAGGACGATCACGGAGAGAGCCCACTGCTCGCACCGTGCGGAACTGGAGCTATGAAGATGCACAACCTCTGTCCGAGCCGAAGGGTGCTACCGGCGCGCAGAGACGGCAAGAACACCGTCGAATCCACCTTGATCCTTTGGCGTCTTAGTGACATCTCAGTGACGAACGATCGCAGGCCGGTTCCCGTGATCTTGGGAACCGGCCTGTGACCTGGGGAAACACGGTGGGCGTACCAGGACTTGAACCTGGGGCCTCGTCCTTATCAGGGACGCGCTCTAACCGACTGAGCTATACGCCCGGGTGCGGCCCTAACTGGGGCAACGAGATAGGAGATTACCCCATCCCGACGAGCAACGGAAATCGGAATCGCGCTGCTCACCCCAGGTGAGGCGGGGCCGCTACTCGGCCTCCTTGAGGGTCACCTCAACGCCGCCGACC
>JAOPYM010000318.1 GCA_025964615.1 Actinomycetes bacterium
CGATCGCCCGCAGGCGGCGCCGGGAGCGGCAGGCCCGGGTGGCCCAGGCCGTGGCGGCCGGGTGCCGCCTGGCGCTGCACCGCATCGACGTGTCGCTGAGCTCGGCCGTGCGCGAGCGGGAGGCCGCGGAACAGGCCAGGGCGGGCCGGGACGCCGAGCTCCGGATCGTCCGTACCCAGGTCCGTGAGCTGGCCACCCGCCTGGAGAAGCTCGTCAATGTCGTGCACGGCAGCGAGGTCGCCCGCGCAGAGCAGCGGCTGCGCCTGGAGCAGATGGAGCAGAAGGCGCTGGAGGAGTACGGCATCGAGGTCGAGGGCCTGATCGCCGAGTACGGCCCGGACCAGCCGGTGCCGCCGGGCCCCGACGCCGACCCGATGCAGGGCCCCGAGCCGTACGACCGCGCCGTACAGGAGAAGCGGGCGAGAGCGGCCGAGCGACAGCTCACTCAGCTCGGCAAGATCAACCCGCTCGCCCTGGAGGAGTTCGCCGCGCTCGAGGAGCGGCACGCGTTCCTCACCTCGCAGCTAGAGGACCTGAAGAAGACCCGCCGGGACCTGCTCACCGTCGTCAAGGAGGTCGACGAGCGGGTCCAGCAGGTGTTCGCCGCCGCCTTCGAGGACACCGCCAGGGAGTTCGAGCGGATCTTCGCCCGGCTGTTCCCGGGCGGTGAGGGCAAGCTGACCCTGACCGACCCGGACGACATCCTGCAGACCGGGGTCGAGGTCGAGGCCCGCCCGCCCGGCAAGAAGGTCAAGCGCCTCTCGCTGCTGTCCGGCGGCGAGCGATCGCTCGTCGCGGTCGCCATCCTGGTGGCGGTCTTCCGCGCCCGGCCTTCGCCGTTCTACGTCCTCGACGAGGTCGAGGCGGCGCTGGACGACACCAACACCCAGCGGCTGCTCGGCATCCTCGAGGAGCTCAGGGAGAACTCGCAGCTGATCATCATCACCCATCAGAAGCGCACCATGGAGGGCGCCGACGCCCTCTACGGGGTGAGCATGCGCGGCGACGGCGTGACCCAGGTGATCAGTCAGCGGCTCCGCGAGCCCGAGCCCGCCTGAACCGGTGGACCGCCCATAGCACCGGAGCCCATCTGACAGACTGGACGGCGCTATGGAATACGTGATCGTCATTGTCGCCCTGGCCATACTCGCCCTCGTCGCAGGCGGAGTGGTGCTGCTGCGCAGGCCCGGCGGCCGCAGGCTTCCGCCGCCCGCCGCCCCGCCCGTGCGGACCGGGACCGTCACCGAGGAAGCCGGAGAGGCCGGGAGCATCGCGACGGCCCCGGTCGACACGGTCGCTCCGGAGATCGAGCTTCCGCCGCCCTCGGCGGGCCGTCTGGTACGGCTCAGGGCCCGGCTCGCCCAGTCCCAGAACGCCTTCGGCAAGGCGCTGCTGGCCGTACTGTCGCGGGACGCGCTCGACGACGATGCCTGGGACGAGCTCGAGGACACCCTGATCACCGCCGATGTCGGCGTGGTCCCGGCCCGGCAGGTCGTCGACGATCTCCGTAACAAGGTCAAGGTGCTGGGCAGCAGGGATCCCGCGCAGGTCCGGGAGCTGCTCAAGCAGGAGCTGATCGCCCAGATCGGCCCGGATCTGAACCGGGCGCTGCACACCACGCCGCACGCGGACGGGAAGCCGGCCGTGATCATGGTCGTCGGGGTCAACGGAACCGGCAAGACCACCACCTGCGGCAAGCTGGGCAGGGTCCTGGTCGGGGACGGCCGGACTGTCCTGCTCGGGGCCGCGGACACCTTCCGGGCCGCCGCCGCCGACCAGCTCGTCACGTGGGGCACCCGGGTGGGCGCCGAGGTGGTACGGGGACCGGAGGGCTCCGACCCGGCCAGTGTCGCCTTCGAGGCCGTCAAACAGGGCATCGACACGGGTGTCGACGTCGTCATCGTCGACACCGCGGGCCGGCTGCACACCAAGACCGGCCTGATGGACGAGCTGGGCAAGGTCAAGCGGGTGGTGGAGAAGCAGGCCGACGTGGACGAGGTACTGCTCGTACTCGACGCCACCACCGGCCAGAACGGGCTCACCCAGGCACGGATCTTCGCCGAAGTGGTCAATGTCACAGGCATCGTGCTGACCAAGCTGGACGGCACCGCGAAGGGCGGCATCGTCATCGCCGTCCAGCGTGAACTGGGCGTTCCGGTCAAGCTGGTCGGCCTGGGTGAGGGACCCGACGACCTCGCCCCGTTCGAGCCCGAGGCGTTCGTCGACGCGATCCTCGGTGACTGACGACCGTAAGGATCGAATGGTGGAGATCACACGAGAAACGGGAACCCTCCTGGGTGGAACGTGCCAGGAGTGAGGAAGACGAAACACACTCGCAACATGCGGTGAGAGGGTTTCACATTTCGGAAACACGAGAGCCTCTCGGGCGAAACGGCGGCAGCCGAATCTCTGAACAGTCCGAAATCCGTGTCAGGGAGGGCTCTCTCCGAGATGAAAATCGATACCGGCGCAACCGCCTGGATGCTCGCGGCCTCCGCGCTCGTGCTGCTGATGACCCCAGGTCTTGCCTTCTTCTACGGAGGCATGACCCGGGCGAAGAGCGTCCTCAACATGATGATGATGTCGTTCGTCAGCATCGTGACGGTGACCATCGCCTGGGTGCTTTACGGTCACGCGTTCGCGTTCGGCACCAACGGTAACTCCACGCTCAACAAGGTCATCGGCGGGGTCAAGGAGATCGGGCTGCAGAGCCTGATCAACTCCACCCAGCCGACCGGGACCGGCGACAAGACCGCCATCCCGAGCCTGGTCTTCTCGATGTTCCAGCTGACCTTCGCCATCATCACGGTGGCCCTGATCAGCGGTGCCATCGCGGACCGTACCAAGTTCGGCGCGTGGGTGGTCTTCACGTTCGCCTGGGCCACGCTGGTCTACTTCCCGGTCGCACACTGGGTCTGGGGCGGCGGCTGGCTGAGCCAGTTGGGCATTGAGGACTTCGCCGGTGGCACGGTGGTGCACGTGAACGCCGGTGCCGCCGGTCTGGCCCTGGCCTTCGTTCTCGGTAAGCGCAAGGGCTGGCCGAAGGAGCCGATGCGGCCGCACAACCTCGGCTACACGCTGCTCGGCGTCGGCCTGCTGTGGTTCGGCTGGTTCGGCTTCAACGCAGGTTCCGAGGTCGGCGTCGACGGCACGACCGCGCTCGCCTTCATGAACACCCAGATCGCCACAGCCGTCGCGGCCGGCTCCTGGATCGTCGTCGAGAAGCTCCGCGACGGGCACGCCACCACGCTGGGCTGCGCCTCCGGCGCCGTCGCCGGCCTGGTCGCGATCACCCCCGCCTGCGCCTTCATCGACCCGTGGGCGGCCATGCTGCTCGGCGTGGTCGTCGGTGCGGTCTGCGCCTACGCGGTGGGCCTGAAGTACAAGCTCGGCTTCGACGACTCGCTCGACGTGGTCGGCGTGCACCTCGTCGGCGGAGCGCTCGGCGCCCTCTCGCTCGGCATCCTGGCCCGTTACGCCACCGCCGGCACGGCGCAGGGCCAGGGTCTGCTCTATGGTCACCACGGGTTCAAGCAGCTCGGGCTGCAGGCGCTGGGCCCGGTCGCGATCGGCCTCTACTCCTTCTGCATGGCGTGGGTGATCGGCAAGATCATCGACAAGACCATCGGCTTCCGGATCGAGGAAGAGGAAGAGGTAGCCGGCATCGACATCGCGGTGCATGCTGAGAGCGCCTACGATCTCGCTCCGTCGCACGGCGGCGGGGCGCTGGCCGCCGCCTCGGTGGCGGCGGCATCACAGGCGAAGGTGGAGGCAGAGGCATGAAGCTGATCACCGCGGTCATCAAGCCCTTCAAGCTGGACGACGTGAAGGCGGCCCTGGAGACCTTCGGGGTCAAGGGGCTGACCGTCAGCGAGGCCAGCGGCTATGGCCGGCAGAAGGGTCACACCGAGGTCTACCGTGGCGCGGAGTACAAGGTGGACCTGGTCCCCAAGCTCCGGGTCGAGATCCTGGTCGACGACGACGACGCGGACGACGTGATCGACGTCGTGGTCAAGGCGGCCCAGACCGGCAAGATCGGTGACGGCAAGGTCTGGTCGGTCCCGGTGGAAACGGTGATCCGGGTCCGCACTGGAGAGACCGGCGCCGAGGCTCTCTAGCCCCGGGTCGCCACCCGAGATCGCAAACCGGACGCGGACAAGGCGCCCCGGGCCGCCAGGCCCGGGGCGTCTTGCTCGTTGACTCGTGGCGTTTCCCGCACCGTTCGCCGAAGAGGTGCGGGAAACGCCACGAGTCAACGGGGTGGGAAACAGAACGGTAACGGTTGCGTGACATCCTCAAACCCAGGCATTTGGGAGGGCCCTTGCACGACGAGATCGAGGACCGGAGCCTGCGGGCGAGGCGGCTGCGGCAGGGGGCCCGCGCGGCGCGGGCCGACGAGCTGGACCGGTGGCTGGCCGGGCTGCTCGGCGCGGAACCCGGGATGGCGCTGATCGCGGTCGGCAGTCACGCCCGCCGCGAGCTGACCCCGGGGGGCGACCTGGATCTCGTTCTGCTGCATACCGGCCGCCCGGACGTCGCGGCCGTGGCCGACCGGCTCTGGTACCCGGTCTGGGACTCGGGGTTGCGCCTGGACCACTCGGTCCGTACCGTCACCGAGGCGCGGAAGGTCGCCCGGCAGGACATGAAGGCCGCCCTCGGCCTGCTGTCGGCGCGCCGGATCGCGGGTGACCACCTGCTCGTCGACGAGTTGCGGGCCGCGGTCCTGGCCGACTGGCGGGCGGACGCCCGCAAGCGGCTGGCCGAGCTCGCCGCCATGACCAGGGACCGCTGGGCGGCCCACGGGGAGCTGGCGTTCCTGCTCGAGGGCGATCTGAAGGAGGCCCATGGCGGGATGCGGGATGTGCACGTCATGTCCGCCGTCGCGGCCTCCTGGGTCGCGCCCGCCCCCTCGCCCCGGGTCCGTGCCGCCTACGACTTCCTGCTGGACGTACGGCACGTCCTGCATGAGACGACCAAGCGCTCGGCCGACCGGCTCTTCCTGCAGGAACAGGACGCCGTGGCGCAGTCACTCGGCCTGCTCGACGCGAACGTCCTGCTCCGCATCGTCGCCGAGTCGGCCAGGACCATCACCTATGCCGCAGACCAGCTGTGGCGGCAGGTCGACCGGTTCTGCGCCAAGCCCGCCGGCCGGGTACGGGTCGAGCGCAGCCCGCTGGCGGACGGCGTGGTGGAGCACGACGGCGAGGCGGTCCTGGCCAGGGACGCCGACCTGACCGACCCGGCGCTCGTGCTCCGCTATGCCGCCGCCGCCGCTCAGGCCGGCCTGCCGCTGGCCCCCGCAACGGTGGAGCGGCTGTCCGCCGCAGTGCCCGCCATGCCCGTACCGTGGCCCGCCGCGGCGCGGGACGCCCTGGTGGCCCTGCTCGGCGCCGGGCAGGCGGCGGTAGCGGTCTGGGAGGCACTCGACCAGGCCGGGCTGATCGTGAAGCTGCTGCCGGACTGGGAACGGGTGCGCAACAGGCCCCAGCGCAACCCGGTGCACACCTACACGGTCGACCGGCACCTGGTGGAGTGCGCCGTGCAGGCCGCCGCGCTGACCCGTGACGTGGCCAGGCCCGACCTGCTCCTGATCGGAGCGCTGGTGCACGACATCGGCAAAGGCTGGCCGGGCGACCACTCGCGCAGCGGCGCGGTGGTCGCCCGGGACCTGGGCGCCCGGATGGGCTTCGGCGCCGCGGACGTCACGGTCCTGGAGACACTGGTCCGTCACCATCTCCTGCTGCCCGACACCGCGACCCGCCGCGACCTGGACGACCCGGTGACGGTGGAGACCGTCGTCAAGGCGGTCGGCGGCCACGAGGTCCTTGAGCTACTGGCGGCCCTCGCGATCGCCGATGGGCTGGCCACCGGGCCCGCCGCCTGGGGTTCGTGGAAGGCGGGCCTGGTCGCGGAGCTGGCCAGGCGGGCGGACGCGCTGCTGGCCGGTACGGTGCCGCTCCGCACGCCGGAGCCGTCGCTCGAGCAGTTCGCACTGGTACGGCACGGTGGTGGTGCGGTCCGGGTGGCGGGGTCGCAGATCATCGTCGCGGCGCCCGACCAGCCGGGGCTGCTCTGGCGGGCGGCCGGTGTCCTGGCGCTGCACCGGCTGGTGGTACGGACCGTACGGGCGTCGGCGCCCGGCGGGGGCACCGCGGTGCTGGACTTCACCGCGGTGCCGGAGTACGGCTCGCCGCCCGACCCGGCCGCGCTGGAGGCCGACCTTCGCAAGGTGCTGGCCGGGCGCCTCGATGTCGCGGCCAGGCTGTCGAAACGGGCCGTCCGGGTCCGCAGGGGCGTCGTCGTACCCCCGCCGAGGGTAACGATTCTGGACGGCG
Organism: Actinomycetes bacterium; assembly: GCA_025964615.1. Classification (GTDB taxonomy): domain Bacteria; phylum Actinomycetota; class Actinomycetes; order Streptosporangiales; family Streptosporangiaceae; genus RYN-227. The sequence goes on from JAOPYM010000318.1 coordinate 6,336, forward strand.
CGTCGGCCACCGCGACCGTCGTGGAGGTACGGGCGCACGACCAGCCGGGGCTGCTGTGGCGGATCGGCCAGGCCCTCGGCGACTGTGGCCTGCAGGTGCGCGGCGCCCAGGTGGACACCCTCGGCGCCGACGCGGTGGACGTGTTCTACGTCGTCGACGAGAGCGGGGAGCCGCTCTGCGATCCGGAACGGCGCAACGCCGTACGCGAACGGGTCCTCGCCTCGTTGCGCGATTCACCCGCGATTCGTCACTGATCGCATCTGAAAGATCACCTGCCGTCCGTTAAGGTCCGCGTCACGTAAACGTCGCAGGTCAGCCATGTGACGGGCCTTCCGATGTCGGGTCTGGGGTTGATCGTCTACCCGCGGGCCAATGATGGTCCGCCGGTGGCAGTGTGCCGCCGTGGCCTCTTCTCCGGAGGAAGCACCTACATGGCCTCTCTGCTCAGGCGGATGGCGGTCGCGTCGGCGGTCGCCGGCACGATGCTCGTTGGTACGATCTCTCCCGCCCTTGCGGACCCGCCGTCTGGGACCACCCCGGCGGTGACCGACATCGTGGGTGTCGGTTCGGACACCACCCAGGACGTCGTGAACGCGCTCTCGGTGGCGTACAACGCCCAGGCGGCGGCGGGCGCCCCCAAGGTGTACTCGTGGGACGCGTTCGGCCCCGGCCTTCCGACCAGCATCGCCACCAAGACCGGTTGCACGGCCATCACCCGACCGAACGGCTCTGGTGCCGGCATCGCCGCGCTGAAGAACGACACCACGGGGTGCATCGACTTCGCTCGTTCCTCACGCGCCAAGAAGACCGACGGCAGTGAGGACTCGCTGGCGTTCTTCGCGCTCGGCCAGGACGGTGTGACCTGGTCAACGCCGGCCACCTCCTACGCCCCGGCCTCGCTGACCCGGTCGCAGCTGGCCGGCATCTACGCCTGCTCACCCACCGCCCAGTTCTGGTACCAGGTCGGCGGCAAGGACAAGGTGACCGTCACCAAGACCACCAAGTGGGTCTGGAAGCTGGTCCTCAACAAGAAGACGCACAAGAAGGTCCGGACCCACGTCAAGGTCGTCACGACCAAGACGGTCAAGACCCACGTGCCGATCCACCCGTACCTGCCGCAGCCCGGTTCGGGCACCCGTGCCTTCTGGGAGGGGGCGCTCGGCGTGGCCGACGGTGCGATCGGCGCCTGTGTCAACCAGACCCTCGAGGAGAACACCGGCAACGTTCTGCCGCAGAAGGACGCCGGCGCGCTGGCAGTCTACTCCGTGGGCAAGTGGATCGCCCAGGCGGTCAACAAGCACAACGACGTGCACGGTGCCTACGTGCTGCACCGGATCGGCGGCATCTCGCCGACGGTCGGCACCGGTGCCACCACCGAGCTGAACATCGACTTCAACCCGCAGTTCCTGCGGATCATCTTCAACGTCGTCAAGAAGCTTCCCGGCACCAACAACGTTGATGCCAAGTACTCCGGGGTCTTCGGCTCATCGGGCATCTTCTGCGCCCAGCCCGCGATCATCAAGAGCTACGGCTTCCTGCCGCTCGGGGGGGCCTGCGGTCTGCAGTCCTTATCCACCCGCTCATCCAAGGCGGTGCGGGAGGCCTGCGCGGGGCTCCCGCACCGCCGCACGTACGGACGGAACCGCAAGATGCTCGACCAACCCGAAACGGTGCCGCGTCGTACCCAGGCCCGGCGCGGGCCGAAGGACCTGCTGTTCCGCGGTGGAGTCCGGGGCGCCGGGATCACCATGCTCATCACCATGGGCCTGATCGCCCTGTTCCTGTTCTTCAAGGCCGACCTCGCCCTGTCGAAGCGGGGCTACCTGTTCTTCACCACCCAGCAGTGGAATCCGGAGACCGGGCAGTTCGGCATCTTCGCGATGCTCACCGGCACCCTGGAGATCGCGGTGACCGCGCTGGCCGTGGGGGTGCCGATCGCGGTGCTCGCCGCGCTCTACATCTCCGAGTACGTGCCGCCCCGGTTCAAGCGGCTGCTGATATCGCTGATCGACCTGATGGCCGCGGTCCCCAGCATCCTGTACGGCCTGTGGGGGGTCGGGTTCCTGCAGGCGCGGATCATCACCCTGTCCCGCTGGATGTCGGACCACCTCGGCTGGATCCCGCTCTTCAAGGCCGACGGGGACCACGCCGACCCGGGCACGTTCACCTCCTCCACGTTCATCGCGGGCGTGGTGGTCGGCATGATGGTCATCCCGATCTGCTGCTCGCTGTCGCGCGAGGTCTTCTCCCAGGCGCCGCAGTCCGAACGGGAGGCCGCCTACGCGCTCGGCTCGACAAAGTGGGGCATGATCCGCACCGTCGTACTGCCGTTCGGCCGGGCGGGCATCATCGGCTCGGCCATGCTCGGCCTCGGCCGGGCACTCGGCGAGACCATCGCGGTCGCACTGATCATCTCGCCGAACTTCCTGGCCACCTGGCACATCCTGCAGGGCGCGGGGAACTCCATCTCGGCCACGATCGCGCTGCGCGTCGGGGACGCCAGCACCCTGCAGATCTCCGGGCTGATGGCCGCCGGGCTCACGCTCTTCGCGATCACCCTCGGTATCAACTTCCTGGCCGCCATCGTGATCAACCGCTCCCGTTCGGGCGCGAGTACGGAGGCCTGAGGTGACCCTCGTGGAAAGCCCGCCGGCGCCGCCTGCTCGCAGGGTCGCCACCCGGTTCCGGCCCGGCGGGACCTCCCGCTCCGACGTCGCGTCGCTGATCGGGGCGGCCGCCGCCGCGCTCGCCCTGGTCTGGATCATCTACACGCGAATTCTGCCGTTCAGCGGCGCCCTCGGCTTCGCCGTGTGCTGGTACGCGGCCTTCCTTATGCTGTACGCGCTGATCGTCGTGCACGAGCACGGCAGGCTCGCCGTCGCGGACCGGCTGCTGAGCGTGCTCGTGCACAGCGCGGGCGCCCTGGTGGTCAGCGTCCTGGCCTTCATCCTCGGCTACACCGCGTGGCGCGGGTCCACCGCGATCCGGTGGAACTTCCTGACCCAGACGATGGACCTGACCGGCCCGCTCGACCCGCTGACCAGCGGCGGGGCCCTGCACGCCATCGTCGGATCGCTGATCCAGCTCGGGGTGGCGATGGTCATCTCGGTACCGCTCGGCATCACCACGGCGCTGTTCCTGGTGGAGGTCGGCGGACGCCTCGCCAGGCCGGTCCGGCTGATCGTCGACACGATGAGCGCGCTGCCGTCGGTAGTGGCGGGGCTGTTCGTGCTCGCGGCCTTCATCCTCACGTTCGGGCTGCAGAAGAGCGGGCTCGCCGCCTCGCTGGCCATCTCGGTGATGATGATCCCGATCGTGACCCGGGCCTCCGAGGTCGTGCTGAGGCTGGTGCCCGGTGGCCTGCGCGAGGCCGCCTACGCGCTGGGCGCGACCCAGTGGTCGGTGGTCCGCCGGGTGGTGCTGCCGACCGCCCGGTCCGGCCTGGCCACCGGCGTCGTCCTGGCCATGGCCCGGGGTGTGGGGGAGACCGCGCCGGTGCTGCTCACCTCGGGCTTCGCCCGGGGCATGAACACCGACCCGACGTCCGGGCCGATGATCAGCCTGCCGCTGTACATCTACACCTACGTCAAGTACCCGCAGCCGACGATGGTGGCGCGGGCCTATGCCGCCGCGCTGGTCCTCGCCGTCCTCGTGCTCGTGCTGTTCACCATCGCGCGGCTGCTCGGTGGTACCGCGCCCGGTCA
>JAOPYM010000333.1 GCA_025964615.1 Actinomycetes bacterium
CGGTCATCACCGTGCAGACGTTCACTGACGAGGACCAGGCCGTCGCCTGGGCCAACGGTGTCAAGTACGGCCTGTCCTCCAGCGTGTGGACCAAGGACCACAAGCGCGCGATGCGGATGACCAAGCGCCTCGACTTCGGCGCGGTCTGGGTCAACACGCACACCCCGTTCGTGTCGGAGATGCCGCACGGCGGCTTCAAGCACTCGGGCTACGGCAAGGACCTGTCGATGTACGGGCTCGAGGACTACACCCGCATCAAGCACGTCATGCATTACATCGGCGAGTAGTGCCGACCTCCCCCCGTTAGGAACGTGACAATGACGGAGATCCAGGACGCCACCCCGGCCGTTCATACGGACACTCTCCCCGCGATCGAGCTCGTCGGTCTCGTGAAGTCCTTCACGTCGCATGGCGAGGTCGTACAGGCGGTCAAGGGCATCGACATGAAGATCGCCGAGGGTGAGTTCTTCTCCATGCTCGGGCCGTCCGGCTGCGGCAAGACCACCACCATGCGGATGATCGCCGGCTTTGACGAGCCGACCGCGGGCGAGGTCTACCTGCACGGCGGCAACGTCGTCGGCGTACCCCCGAACAAGCGCGACGTGAACATGGTGTTCCAGTCGTACGCCCTGTTCCCGCATATGAGCGTCGCCGAGAACGTGGCGTTCGGGCTGAAGCGCAAGGGCGTCGCCAAGGAGGAGGTGACCCGCCGGGTCGGCGAGATGCTCGAGATCGTCGGCCTGACCGGCCGGGAGAAACGCCGACCCAAGGAGCTGTCCGGCGGTCAGCAGCAGCGCGTCGCGCTGGCCCGCGCGCTGGTCAACAACCCGCGGGCGCTGCTGCTCGACGAGCCGCTGGCCGCGCTCGACCTCAAGTTGCGCCAGGCCATGCAGGTGGAGCTCAAACGCATCCAGCGCGAGGTCGGCATCACCTTCGTGTTCGTCACCCACGACCAGGGTGAGGCGCTGACGATGTCCGACCGGATCGCCGTCATGAACGATGGGCTGGTCGATCAGCTCGGCAGCCCGCGGGAGATCTACGAGCACCCGGCCTCCAAGTTCGTCGCCGGGTTCATCGGAACCTCCAACCTGTTCTCCGGCACGGTCTCCGAGGTGGTCGGCGCGGAGGCCGTGATCTCCTACGGTCCGGACGAGCGCCTGGTCATCCAGGTCTCCACCGGGCAGGTGAGGGTCGGTAGCGAGATCGAGCTGACCGTACGACCGGAGAAGATCGTGATCTCCATCGAGGCTCCGCACGGCAATGGCAGTGCGGTCAAGGGGACGGTAACCGAGGTCGTCTATCTCGGCACCGCCACCAATTACAACGTCAAGACCTCTACTGGTGCCGACGTCGTCGTGTTCACGCAGAACGCCACGTCGGCCGGTGACATCGCCGTCCGGGGGGACAGCATCTGGCTGTCGTGGGAACCGCGGCACTCCTACGTGATCGGAGCCTGAGAATGAACGAGCAAATCGACCCCGCACTCCTTCGTGGCCTGACCCAGAGTCGCTACGACCGTCGCGACATCGTCAAGATGTTCGGTGCCCTCGGCGCGGGCGCCGCCCTCGCCGCCTGCGGTGTGACGGGCAAGAAGGCTGCTCCGGCCCAGCAGTCGGATGTCCGGAAGTACTGGGCGGGCAAGACGAAGGGCGGCCACGTCGACTTCGCCAACTGGCCGCTCTACATGGACCCCAAGCATCCGGAGCTGAAGAAGTTCACCCAGCAGACCGGGATCTCGGTCACCTACAGCGAGGTCATCCAGGACAACCCTTCCTGGTTCGCCAAGATCCAGCCGCAGCTCGCCGCCGGTCAGTCCATTAACTATGACCTGATGGTCGTCACGAACGGCATCGTGTTCACTGAGCTCGTTGAGCTCGGCTTTCTGGCCCCGCTGGACCATGCCAAGCTCCCCAACTTCACCAAGAACGCGGGTGTGCAGTACAAGACCGAGTCCTACGACCCCGGGAACGTCTACAGCATCCCATGGGCGTCGGGCATGACCGGCATCGCGTACAACAGCAAGTACATCACCACCCCGCCGACCAGCATGGCCGACCTGTGGAACCCCAAGTACAAGGGCAAGGTCGGAATGATGGCCGAACCCGAGGAGCTCGGCAACTTCGGGCTGATCGCCCTCGGGGTCAACCCTGAGACGTCCACCCCGGACGACTGGACCAAGGCCGCGGCCAAGCTCAAGTCGCAGCGCGACCAGGGCCTGGTCCGCAAGTACTACGACCAGGACTACATCAAGGCGCTGAGCTCCGGCGACACCTGGATCAGCATGGCCTGGTCGGGTGACATCTTCCAGCAGAACCTCGCCGAGCATACGCAGCTGAAGTTCATCATCCCGCAGGAGGGCGCGACGATCTGGACGGACAACATGATGATCCCGAAGACCGCCGCCCACCCGGTCGACGCCATCACGTTGATGGACTTCTTCTACGACCCGGCGATCGCCGCGAGCCTGACCGAGTACATCAACTACGTGACCGCGGTTCCCGGCGCGCAGCAGGTCATCCAGTCCGCCGCGGCCCAGGCGTCGGGCAGTGACAAGAAGACGCTGGAGCAGGTAGCCGCTAGCTCGCTGGTGTTCCCCGCCGCCGCCGACTACGCCAAGCTCAAGCACTTCCCGGCTTTCAAGACCAATCAGGAGAAGCAGCAGTACCTGTCCCTGATCCAACCGATCACCCAGTCGTGAGCGCTCGTCTACGAGCCCGTCTGGCGCCCTACGCGCTCCTGCTGCCAGGCGGGCTGTGGTTGACGATCTTCTTCGTGGTGCCGCTGGTGGCCATGCTGTCGCTGTCCCTGCAACAGGGCGACGTCGTTAGCGGATTCTCGATGACCTGGCACTGGCAGAACTTCACCGACGGCATCAGCAAGTACCACAACCAGATCATCCGGTCGCTGTGGTACGGCGGGTTGTCGACGGTGCTGCAGATCGTCATCGGATACCCGGTGGCCTACTGGATCGCCTTCCGCGGCGGGAATCGCAAGTCGTTCTTTCTGTTCCTGCTGCTGCTGCCGTTCTTCGTCTCGTTCGTGCTGCGGACGATCTCCTGGCAGTTCTTCCTGTCCGACAACGGGATCCTGCTCGGACCGCTGAAGAACATCGGACTGGTGTCGGAGCACTTCCACATCCTGGCCACCCCGTACGCCGTAGTCGGCGGGCTCACCTACAACTACCTGCCGTTCATGGTGCTGCCGCTGTACGTGGCGCTGGAGCGGGTGGATAACCGGGTCGTCGAGGCGGCGCACGACCTGTACGCCAACCGGGTGCAGACCTTCCGGAAGGTGGTGTTCCCGCTGACGCTTCCCGGTGTCTTCGCCGGTGTGCTGATCTCGTTCGTGCCGGCCGCGGCGGACTACGTCAACGCGAGCATCCTCGGCGGCACCCAGAACACCATGATCGGGAACATCATCCAGAACGAGTACCTGATCAACCAGACGTACCCCGAGGCGTCGGCCCTCTCCTTCACGTTGATGGCGGTACTCCTCGTCGGCATCTTCATCTACGCGCGGGCACTCGGCACCGAGGAAGTGCTGGAGGCGGCGGCCCAATGAGCACCCTCACCAAGCCCCCGCCCGCCCCGCCGGCCACGGCACCTCGGCGTCGATGGCCGCTGCAGGGCAGGTTGCTGACCGTCTACACCTGGCTGGTCATCATCTGGCTCTTCATGCCGATCGGCGTGATGATCCTGTTCGGGTTCAACAATCCCCGCGGTCGCTACAACAACACCTGGCAGGGCTTCACGCTCAAGTGGTACGG
>JAOPYM010000347.1 GCA_025964615.1 Actinomycetes bacterium
GTGAGGGGTTGGTGATCTCTACCGCTACGGTTCGTACCGGTCTCGGTGCGTCTGTGGGGGTTGGTGGATGGCTACTCGGTTCTTCTCCGATGAGCAGATGGAGCGGCTGCGGTCCTTCCCGGACATCGGGAAGGAGGAGTTGATCCGGCACTTCACGTTGACGCGGACGGACTTGGCGTTCATCGACAACCTGGGCCGCAGCGGTGGCCGTGGGCCCGAGGCCAGAATTGGCATGGCGGTGCAGATGTGCACCTTGCAGTGGCTCGGGTTCGTTCCGGACGACATCTGGTCGGTGCCGCAGGCGGCGGTGATCCGGCTGGCCGGGCAGCTGGCGGTGTTCCCCGCGGTGCTGGACTACTACGGCAAACGGGCGCAGACCCGCAGCGACCACCTGGCTGTGGTGGCGAAGTACCTGACATGGAAGCAGGCACCGCCAGGCAGCGATGAGATCAAGGAGCTGGAGCAGTTCCTCATCGACCGGGCGATGGAACATGACTCCCCGACCCTGTTGTTCAACCTCGCGGTCGAGTATCTGATGGGCGCGAAGTACATCCGCCCCGGTGTGGTCATCCTCATGGAGATGGTCGGGACCGCCCGGAACGCAGCGGGCGCCCTGACTTCGGAGAAGGTCGACCACCTTCTGACCGACCAGATGCGCAGCGATCTCGATCGGCTGCTGCGTGAGGACGTCGGCTTGGGCATGACCTGGCTGGCGTGGCTGACCCGGCCGGCGGTCGAGGCAACGGCCGCCTCGGTGAAGGTCGGTGTGGAGAAGCTGGAGTTCCTGCGCGGGATGGACGCGCATCTGCTGGACCTGTCGGTGCTGCCGCGCGAGCGTCGCCGGTTCCTGGCGACGGTGGGCCGTCGTTCCACGGTTCAGGCGTTGGAGCAGCGCAAGGAGCGCCGGTTCCCGATCTTGCTGGCGTTGGTGGCGCAGTCCGCGGTCGACCAGCTGGACGAGGTCGTGGTGTTGTTCGACCAGGCGGTCTCAGCGCGGGAGTCACGGGCCAAGGCCAAGACCAACGAGGCGTTGATCGAGCGTGCGAAGGCCGGTGAGGTCCGGCAGTTGCTGCTGCAGGTCGTGCTGCCGGTGCTGGCCGATCCGGGGATCGCCGATCGGGATGTCGGCGGGCTGTTGCGTGAGCGGATCGGGATGCAGCGGCTCCGCGAGGCCGTCGCGACCGGCTGGAATCCGCTGCCCAAGGACCACGGCCGCCTGTCGGCGATGGCGGTCTCCTACTCCTACCTGCGGCAGTTCACTTCGATCGTGTTGAACGCGATCGACTTCCAGGGCAGCCCTGGCACCGTCGACCTGATGGAGGCGCTGTGGATTTTGCGGGACCTGAACCGGCTGGGCGGCCGGAAGGTCCCGGCCGGGGCGCCGACGTCGTTCGTGCCGTCCCGGTACGCCGACTATCTGGACAAGGCCCGCAAGGGCGGCGACGACACCGCGTTCCGGCATTACTGGGAGTTGTGCGTGATCATGGCGTTGCGGGACGGGCTCCGCTCTGGGGACGTGTTCGTACCGGGGTCGCGTCGCTACGCCGACCCGGGCACGTACTTGTTCACGCCCGAGCAGTGGGAGCCGCGCAAGGCCGAGTTCTGCACGCTGGTCCGCAAACCGGCTGGAGCGGCGGCGGCGATCGTGCAGGCCAAGGACGAGCTACACGAGGCGCTGGAATCCTTGGAGGAGACCCTGGCGAACGCGCTGCCGGGCGATGTCGGCGCGGTCCGCCTGGACGAGGACGACAAGCTGGTGATCCCGCCGCTGTCGGCCGAGGACCTCCCGTCCGAGGCCAAGGAGTTGCGGGCCGAGCTGGCCGGGATGTTGCCGTTCGCGCCGATCGCCTCGCTACTGATCGAGCTCGACGCCCGCACCGGATTCCTCGCGTGCTTCACCCACGCCGGCGGCCGCAAGCTCGCCCAGTCGGTCGAGCTGAAACGCAACATCCTCGCCGTACTCATCGCCGGCACGACGAACCTGGGCCTGACCCGCATGTCCGAGGCGTGCGGGGTCTCCTACGACACGCTCGCCTGGACGCAGGAGTGGTACGTACGGGAGGAGACGCTCCGCGAGGCCAACAACGCGATCGTCAACCACCACTACACCCTGGACCTGGCCAAGAAGTTCGGCGGCGGCACCATGTCGTCCTCGGACGGGCAACGCTTCCCCGTCCGAGGCAAGTCCAACACCGCCCGCGACATGGTCATCCACGGCGGACGGGTCCTGTCGACCTACACCCACGTCTCCGACCAGTGGTCGACGTACGGGACGAAGCAGATCGTGCCGACCACCCGCGAAGCGCACTACACCCTCGATGAGGTCCTCGGTAACGAGACCGATCTGCCGATCCGCGAGCACGCGACCGATACGCACGGTGCCACACTCGTGAACTTTGCCATGTTCGACCTGGTCGGCAAGGCCCTCACCCCGCGGATCCGTGACCTGGGGAAGATCACTCTGGTGCGGGACGACGCCCCCACCGCGATCAACACGCTCTACCCGCACGCCGGGCCGCTGCTGGCCGCCCGCTGGAACGAGGACCTGGTCGCCGACTGCTACCCCGACCTGCTGCGGGTGGCGGGGTCGCTGAAGTTCGGCGAGGCCACGGCGTCGCTGATCGTCGGGAAGTGGTCGGCCGCCTCGCGACAGAACACCCTGGCGGCCGCGCTCAAGGAGTGGGGAACGCTGCGAAGGACGATCCACACCGCCCGGTACCTGTCAGATCCGCTGTACCGGCGGAAGATCTCCCGGCAGCTGAACAAGGGCGAGTCCCTGCACGCGTTGCGCCGGGACCTGCACTACGCCCAGCAGGGCACGATCGTGCGGCCGCACCTGGTCGACCAGACCGAGCAGGCCTGGTGCCTGACCTTGCTGACCAACGCAGTAATTTGTTGGACGACCGAGTATTACTCCAAGGCCATCGGCGAGCTGCGCGGTCAGGGCCGTGACGTTCCCGACCATCTGCTGTCGCACATTGCCCCGGGCCACAGCGAGAACATCAACTTCTTCGGAATGATCAACGTCGACGTCGAGGCCGAACTCGCCAAACTCGACGGCGCCGGCTGGCGTCCGCTGCGGCCCACCACGGTGAACGAGTCCGGCACCTCGTTCATGCTCGGCCCGTGAGCCGATCCCAGATCCGGCCGGCTCTTCGTGTCCCCCGGTCTGAGGGATCAGCCTCCGGTGAGTGGCCGCGGCGGCCCGCCGTGGACCGAGAACAGTTCGTAGATCGATACAGGTCGGCGGCTGGTGGCGTCGAAGTCGTCGTGAGCTTCTTTGGACCACGGGGGCGGAAAAACGCTGATGCCCTGATCCAGCGGTAGGCCGGCGATGTTGGCTTGCCAGGTGGTCTCTCGGCTTCGCCTGAGCCGTCCCGACCGGACCGGGGCCGAACGGACCGTCGAAGCGTCCGTGCGGCCCCGGCCCTTCGGCCGGCGAATCAGCCGCCCGTGGACTCCGCGTGCTTGGTC
>JAOPYM010000351.1 GCA_025964615.1 Actinomycetes bacterium
GTGAGGGGTCCGGGTGCGGGAAACGCCACGACTCAACGTAATCGCCCGCCTGGCAACGCCCTAAATCTCGGGCTAACGGGCCGCTTACCGGGATTCCTCGTATTCTGAGACCTCCTGAAGTGCCCGCCACCGAGGGGAGGTGCCGCGCGCGTGCCCCTGCACTACCGCTCCGTGTTCGACGTGCGCAAGGATGACGCCTCCGCCATCGCGAAGCGGCGGTTCCGTGCCTGGATGGAGCCCAAGGGCGACGGGGAGCTCGACCTGTCGGCGGGACGGCGCTCGCTCGGGGACGGTATGCAGCTGACCGTCGCCGAGGGCACCGGGACCCTCCGGCTGCGGATCGCCGGTTCGGGCTGGCCGCTGCGGTGGACGACGACCCTCACGGTCCACGGGTCCTGGTTCTGGCTGGAGGAGGAGTACGAGGTCGGATCCACGGACGCGGAGCCGCCGAAGCTGCGTCCCCCCGGGCTGGTCCGCGAGATCCTCCGTGTCACCCCGGGCCACGACGGGATGGCGATGCTGACCGACGAGCCCCAGCTGGTCACCGAGGCCGGGCTCGACGTGCTCATCGACGTGCTCTGCGACACCGAACGGCAGGTGCCGGTGGTGGTGGTCAGCCAGCACCCCCGCCATGCCCAGGCCGCCTGGGCGGAGACCGCGCGGGAGGTCACCTCCAACCTGGCCGGGCTCGCCGCCGTCTACCTGCTCGACGGTGGCGCCACCGACCGCTTCGACCACGTGCCGGCCTTCGAGGATCACAAGGTGTACGGCGGCGGGGTACGGACGTACCTGCCGGGCGTCGATCCGGCCAGCGCCGGGGACGCCACCCGGCACCGGGTGCTGCCCTCGTCGGTGATCCTGGACAGCCCCGGGCGGGCCAAGTGGCTGCTCACCTCGCTTCCGTGGCGGCAGGCGCAGAGCAGGCCGCTACCCGAGCCGCTCCAGCGGATCGACACGGGGGGCTTCGGCGGTGTCGACCAGGGGGCCATCCGGGCGCTGCTGCAGGAGCGCCCGGCCACGCCGGTCGCCAGTTCCAGGGAGAGCGAACTGGAGGAGCGGATCACCCACCTGGAGACGGCGCTGAGCCAGGTGGCCCAGCGCTCCGACGAGCTCAGGGAGGCCACCGAGCGGCGGCGTCAGGCCGAGGAGCGGGCCGGGGCGGCGGACGAACGGGCCGAGAACGAGATCCTCGACCACGACGCGACCCGTACCGAGCTCGACCAGTCCCTCGACCAGGTCCGCTGGCTGCAGTCCGAGCTGGTGAACGCGGGCCTCATAGAACGCGCCTACGCCCCCGTACCCGAGGATCAGCGAACGCCGCAGCTGCTGTCGATCGCCGAACTGCGGCACCACACAGGGCGGTTGCAGCGGGTCAGCCTCGACGTCGACTGGATGGTCGCGGCACGCCTCGACGACAGTTTCAAGGCGGCCACCTGGGCGGCTAAGGCGTGGCGTGCGCTGCGGGCACTCGACGACTACGCGGAGGCCCGCGCCAACGGTGAGTTCCACCGCGACTTCCGGGCCTACTGCGTCGAGCCGCCGCCCGGCCGGATGGGCATCTCCGGCAATGTCGTGGCCGTCAACGAGAGCGACGACACCCGCGCCAACCGCAGGTTCGCCGCCGCCCGGCTCTTCCGGGTCCCGGCCGAGGTCCACCCCGACGGGGCCGTCTACATGTGGGCGCACATCAAACTGGACAGTACGGGGCGTACCGCGCCGCGCATCCACTTCTACGACGACACGAGCGGACCGACGAACCGCATCCATGTCGGCTACATCGGCCCGCACCTACCGAACAAACAGACCTGACGAACGGTTGTGATCCGCCCTGCGGGCGGCATCGGCACCCACGAGGACTGGGACGGATACGACCGGGCGATGGCCGAAGAGGGCCGGACCGCCGTTCTGATCACCCTTGACTCACACGAATGACCTGGAGGCCGCGTCTTCGCGTCGATCGCGGGGCCGGACCTACCTATCCTCGGAGTAACCCCGCCTTCCGTTGAGTCGTGGCGTTTCCCGCACGGTTTCGGCGAACGGTGCGGGAAACGCCACGAGTCAACGGGTTGGTCGAGGGTGACCTTGCAGGTCGCAGCCGGCGCGTCGGGGCTGAGGTGTATATGACGCTGACCGGCTCCGATTCGGCTTGCGGCGTCCGCGGCTCGTACGATGTCACGCAGTCCTCGATCCCGCTTGCACCCCTTGCCACCAGGCCGTATGCCTCGTAAAGCTCGGGTGGCACGGGCACCTCGACGAGCGGGACGCCCGGCGGCAGCGCCTCCCGGACGCCCGGCGGCAGCGCCTCCCGGACGCCCCCCGTGAGGTCCTCGAAGACGACCCTGCTGCCGGTCAGCAGGTGACCGAACTCGGCGCCATGCCAGTGCCAGTTGACAGGTACCGGGAGCGTGCCCAGCAGGCCCGCCGCCATCATGATCTCAAGAAAGGCCGGATCGTTGCGGAGCACGATGGCGACGCGATCGCCGCTCGCCACCCCAAGCCCGGCGAGGCCTGTGGCGAAGCCGCGGACCCGGTGCACACCTGGGCTTCCCAGGACCTGATCGACGACGGCCGGGGACTTGCGCAAGAGGCCGGAGGGAGCATCGAAGACTTCGATGCTCAGGCTCACAAGCGTTCACGGGGTTTGGTGATGCTCAGTCACCACCATTCACTCACACCTGACAGCGGGGGAGGACAACCATGGAAGGCCTGGTCACACAGGAGGCGGCCGCGATGACCGCGGCCGCCGTCGAGTTCTGCTCGACGCTGATCAGGTTCGACACCAGCAACTTCGGCGGCGGTGACTCCCGGGGGGAGCGTGCCGCGGCCGAATGGGTCGCAGCGGTACTGACCGACGCCGGGCACACCCCGGTCGTCCTGGAGTCGGCTCCCGGCCGGGCGAACACGGTGGTCCGCATTCCCGGCACCAACCCGGATGCGCCGGCCCTGCTGGTCCACGGGCACCTGGACGTTGTGCCGGCCGAGGCCTCCGACTGGAGCTTCGACCCCTTCTCCGGAGAGGTCCGCGACGGGGCGGTGTGGGGACGCGGGGCGCTCGACATGAAGGACATGGACGCGATGATGCTCGCGGTCGTGCGGTCCTTCGCCCGCACCGGGTACCGGCCACCGAGGGACATCGTCATGGCCTTCGTGGCCGACGAGGAGGACACCGGCGCCTACGGTGCCGGCTTCCTGGTCGACAAGCACCCTGAGCTGTTCGAAGGCGTCACGACCGCGATCAGCGAGTCGGGCGGCTACGCGGTCCACCTGCCGGACGGCGCTCGGCTCTACCCGATCGCGGCGGGTGAGCGGGGCAGCGCGTGGCTGACCCTCACCGCCCGCGGCGCGGCGGGTCACGGCTCGCGTGCGCACCCCGACAACGCGGTGGCGAAACTCGCGCACGTGCTCGACCGGCTGGCCTCCCACCAGTGGCCGGTGCAGGTCGTACCGACGGTCGGCGCGCTCCTCGACGGGCTCTCCGCACACCTGGGCATCGAGATCGACCCGGCCGATCTCACTCCGCTGGGAGATGCCGCACGGCTGGTCGACGCGACCCTCTCCAACACCCTCAACCCGACCATGCTGCGGGCCGGTTACAAGCACAACGTGATCCCCAGCGAGGCCACCGCCGCCGTGGACGGGCGGATCCTGCCGGGCACCGAGGACGCCTTCTTCTCGGTGGTCGACTCGATCCTGGGCGACGCGGTGACCAGGTCGCACGACTTCTCCGCACCGGTCTCCGCCGACCACACCGCACCCGAGTTCGCGGCCATGGCGGCGGCGGTACGGGCACACGACCCCGAGGCCCTGGTCCTGCCGTACTGCATGTCAGGCGGCACGGACGCGAAGGCCTTCGACCGGCTCGGCATTCCCGGGTACGGCTTCGTCCCGGGCACGACACCGCCTGACTTCGCGCTCTGGGACTACGTACACGGCGTCGACGAGCGGGTGCTCACCGACAGCCTGGCCTTCGGCGTGCAGGTCCTCGCGAGCTACCTCCGAACGGATCCATGCTTCTCCGCAGCGATCTGACTCAGTTGATCAATCGACCCGTCCAGGAGATATTCGGATGAGGAAGAACCTCAGGACCGTAGTGACCGCTTGTGCGCTGATCGGCACACTGCTGGCCTCTGCGGCGTCGCTCGGCGTCGCGTCGACCGCGTCCGCGGCGTCGAGCACCACCCTGCGGGTGGCGATGTCCAGTTCGGGCGTCGACACGCTGAACCCGTTCCTGGCCTTCTTCAACGGGGCCCTGGACTCCTTCGGCTCGATCTACCCGACGCTGAACTCCCTTGACATCAACGGCAACCCCGGCCCGTACCTGGCCACCTCCTGGACGCCGTCGGCGGACAAGCTGACGTGGACGTTCAAGTTGCGGGACGGCCTGAAGTGGAGTGACGGGACCCCGATCACCGCCCAGGACGCCGCCTGGACCTTCAACCTGATCATGACCAACTCGGTCGCGGGTACCGCCAACGGCTCCCTGGTCAGCAACTTCGCGTCCGTCACCGCGCCGGACGCCACCACCCTGGTCATCAAGACCAAGGCCCCGCAGGCGAACATGATGTACGTCAGCGTCCCGACCAGCGGCATCCCGATCGTGCCGCAGCACATCTGGCAGTCGCATGTCGCGGGTCTCAAGGACTACAAGAACGACACCTTCCCGATCGTCGGGTACGGCCCCTGGGTCATGACCGACTACAAGCCCGAGCAGTACGCGAAGTTCGACGCCAACAAGAGCTTCATCCTGGGCGCGCCGAAGTTCGACCACCTGATCGAGCAGAGCTTCAAGGCGACCGACGCGGCGGTCGCCGCGCTGCGGTCCGGCCAGCTCGACTTCATCGGCGCACTCAAGCCCATCCAGTACAAGGCCCTGGTTGGCCAGAAGAACCTCACGACCATCCAGGAGACCGGCAACGGCTGGCTCGGCGTTGAGGTCAATCCCGGTGCCAAGACCCGTTCGGGCAAGCCGATGGGGACCGGCAACCCGGCGCTGGCCGACCCGGTGCTGCGCAACGCGATTGCCATCGCGACCGACAAGCAGACCCTGGTCACCAAGATCCTCGACGGCCTGGGCCAGGTCGGGCAGGGCTACCTCCCGCCGGCCTGGCCGCAGTGGAAGTGGGCGCCCGCCGCCGCCGACGAGCAGAAGTACGACCCGGCCAAGGCCAACCAGCTCCTCGACACGGCCGGGTACAAGAAGGGCTCGGACGGGATCCGGATCGACCCGAAGACCGGCAAGCCACTGAACCTGCGGCTCGGGATCCACTCCGACGACCCCACCGACGCGGCCATCTCGACCTACCTGGCCGGCTGGCTGAAGGAGATCGGCGTCAACCTCACCATCCAGCCGCTGAGCATGAGCGCGCTCAACAGTGACCTGGCCAAGGGCGACTGGGACATGCTGATGGACGCCTGGCCCACCGGCCCGGACCCGACGTACCTCCTGGGCATCCAGACCTGTGCCACGCTGCCGAAGGACGACGGCACCGGCGGCAACACCGACGCCTTCTTCTGCGACAAGACCTACGACGGCCTGTTCAAGCAGCAGCTGACCACCTTCGACCCGGCCGAGCGGGCCAAGGTCGTCGGCCAGATGCAGGACCTGCTCTACAAGGCCGGCGTCGACCAGCTGCTCTGGTACGCCAACACCAAGGATGTCGTACGCACCGACACCGTCACGGGCCTGATCACCGGCTCGCCGAACGCGCAGGGGCTGTACCCAGTGCAGACCTCCTTCTGGAACTACCTGAAGGCCGCACCGGTCACCGCCTCCTCGAAGTCCTCGGGCAACGGCGCCCTGATCGGCATCGGGGCCCTGGCCCTGGTGGTCGTCCTCGCCGGTGGCGGCCTCGTGCTGCGCCGCCGCTCGTCTGCGGGCGATCGTGAGTAGTACGGCCGCCACCGGTACCGTCACCGGCCGGGAGACCTCCTCCCGGCCGGTGTCGGGCCGCTTCGAACTGCTGACCTACCTCGGCTCGAAGCTGGCCGCCGCGGTGGTCAGCTTCTTCGTCACCCTGGTCATCGGCTTCACGATCTTCAGCCTGATGCCGTCGGACCCGGTCCGGACCCTTACCAGGGGGCGCCCGACGAGCGAGGCCCAGCTGGCCCATCTGCGGCTGCAGCTCGGCCTGGACAAGCCGATCTGGGAACGCTTCCTGAGCTTCGTGAACGACACCCTGCACTTCCGCCTCGGGTACTCCTGGCAGTTCCAGCAGTCGGTGTCGTCACTGGTCGCGGACCGGCTCTGGCCCACGCTGCTGCTGATGGGCACGGCGATGATCCTCTCGGTGACGCTCGGCCTCTGGCTGGGGGTGCGGAGCGGCTGGCGGCAGGGCAGCCTGTTCGACAGGATCGCGTCCAGCACGTCCCTGACGCTCTGGTCGGTGCCCACGTTCTGGCTCGGCATGATCCTGCTGGTGGTCTTCAGCGTCGGAATCGGCCCGATCCCGAGCCTGTTCCCGGCCGGCGGCATGAGCGACCCCGCTCTGCCGCAGTCCGGGTTCGGCCACTACGTGGACGTGGCCAGGCACCTGGTGCTGCCGTGCCTGACCATGGTCCTGGTGGTCTTCGCCCAGTACGTCACGATCATGCGGTCCTCGATCATCGACGAGCTCGGCAGCCCGTATCTGCTGACCGCCAGGGCCAAGGGCCTCACCGACGCCGACGTACGGCGTAAGCACGCGACGCCGAACGCACTGCTGCCCTCGGTGACCATGATCTTCATGCAGCTGGGCACGCTGGTCAGCGGCGCGATCACCGTCGAGGCGGTGTACTCCTGGCCTGGTCTCGGTTACCTGACCTACCAGGCCCTGCAGATCCCCGACCTGCCCCTGCTCCAGGGGACCTTCGTCGTCTTCAGCGCGAGTGTGATCATCATGAACTTCCTTGCGGACGTGGTGTACCGCTACCTCGACCCCCGGGTGCGTGCGCAATGACCGTCGAAGAAGGGCGGCTGTCCCCGCCGAGGCTGAACGCGGCCCGCCGGTTCGTCCGCTCCTACCTGGAACGGCCCGCCGGCCTCGCCGGCCTCGGTGTGCTTGCGGCATTCGGGCTCCTGGCCCTGTGCGCCCCGCTGTTCATCGGCGACGCCCAGCTCAACGTGATCAAGGTGACCGGCCCGCAGCTGGCCGGGCCCAGCGGGTCCTACCTGCTCGGGACCGACCAAGCCGGCCGCTCCATCATCGATCTGGTGATCTGGGGATCCCGGGAGTCGCTCAGCATCGGCATCATCGCGACCGTCCTGACGGTGCTGCTCGGCACCACGGTCGGCCTGCTGGCCGGCCACTACGAGGGCTGGGTCGGCAAGGGCCTGATGCACGTCACGGACTGGTTCATCGCGCTGCCGAGCCTGCCGCTGGCCATCTCGCTCGCCGCCGTGCTCGGCAGGGGGGCCGCGTCGATCACCATTGCCATCGCGGTGACCTCCTGGACGGCCACGGCCCGGCTGGTCAGGGCACAGACCCTGGCCGTCGAGGCCCGGCCGTTCGTCGACCGGGCCAGGGCGCTGGGCGCGGGCAACACCCAGATCATGCTCCGTCATGTGCTACCCAACGTGACGCCGCTGGTGCTGGTCTCCAGCACCCTGACCGTCGCCTCGGCGATCCTGTCGGAGGCCACCCTGACCTTCCTCGGTCTCGGCGACCCGACCAGTGTGACCTGGGGCTCGATGCTGCAGAGCGCCTTCTCCGACGGCGCCGTCACCGCGGGCGCCTGGTGGTACCTGCTGCCACCCGGCATCGCGATCCTCATCGTCGTGCTCGGCTTCACCCTCACCGGGCGAGCCGTGGAGCACGTGCTCAACCCGCGAATGGTGGGCCGATCATGAGCATGCTGGAGGTCCGCGACCTCAGAGTGACCTACCGGCAGGGCGACCGGGCCGTGCCCGCGGTACGGGGCGTGAACTTCACCCTCGATCGCGGCCAGACTATCGGCATCGCCGGTGAGTCGGGCTCGGGCAAGTCCACGATGGCGCTGAGCCTGCTGCGCCTGCTGGCCCCCACGGCCGAGGTGACCGGCGAGGTGCTGTTCGACAGTGAGAACCTGCTGACCAGCACCTGGTCCAAGCTCCGTGCGGTGCGCTGGGCCGAGGCGTCCGTGGTCTTCCAGGGGGCCATGAGCGCCCTGAACCCGGTCCGTACCATCGGCGACCAGCTCTGCGAGCCGATCCTGCTGCACGACAAGGTCGGCGCCAAGGAGGCCAGGCGGCGTGCCGCCGAGCTCCTGGACAGCGTCGGGGTACCGTCCCGGCGGCTCGGTGGGTACCCGCACGAGTTCTCCGGCGGGCAGCGGCAGCGCATCATGATCGCCATGGCGCTCGCCTGCCGGCCGAACCTGATCATCGCCGACGAGCCGACCACCGCCCTCGACGTGATGGTGCAGGCCCAGATCCTGCAGCTGCTCGGAGACCTGGTCCGCGACTCCGGTATCGGCGTCATCATGATCAGCCACGACCTGTCGGTGCTGTCGCACATGTGCGAGCGCCTGGCAGTGATGTACGCCGGGGAGATCGTGGAGATCGGGCCCTCGTCACAGCTGATCGACGACCCGCGCCACCCGTACACCCGTGCGCTGTCGCGGGCGTTCCCGACGATCGGCGACCCGGATTCGCGGCGCGCCCCCTCCGGCCTGGCCGGGGACCCGCCCCGGGCCGCCGATCTCGGCGAGAGCTGTGCCTTCGCGCCACGCTGCTCGGACGTCACCCCGGACTGCCGTACCCGCACGATGGAACTGTGGCCGAGCGGCCCCGGCCGCCTGGCCGCCTGCCTGCGGGTCCTCGCTGAAGAAGGAGGGCCTTCGTGAACGTACCGGCCCTTGAGGTCCGCGACCTGAAGATCACCTACCCGGCCCGGCGCGGCCGGGGTCCCGCCCGCGCTGTTGACGGCGTCAACCTGCGAGTTGAGCAGGGGGAGATCGTCGCGCTGATCGGGGAGTCGGGGTGCGGTAAGAGCACCCTGGCCCGTGCCCTGGTCGGCCTGGTCAAGCCGACCAGCGGCCAGGTGCTCTACCAGGGCACCCCGCTCAACTATTCGGCGAAGGCCCTGAAGAAGTACCGCAGGCATACCCAGCTGGTCCTGCAGGATCCGGGCGGCGCGCTGAACCCGAGGCAGAATGTCTTCGACGCCGTCGCCGAGGGCCCACGCCTGCATGGGCTCACCGACCGGCTCAACGAGACCGTGCGCACCTCGCTGACCAGGGCCGGGCTGCGGCCGCCGGAGGAGTTCACCGCCCGGTTCCCGCACGAGATGTCGGGCGGCCAGCAACAGCGGGTGGTGATCGCCGGGGCGCTGGCCCTGGACCCGTCGGTGATCGTGGCCGACGAGCCGGTGGCCTCCCTGGACGCATCGGTGCGCGGCGAGATCCTCAAGCTGATCCTGTCGCTGCGCGACGACCTCGGCCTGTCCGCCCTGGTCGTCAGCCACGACCTGGGCCTGGCATGGAACATCGCCGACCGGGTCGCGGTGATGTACCTCGGCCGCATCGTTGAGATGGGCACCGTCGAGGAGGTCCTGCTGAGACCCCGGCACCCGTACACCCGGGCACTGCTGTCGGTCCTGCCGGACTCGGCCAAGGACTGGCGGCCCACGCTGCTGGCCGGAGAGCCGCCGGATCCGACGGCGATCCCGTCCGGCTGCCGGTTCCATCCCCGCTGCGGCAACTGGGCCGCGCTGTCCGGGCCTGACCGCGAGGCCGCCGGGTGCGACCGCCGCGACCTGCCGATACTGTCCGGCGACCCGTCCGCACTGACGCTGACCGCTTGCCATCTCGTTCCCGGGGAGCACGTGTGACCTTCCTCTGCCCGCCCGCGCTGCGGCCCGGCGACCGGATCGCGGTCGTCGCCGGCAGCAGCCCCGCCCAGCAGGACAAGCTCGACCTGGGCCTGCTCGCCATGGAGAGCGCAGGCCTCAAACCCGAGGTCTTCGGCTCCTCCCGCGACACCGGCAGCATGTACGACTATCTGGCCGGGGACGACGCGCTGCGTGCCGCCGACCTGACCAGCGCGCTGCGCGACCCTGCCTACGCGGCGGTGTTCTGCGCCGGTGGCGGGTACGGCGCGCAGCGCATCCTGGAACTGGTGGACTGGGCCTCGATCGACGCCTCCGCGCCGAAGGTGCTCGTCGGGTACTCCGACGTCACCGCGTTCCTCGAAGCGGTCGCGGTCAAGCTCGGCTGGGTGTCGCTGTTCGGCCCCATGGTGGCGTGCGACGGCTTCTACCAGGGGCCGGGGGAGTACGACTTCGACCAGCTCATGCGCCTGCTGTTCACTCCGGAGACGGTGACGGAGCTGACCTTCCCGGACTTCAGGACCGTGGTGCCGGGCATCGCGGAGGGCTTCACCCTGGGCGGCACCGCCACCCTGCTCACCGCGTCCATCGGCACCGGCACCAGCCTGCCCGCCAAGGGCGGCATCCTCTTCCTCGAGGACGTGGACGAGCTGCCCTTCCGGATGGACCGGGTGATCACCCAGCTCCGCCGGTCCACCTACATCGAGGGTGTGGCGGGCATCCTGCTCGGCACCTTCACCGAGTGCGGCGACCCGGAGCACATCGAGCGGATGCTCGTCGAACGCCTCAGCGACCTGGGCGTCCCGGTACTGGCCGGGGCGAACATCGGCCACAACACGGCGATGCAGACCTTCCCCATCGGCGTCCGAGCCCGCCTCGACGCCACTGCCGGCACCCTCAGCTTCCTCGAGCCCATCCTCCGTTGACTCGTGGCGGTTCCCGCACCGAATCGCGAAACGGTGCGGGAAACGGCAGCTGTTTTTGGACCTCTCAAAGGGGGTTAAGCGGCGGGTGTGTTGTGCACCAATCGGTTGCGGATCCTCTTGGAGGTCTTCCGGGCGGGCAGCATCGCCGGCGCGGCGCGCACCCTGCGCCTGTCCCCGTCGGCCGTCTCCCATCAGCTGTCGAAGCTGGAGGAGGAGGCCGGGGTCGGCCTGGTCGAACGGGGTGCTCAGAGCCTGCGCCTGACCACGGCGGGGCGGCGGCTCGCGCTGCGCGCCCAGGAGGTGCTCTTCCTGCTCGAGACGGCCGAGAAGGACCTGCTCGCGCAGGCCAGGGCGGATGCGGGGCAGCTGCGCATCGGGTTCTTCGCCTCGGCGGGCTACCGGCTGCTGCCGCTGGCCCTGTCCCGTTTCGCCGCCCGGTACCCCGGCATCGAGCTCGACCTGCAGGAGGGGCAGCCGCACGAGCTGCTGCCCGGCCTGGAACGCGGGGACATCGACCTCCTGGTGGTCTTCGAACATCCGCTGGACCCGTGGCAGCCGCCTGAGGGGGTGGAGGTCACCCATCTGTTCGACGAGCCGCAGCTGCTCGTGGTCCCGGCCGGCCACCCGGTGGGGCGGCGCGGGCAGGTCCGGCTGGCCGAGCTGGCCGACGAGCCGTGGATCACCACGTTCGGCACCGGCAGCCCGGTCCTGTCGGTGCTCGAGCGGGCCAGCGCGCTGGAGGGGTTCACCCCGCGGATCCGGTGCAGGAGCGACCACTACGAGGTGACGCTCGGCCTGGTCAGGGCCGGCCTCGGTGTCGCGCTCGTGCCGAGTCTCGGCGTGCACGGCGCCACCGGGGTCGAACTGTGCAGGGTCGCCGGGCACCGCCTCTACCGCAGGATCGGGGTGGCACTGCGGCCGGCCAACCCCAATCCCGCGCTCCGCTCGTTCACCGCCTACCTGGGAAGTGCGTCGGCGCAGATCCGCGCCTCACTCGACCCTGGGCTCCGCTAGTTCCGCGATCGCCAGGCCCGCCTGCCGCACCGCGGCGACCAGAGCGTGCTCACTGCCGGCAGGCCCGAGGGCAAGGACCGCGTAGCCGATCCGCCGGGTGGCGGCCATGACGCCCACGTCCGTGCGGATCCCGATGTCGGTACCCGTCTTGTTCGCCACCCAGACCCTTCCTGGCGCGGTCACCGGGGGCATCGCGTCCGTTTCGGGGTCGTGTGCGAGCAGCGCGGGGACCAGGCTGCGATCGGTGTTCGAACCCATCCAGCCGAGCACCGTTCGTGCCCACGGCTGGTCCCCGGCGATGAGGGAGGCCAGCCGGGACAGCTCGGCTGCGGTGCCGAGTGCGAAGGTGGCCGGGTGCTCGGGTCCGCGGGGCTCCCGGATCCGGTCGAGCAACCGGGTCCTGGACAGGCCGAGGGCCGACGCGCACGCGTTGACCCGCGACAGCCCGATCCGGCGCAGCAGCGCGTTGGTCGCGGTGTTGTCGCTGACCGCCGCGGTGAGCAGGGCCAGGTCCGCGACCGTCCACCGCCGTACCGACAGGCCGGTCAGCAGCCCGGAGCCCAGGCAGCGGTCGTCGTCCTCCAGGTCCACGAGCTCACCGGGATCGAGGATTCCGGCGTCGATCTCCATGGCGGTCTCGGCGAGCAGCAGCAGCTTGCCCGCGCTGGCCAGCGGCAGCTCCACCTCGTCGTTGAAGCTCAGGTACCCGGGCACCGCTACCGACAGAGTGCCCGGACACTCCACCAGAGACAGATCGATCATGTGCGCAGCACCCTTCCAGGCCTGGCTCGGGTGACCTTGCCGGACGTCACGACGATCTGCCCGGCGACGATCACCATCTCGACTCCGTCCGGCGGCAGCAACGGCTCGGTGAACGTGGCCCGGTCGGCGATCCGGTCCGGATCGAAGACCACCAGGTCGGCATGGGCTCCGTCGCGGAGCACACCTCGCCCGGCCAGGCCGAACCTGGCGGCCGCCATGCCGGTCATCTTGTGCACCGCCGTCTCCACCGGCAGCAGGCCCAGGTCGCGGGCGTAGTGCCCGAGCACCCGGGGGAAGGTTCCGGCCCAGCGCGGATGCGGGTGTCCCGGCTTGGGCACACCGTCCGATCCGATCATGGTGAAGGGGCTGGTCAGCACCCGCCGCACGTCGTCCTCGCGCATGGAGTGGCTGATGATGGTCACCTCCCCGCCCTCGGCGAGCAGCAGTTCCGCGACGAGGTCGACGGGGTCGAGCCCGCGTGCTGAGGCGACCTCCGCGATCGTACGGCCTTCGATCTGCGGATGCCGGGCCGCGCAGGCGATGGAGATCCGGTCCCACCCGCCGTTGCCGACGGTGTTCTCCCAGCCGGGAACCCCCTCGTCGATCGCGCGGCGCAGGTCGTCACGGAGCCCGGTGTCGGCGAGCCGGGCGAGGAGGGCGTCGACGCCCCCCGCGTTGG
This sequence comes from Actinomycetes bacterium, assembly GCA_025964615.1. Lineage (GTDB taxonomy): Bacteria > Actinomycetota > Actinomycetes > Streptosporangiales > Streptosporangiaceae > RYN-227. The sequence goes on from JAOPYM010000351.1 coordinate 13,164, forward strand.
CCCAGGGCGGCAGCATCGCGGCGAGCGAAGTGCTCCCCGCGGTGTACGGGTAGACGTCGCAGGTGACGTCCATCCCCTGGGCCCGCAGTTCGGCCAGTCTGGGCACGGTGCGCTCCGTACGACCCCAGCCGTACTTCCCGGCGGTCTTGTGGTGGGAGACGTGCAGCGCGGCGCCGCTGCGGCGGGCGATCTCGACCGCCTCCGCCAGCGCCTCCTCGACCCGGGACATCTCGTCCCGCAGGTGCGTGACGTACGGCTTGCCGTGCCGGGCCGCGACGGTCGCCAGCGCGACCACCTCGTCGGTGCCCGCGTACGTGCCGGGAGTGTAGATCAACCCGGTCGACAGACCGGCTGCCCCCGCCCGCAGATCCGCGTCGAGCAGACCGCACATTGTCGCCAGCTCGCCGGGCGTGGCGGCCCGGTCTGCGTGGCCGAGCACCGCCGAGCGCAGCGTGCCATGACCGGCGAGCGCGGCGAGGTGGTTGGCCCGGGGTACGGCCCGCTGCGCCGCGGCGAACTCCTCGAAGTCGGCGGAGATCCCGACGGAGCCGCCGTACTGACCCCGGGTCTCACGTTCCATCGCGGCCCGGTGCTCGGGCAGCGCCGGGAACATGCTGAATCCGCAGTTGCCGCAGATCTCTACTGTCACGCCCTGCAGTACCGCGGCATGTGCGAGATCATCGGCCGCCTCGCCGAGCAGGGTCACCGCATCGGAGTGCGTGTGCACATCGATGAAGCCCGGCGCGACGACGGCACCAGCGACATCGGCCACCTCCGGGGACTCCACCCGGGCACCGCGCTCAAGGAGAGTGATCACGCCTGCCGTGATCCCGACGTCGGCTGCGCGCAGCGGTGCACCGGTGCCGTCGGCGATGTCTCCGCCGCGCAACACGAGATCGAACATCATGGGGGAGTCCTCCTCTGCTGCGGTCGGGTGCCTACGAATGCTGACGGGGACAGGAGGTCGCCCCAACAGCTGTGAACGCTTGCGAGCCTGAGCATCGAAGTATTCGATGCTCCCGGCACCGCCACCGGCCACGAACGTAGCTTTGCCGCCATGACCTTGGTGATAGAGAACGTGTGGCCGCGCGCCGCCGCCTGGGCGGGCGGTGAGCTGAGCCTCGGCGGGATCGGCGTGGGCGCGCTCGCGGCGGAGTTCGGCACCCCGGCCTACATCCTCGACGAGGACGACTTCCGCGCCCGCTGCCTGGCCTGGCAGGACGCCCTGCCCGATGGCGAGATCCACTACGGTGGCAAGGCTTTTCTCGCGCCCGCTGTCGTCGGCTGGCTGGACGAGCTCGGGCTCTCCCTGGACGTGTGCACGGGCGGGGAGCTGGCCGTTGCGATCGCCGGCGGTATGCCGCCGGGCCGGGTGGTCTTCCACGGCAACAACAAGTCGCTCGCCGAGCTGAATCGGGCGGTCTCCTGGGGCATCGGCTGCGTCGTACTCGACTCCTTCACTGAGCTGTCGCGGCTCGCGGCGGTCGCCGCCGAGCTGGGTGTACGGCAGCGGGTCATGATCCGGGTCACGCCCGGGGTGGACGCCGACACGCACGCGGCCTGGGCCACCGGCGGCGAGGACTCAAAGTTCGGGTTCTCGCTGGCCGCCGGTCACGCGGCCGAGGCGGTCCGGCAGGTGTTGGCCGAGTCGTCGCTCGAACTGATCGGCCTGCACTCCCACATCGGCTCGCAGATCTTCGACCTGCACTCGTTCGAGGCCGCGGCGACCCGGATGGCAGCCTTCCTGGCCGAGCTGGAGCGTGCGCACCGGGTGACCATCCCGAAGCTGGACCTGGGCGGCGGCCTCGGCATCGCCTACCTGCCCGGCGACCCGGCCCCGCCGAGCCCCGCAGACCTGGCCGCCGTCCTGCGGTCGGCGGTGCCGGACGGGGTACGGCTCGCGGTGGAGCCGGGCCGTTCCATCGTGGGCCCGACGACCGTCGCCCTCTATGAGGTCGGCACGGTGAAGGGCGGCTTTGTGAGCGTCGACGGCGGCATGAGCGACAACCCGCGTCCGGCGATGTACGGCGCGAACTACACCGCCGTCCTCGCCTCCCGTACGTCCGAGACACCGGCCAGAACCGTCACCGTCGTCGGCAAGCACTGCGAGAGCGGCGACATCCTGGTCCGAGACCTGCCGCTGCCCGGTGATCTGCGCGCGGGCGACCTGCTCGCCGTCCCCTGCTCAGGCGCCTATCAGCGGTCGCTGGCCGGCAACTACAACCATGTGCCGCGGCCCCCTGTGATCGCGGTACGGGACGGTTCGGCGACAATCGTCGTCCGCAGAGAGACCGAAGAGGATCTCCTCCGCCTGTACCCGCGATAGGAGCACAACGACGTGTCCACAGAGCTCCACCACCGCGCCGTCGTCGCCGACACCCACAACGACCTGCTGATGGCCGTCACCGCGCGGCCGCCACACCGCTGGGCGTCCTTCTTCCGGGAGCGCTGGCTGCCGCAGCTGCGCGACGGCGGGGTGGATCTGCAGGTGCTGCCCGTCTTCATCGACGACCAGTTCCGCCCCGAGGGCGCGCTCCGCGAGACGCTGCGCATGATCGAATGCGCGCACGTGCTGGCCGAGGGCAACGCCTCCGAGGTGAGCATCTGCCTGACGGGCGACGACATCGACCGGACCCTGGCCTCGGGGCGGATCGCGCTGGTGCTGGCGTTGGAGAGCGCCCCGGGCATCGACGCGAACGTGGAGCTGCTGCCGACCCTCTACCGGCTGGGGATACGGATCGCGTCGATCGCGCACCGGGGCCGTACGCCCCTGGCAGACGGCAGCGGTGAGGACGCGACCGGCAGCAGGCTGACCGCCGCCGGGGTGCAGGCGCTCCAGGAGATGGAGCGCCTGGGCATGATCTTCGATGTCTCGCACCTGGGCGCGTCCGGCGTGGCCCACGTCCTGGAGCTGGCCACCCGGCCGGTGATCGCAACGCACTCCTCGGCCCGCGCGCTTCGCGATCACCACCGCAACCTGACCGACGACCAGCTCCGAGGCGTCGCGGCGACCGGCGGCGTGGTCTGCGTGAACTTCCTGCCGGGATTCCTGTCGCAGGACCCCGCCGGCTACACCGTCGGCAAGCTCGCCGACCACATCGAGCACATCGTCGGCGTCGCCGGGATCGACCACGTCGGCCTCGGCCCCGACTTCATGCGTGAGGTCACCGAGGACCTGACACCGCCCTGCTGTGAGGAGGAGGACACCATGGGCTTCGACATCAAGGCGATCCTGCCCGGCCTCGACGGGCCCCGGGGCCTGCCGCTCGTCACCAGGACCCTGCTCGACCGGGGCCTCCCCGAAGACCACATCGTCAAGATCCTCGGCGCCAACGTCCACCGCCTCCTCCGCGACCAGCTCCGTTGAACCGTGGCGTTTCCCGCACCCGGTGCAGGAGAGGTGCGGGAAACGCCACGACTGAACGGGTTGTGATCTACAACGTAAAGGTGCCGGGCGGTACCGGGGTCTCACTTGGCCGGACATTGAAGCTTCCCACGCTTAGTGTGAGTGTCATTACCGCGAGTAGGCGACGCTGGCCGGTTCAAGGGGGTAGACACGCTCATGCAGGCTTTCACGCTGCCGGATTTCTACATGCCGTATCCCGCCAGGATCAATCCGCACCTTGAGCGCGCCCGCGCGCACAGTGCGGAGTGGGCCCGCCGGATGGGCATGCTCGACGCGCCCAAGCCCGGTGGCGGCGTCGTCTGGGACGCCGCGGCGCTGGCCGAGATGGACTACGCCCTGATGTGCGCCTACACCCACCCGGACTGCGACGGGCCCGCCCTGGAC
>JAOPYM010000401.1 GCA_025964615.1 Actinomycetes bacterium
GCCATCCCGCACAGCAGCCCGGCCATCGCGTCACGATCCAGGTCACCGGCACTGTGCGGGGTGGAGTTGAGCAGCCCGAACACGGCGTGCACGGCGGCTCGCGCCCGCTCCGCACCGAGTCCTTCGCGCTCGGCCCGCAGCACCCGTACCCACTCCTCCACATAGGCGCGCTGGACCCGGCGGATCTCTCGCCTGTCCGTCTCGGGCACGTTTCCGAGTTCCCGTTCGTGCACGGTGATCAGGGCGGGGTTGCCGAGGGCGAAGGACACGTGCCAGCCGATCAGGGCGTCCAGCGGGTCCTCCGGGCCGGCCGCGCGTCGCGACCCCTCGGTGAGCAGCCGCTGGCTGATGTCCAGGAGCATCTCGGCGAGCACCGCGTCCTTGCTGCGGAAGTGCCGGTAGAGCGCCGGTCCGGTGAGGCCCACCGCCGCGCCCAGGTCGCCGATCGAGACGCCGCGGTACCCGTGCCGGGCGAACAGCTCCGCCGCCGCGGCCAGGATCTCGCCGCGCCGCGTGGTTTGGGCGGTCGCCGTCTCGGTCATGGGGCTCAGTGTAGACGACGCGTGTTAATGTCGATTAACATCGTCGCTGTTAACGTTCATTAACTGACGAGGGCGGTATGGGCGGACTGGTACTGGAGAGCCGTGCGGACGTCACGGGCGAGGCGTACAAGGACAATGCCTCGCTGAACGCGGCCCTCGCGGCCACGTTGCGTTCACGAGTCGATGCAGCGGCGCGCGGCGGGCCCGAGAAGTCCCGCGAGCGGCATGTGTCGCGCGGCAAGCTGCTGCCCCGCGATCGGGTGGACGGGCTGCTCGACCCGGGTTCGCCGTTCCTGGAGCTGTCCGCCCTGGCGGCGAACGGGATGTACGGCGACGCCGCACCGGGTGCCGGCATCATCACCGGCATCGGCCGGGTCCGCGGGCGCGAGTGCGTCATCGTGGCCAACGACGCGACCGTCAAGGGCGGCACCTACTACCCGATCACGGTGAAGAAGCACCTGCGAGCGCAGGAGGTGGCGCTGCACAACCGGCTGCCGTGCATCTACCTGGTCGACTCCGGCGGCGCGTTCCTGCCCGAGCAGGACGAGGTGTTCCCCGACCGCGAGCACTTCGGGCGGATCTTCTACAACCAGGCCACCATGTCGGCGCAGGGCATCCCGCAGATCGCGGCGGTGCTCGGATCGTGCACGGCCGGCGGGGCGTACGTCCCGGCGATGAGCGACGAGGCCGTGATCGTCCGGAACCAGGGCACCATCTTCCTGGGCGGCCCGCCGCTGGTGAAGGCCGCCACCGGCGAGGTCGTGACCGCCGAGGAACTGGGCGGCGGCGACCTGCACTCCCGGATCTCCGGGGTCACCGACCACCTGGCCTCAGGCGACGCCGACGCGCTGCGGATCGTCCGTTCCATCATCGCCACGCTGGGACCCCGGGCTGCGCGCCCCTGGTCCTGCGAAACGCCTGCCGATCCGCTGTATGCGGCGCAGGAGTTGTACGGGGTCGTGCCGCCGGATCCGCGCACCCCGTACGACGTCCGCGAGGTGATCGCCCGGCTGGTCGACGGCAGCCGGTTCCACGAGTTCAAGAGGGAGTACGGCGCGACCCTCGTCACGGGGTTCGCGCACCTGCACGGGCACCCGGTCGGGATCGTCGCCAACAACGGCATCCTGTTCTCCGAGTCGGCGCTGAAAGGGGCGCATTTCATCGAGCTGTGCGACAGGCGGTCCATTCCGCTGGTGTTCCTGCAGAACATCTCCGGGTTCATGGTCGGCCGGGAGTACGAGGCGGGCGGCATCGCCAAGCATGGCGCGAAGATGGTCACCGCCGTGGCCTGCGCCCGGGTGCCGAAGTTCACCGTGGTCATCGGCGGCTCGTACGGCGCGGGGAACTACGCGATGTGCGGGCGTGCCTACTCGCCCCGGTTCCTCTGGATGTGGCCGAACGCGCGGATCTCGGTGATGGGCGGCGCGCAGGCCGCCGCCGTCCTGGCCACCGTCCGGCCCGAGTTCGACTCCCCCGCCGATGAGGAGGAGTTCAAGCGCCCGATCCGCGAGCAGTACGAACATCAGGGCAACCCGTACTACTCGACCGCCCGGCTCTGGGACGACGGGGTCATCGACCCACTGGACACCCGCCGCGTCCTCGGCCTGGCCCTGTCCGCCGCCGCCAACGCACCGCTGGCGCCGGTCGGCTACGGCGTCTTCCGGATGTGAGCCGATGTTCTCCGCTGTTCTGATCGCCAACCGGGGTGAGATCGCCGTACGGATCATCCGGACGCTCTCCGCACTCGGCATCCGGTCCGTCGCCGTGTACACCGACCTCGACGCGGGGGCGCTGCACGTCCGATGCGCCGACTCGGCGGTGCTGATCCCCTCGTATCTGGACGGGTCCGCCATTGTCGCCGCAGCCCTTTCGACGGGCGCGCAGGCCGTGCATCCCGGCTATGGGTTCCTGGCCGAGAACGCGCCGTTCGCGCGGGCGTGCGCGGACGCGGGCCTGGTCTTCATCGGGCCGCCGCCCTCGGCCATCGAGGCGATGGGCGACAAGATCCGCGCCAAGCAGACCGTGGCCGCCGCCGGGGTTCCCGTGGTGCCCGGCCGTGACGAGGCGGGGCTGTCGGACGCCGCACTGGCTGTCGCCGTCGCCGAGATCGGGCTGCCCGTGCTGCTCAAGCCCTCGGCGGGTGGCGGCGGCAAGGGCATGCGGCTGATCGACTCCTTCGACCAGGTCGGCGAGGCCATTGCCTCCGCCCGCCGGGAGGCGTTGAACTCGTTCGGTGACGACACGCTGCTGGTCGAGCGCTACATCGAGAACCCCCGGCACATCGAGATCCAGGTCTTCGGCGACTCCTTCGGCTCGATCATCCATCTGGGCGAACGCGAATGCAGCCTCCAGCGCCGCCACCAGAAGATCATCGAAGAGGCCCCTTCGCCCCTGCTGACCGCTGATCAGCGCAGTGCCATGGGGGCCAGCGCCGTGGCGGCCGCCCGTGCCGTCGGCTACGTCGGCGCCGGTACCGTCGAGTACATCGTGTCCGCCACCGAACCCGGCCTGTACTACTTCATGGAGATGAACACCCGCCTCCAGGTCGAGCACCCCGTCACTGAACTGATCACCGGCCTCGACCTGGTGGAACTCCAGCTCCAGGTCGCCGCAGGCGCCCCGCTGCCCCTGACCCAGTCCGCCGTCACCCTCACCGGTCACGCCGTGGAGGCCCGCGTCTACGCCGAAGACCCCGCCCGAGGCTTCCTCCCCACCGGCGGCCGCCTCCTCCCCACCGTTGAGTCGTGGCGTTTCCCGCACCTTTTCTTCGAACAGTGCGGGAAACGCCACGACTCAACG
>JAOPYM010000416.1 GCA_025964615.1 Actinomycetes bacterium
GGGCCACCGGCACCAGCCTGTTCAACCACCCGCAGGTCGGGCGGCTGGAGCTCAACTACGAAAGGCTGCTCATCCCCGGCAGCGGCATGCTGGCCCTGGTCACCTACCACGCCCAGCCCGGCAGCGAAGCCGAAGAACGCCTGCGCCTGCTCGCCAGCCTCACCATCGGCCCCGACCCCAACGCCCCCCATACGGCCGCGACCAGCCCCGCCCGCACACGCCAACCCCAGACCACTTCCCGTCTGCGGCATCAGGCGAGCCGCGCGCCCTCAGTCGCCCGGTAGAGGTCCCGCAGCAGCGACACCTCCGCCAGATGGTGGAGTGCCTCCCGGTTGACATGCAGGACGAGCGACGCCACCGGGGCGTGCTCCGGCTCACCCACCGGGCGCGCCAGCCCCTCTTCGTCCAGCCGCTCGACGTGCGAACACCACTGCAGGGCCTGCTCCTTGAAGTAGGCGACGCCCTCCTTGGCCGTCAGCGGGCGCTCGGCGTTCTCATGAGAGAGGGAGCCGTCGCCGAAGTAGTGGGAGGCGCGCAGCCCGAAGACGCCCACCGCCAGGTGCGATAGCCGCCAGGCGATCGTCGTCACCGGCTCCGGCTCAGGATCTGGCCACGCCTCGAACTCGCCGCGGCCGCCGGGTCCCGTCGGGCGGATGCTCCAGCAGCCCGGAACAGGCTCCCAGAGGTACTCCTCATCGGTGAGCGTCTCCAGCGAGGGTCCATGGACCAGGTTCCACTGCAAGTCAAACTGATTGAACAGCTCATGGATCCAGCCAGCGGTCATGGGTTCATCGTGCCCGCCGCACCTGAGATTGTCTGGGTAACGGCGTCTGCCGCGGTCAGCTGGGCCTCCCCGGACCCTGCTGGCTAGCTGCCCCGCCTGGCCCCGCGCCCGCATGTCTCTGCGGCCAGCCAGTGCCCGCAGGTCCCCGCCTCGGCGGCGACGGTGATGCGGTTGCTCTGGCGTCGCAGGAGGGCATGGTATCGGCGGTGGGGGAGCGGCTCGCCTCCCGTGATTTCGAGGGCGGGAAATCAGGCGCGGTCAAGGTCCTCGGTGAACTCGGGTTCACCGTCGAGCCACGTCACCCGACCCGGGAACACCCAGCCGGGTGACTCTGCGGCCATGGCCTGAATTAAGCCCTGCTGCCGGTGAGGTCGTGCTCGATCTCCTGCAGGCTGCGGCCCTTGGTCTCCGGGACCTTGCGCCAGAAGTAAGCGAGCGCGACCAGCGTGAGGAAGCCGAACAGGAAGAACACGCCGACGCCGTCGATCGCGTTCAGCAGCGTCAGGAACGAGACCGTGACGACGAAGTTCGCGCCCCAGTTGGCCATCGTCGCGACGCTCATCGCCGCGCCGCGGATCCGCAGCGGGTAGATCTCCGCGATCAGCAGCCAGAACACCGGCCCGAGCCCGATCGCGAACGATCCGGTGTAGACGAGCAGACCGATCACCGCGACGATCGCCAGCGCGCCGTGCAGGTGCTCGCCGCCCAGAAAACTGCAGGCGGTGATCGCCATCCCGACCGCCATGCCCGCCGTGCCGGACAGCAGCAGCGGCCGCCGCCCCACCCGGTCGAGCAGCCACACGGCGACGATGGTCATCCCGACATTGACCGCGCCGTTCACCACGTTGGCGAGCAGCGCGGCCGAGTTGCCGAACCCGGCGCCCTGCAGCAGCGACGGTGCGTAGTAGATGACCGTGTTGATGCCGGTGATCTGCTGGAACACCGCGAGTAGGACGCCCACGAACAGCAGCGGCCGGATCCTGGGCGACAGCAGCTCCCGGGTGCCCGCCTGCTTGCGGCTGACCTCCTGGACTTCGTGGATCTCGTCCTCGATGTCTTCGGAGTCCCGCACCCGCTTCAGCACGTCCCGTGCCTCGTCGGTCCTGTCCTGCCGGATCAGCCAGTGCGGGCTCTCCTTCTGGAAGAGCATCCCGGTGAACAGGAGCACGGCCGGGATCGCGGCGAGGCCGAACATCAGCCGCCAGTTCCCGATGCCGGAGAGCCCGTAGTCGATTAGGTAGGACACCAGGATCCCGCTGGTGATCGCGAGCTGGTTCAGGCTAACGAGGCCACCGCGGACGCGGGGCGGAACGACCTCGCCGATATAGAGCGGCACCACCATGGAGGCCGACCCGACCGCCAGGCCGATGATGATCCGTGCGGCCAGCAGCACGGGATACGTCGGGGTGAACGCCGCGAGCAGCACGCCCACGACGAAGATGGCCGCGGTGATCAAGACCGTGAGCCGCCGGCCGATCAGGTCGGCCACCCGCCCGGCCAGCAGCGCCCCTACCACCGCGCCCACCAGCAGCAGGCTGGTGACCAGCTCTTCCTGGAAGGATGACAGCCCGCCGAAGTCCTTCTGGAGGAACAGCAGCGCCCCTGACACCACCCCGGTGTCATAGCCGAACAGCAGCCCGCCGAGCGCCGTGACCGCCGCGCTGAGCGCGACGTGCCTGCGCACCTTTTGCGCGGGTGTCTCATTCCTCGCCATCAGCATCATGACAACGCCCCTCACCACGCCGCCGTTGGCGCGACTCGCAGCTTCAAAGCACCCGTTCGGGTGCCCGTCTGGGCGTTTCGTCTAACCCGTCACGCTTCGAACAAACTCTTCGCTAATGACAAAATTCTGCGGCGGGATTGAGATCGCCAATTTGTGGATTCGAAGAAGATGCTGGTTGCGCGTGGAGAAGAGCGTGGTGCGCGCCGTGATTACCCTCGCTCGGCCCGCAGTCGTTCGCGCAGCGTCGGTTTGGCGATCTTCCCGACCGCGTTCTTGGGCAGTACCTCTTCGATGTATATCCCGCGAGGCACCTTGTACCGGGCCAGGGACTCCCGGCAGTGCTCGATGAGGGCCTCTGGCCCGACGTTACGGCCGGGCCGCAGCGCCACGAAGGCGACGGGCTGCTCACCGAAGACCGCATCCGGCCGCCCTACGACCGCGGCTTCGAGCACCGCGGGGTGGGTGTAGAGGACGTCCTCGATTTCCTTTGGGTAGATGTTCTCCCCACCCCGGATAATCAGGTCCTTGACCCGGTCGACCAGGGTGAGATAGC
>JAOPYM010000424.1 GCA_025964615.1 Actinomycetes bacterium
GCGAGGCCGAGCTGCGGATCGCCCAGGCCCAGCTGGTCGGCTGGCTGGAGGGCCTGTTCCACGGCATTCAGACGACGCTGTTCGCCCAGCAGATGGCGGCCAGGGCCCAGCTGGAGCAGATGCGCCGTTCACTCCCCGCGGGCATGATGGCCGAAGAGGACGATTCGCACCGCCCCTCAGGCCCGTACCTCTGAACTAGGGGAACAACAGTTCGAGGACCTGGGCGACGCCGTCCTCGTTGTTGGCGGCCGTGATCGCGCCCACCTCGGCGAGTACGTCGGGGTTGGCGTTCGCGACGCCGTAGGAGCGGCCCGCCCAGGTCAGCATCGGCAGGTCGTTGGGCATGTCCCCGAAGGCCACGACGTCGCCGACGGAGACGCCGAGCTCCAGGCACAGCTCGGCCAGCGCGCTGGCCTTGGTGACGCCGTGGGCGCTCATCTCAAGCAGGCCGCGGCTCGACGAGTGCGTGACGGTGACGAGATCACCGACAGCCTTCTCAGCCTGAACCATCAGCGTGTCGGGGTTCCCGCCCGGGTGGAACGCGAGCAGCTTGCTGCCGGGCGCGCTGACCAGGGTGTCGCCGTCCACTGGCCGCCCGCCGAGCGCATCGGAGTCCCAGGTGCCCAGATTGTAACGGTCCTCGAAGACGAACCCGGTGCTGTGCTCGACGGCGAACCGGAACTCGGGCACGACTTCGCGCAGCCGCCCGATCGCCTCGGTGAGCACGTCCGGCTCGATGTACCTGGACCGTACGACCGACTCCGTGCTCAGGTCGTACACCAGCGCGCCGTTGGCACAGATGGCCAGCCCATGGTGCCCGACGGCATCGGCGATCTCCGCCATCCAGCGCGGCGGACGCCCGGTGACCAGCACCAGCGTCGCGCCCGCGCGCTCCACGCGCTCCAGCGCTCTGACGGTACGGGACGAGATCGTGCCGTCGGAACGGACGATGGTCCCATCGAGGTCGGTGGCCACCAGATGTGGCATGGGTGCAGACATATCGGTCACAGTCTGCCCGATCGGGGTTCTTCCGTCAGCGGATGGGTTCGAGGACCTCGCGGCCGAGGAACTTCTGCAGGGCCTTCGGTACCCGGACCGAGCCGTCGGCCTGCTGGTGGTTCTCCAGGATCGCCACGATCCACCGGGTGGTCGCGAGGGTCCCGTTGAGGGTGGCGACCGGTTCGTTCTTGCCGCTCTCCTCGTTGCGGAACCGTACGGCGAGCCGGCGGGCCTGGAACTCGGTGCAGTTCGACGTCGAGGTGACCTCGCGGTACGTCCCCTGGGTCGGTACCCACGCCTCGCAGTCGTACTTGCGCGCCGCGCTGGAGCCCAGGTCGCCCGCCGCGACATCGATCACCCGGTACGGGAGTTCGACCTTGGCCAGCATCTCCTTCTCCCAGCCCAGCAGCCGCAGGTGCTCCGCGTGCGCCTCGTCGGGGTGGCAGTACGAGAACATCTCGACCTTGTCGAACTGGTGCACCCGGATGATCCCCCGGGTGTCCTTGCCGTACGACCCGGCCTCGCGCCGGAAACAGGACGACCAGGCCACGTACCGTTTCGGCAGCTCGGCGAGGATCTCGTTCATGTGGTACGCGGCCAGCGGCACCTCTGCCGTACCCACGAGGTAGAGGTCCTCCTCCCGCAGCCGGTAGACCTCTTCCGCGTGCGCACCCAGGAACCCGGTGCCGTCCATGGCCTCCGGCTTCACCAGAACAGGGGGATACATCGGGATGAACCCCGCCTCGACGGCCTGCTCCATCGCCAGGTTGAGCAGCGCGTACTGCAGCAGCGCCCCCACCCCGGTCAGGTAGTAGAACCGGGCCCCCGACACCTTGGCGCCGCGCTCCATGTCGATGGCGCCGAGCAGCTCGCCGAGCTCCAGGTGGTCCTTCGGCTCGAAGTCGAACTCGCGCGGCGTCCCGACGGTCTCGATCAGGGCGAAGTCCTGCTCCCCGCCGTGCGGTGCCCCGTCCTCGATGAGGTTCGGCACCCTCTTCACGGCCCCATTCAGCTCGTCCTCGAGCCGTCCGGCCTCGGCCTCGGCCTCCTTGACCTGCTGGGACAGCTCCTTCGCCCGGTCCAGAAGCGCCTGCCGCTCCTCGCCCTGCGCCTTCGAGACCAGTTTGCCCGCGCTCTTCTGCTCGGCCCGCAACTGCTCGAACGAGGTCAGCGCGCTGCGCCGCCGTTCGTCCAGTTCCAGCACAGTGTCGATGACGGCGTCGTCCTCGCCGCGGGCGCGCTGCGAGGCGCGCAGGCGGTCAGGATCCTCACGAAGGGCTCGCAGGTCAATCACACCCCCGAGGTTACCGGTCCGTCACCCCGGCCGCCTCCGAGTATCCGTCTCACTTCACCCGCACGTACAGGCTCGGGCTCGTACTCCCCATATGGTTCGCGTCGCCGGCGTACGAGAGCCGCCAGGTGCCGCTCCGGACCGAGGTCACAGTGAAGTGAACCACGCTGTCGGACCCGGTCACCGCGGTACGGACCCGGGTCCAGGTCTTGGCGCCGAGCGCCCGGAACCAGAGCGTGACGATTCTCCCGGGCATCTGCCAGCCCGAGCCGTCTTGGTTGTTGCTCTGCAGCTGAGCACTGATCTTCAGCGGACGCCCCTTCTTGACCACCCACGGTACGACCACCGGGCCGCTGAAGCCGGTCGTGCTGATTGTGGCTATGTGACCGGAATCCGATTGCTGCGGCGCCCCTACGTGGGTACTGTCCCCCCAGAACAAGGCCATCCAGGTGCCCGGTCCGGACACGGTGACGGCCACGTCGAACTTCCCGTTAGCATCGGTCTTTCCAGTGAAGGTGGGACCGGTGTTGGAGCCATCCGGGTTGAAGTAGACCCCGACGGTCGTGTTGGGGACGGGGGTCGTCGGCGGCCAGGTCTTCCCGCCGAGGAGCTGCCCGGTGACGTGGACCACGTCTCCAGGCGAGACCCGGGTCGCACTCGAAGCAGTGTTGACTATTTGCGAGTAGTCCTTGAAGCCGGCCGTGTCGGCGAGCTGAATCTGGGTGCTCGCCGGGTCGAAGGCTTGGGTTCCCGGATTGTAGGAGAGGGTCCACGTGCCCGTCGGCGGAGTCGATGCGTACGCGACGAACGTGCCGTCCTGATAGACATAGGGCAGCTGGCTGCCGCCCGTTGAGTTCGCCGAGCACTCTGGGTTGCAGCTGACAAACCGGCCGCCGAGTGGCATCCAGGTGCCGTCGGCGGCCTGCCGCTCCAGCCTTCCGGTGATCCTGACCCGCTGATCGGTCTGCTGTGGCTGCATCTGGAGCACAGCCGTGAGCCGGGTGTGGGCCACGGGCACGGAGACGGGGAAGGTCGCGCTGTACACATTCGCCGGTACGTAGTCGTACGGCCCCACGACGGCGACGTATGTCGCCGACTGATCGACCTCGATTACGCCAGAGAACCATCCGGCCGCGTTCGTGGACAGGCCGCCGCCATTGCCGCTCGGTGCCGTCCCGACCAGGACTGTGGCACCGTTCAGTGGCTGCTCGACGCCGTTCTGGTCGGTGTAGACGACGTGGCCGCTGACGGCCAGCTGATGGTCGACGGTCAGAGTGTGCGGCGCGAACGAGACTCCGACGAATCTGGGTTCCACCGGGTTGAGGGCGTCGCCGGCCCAGGAGAGCAGGCTGTCGTTCGCCGTGTCGGTGACCGTCGTCTCAAGCCTGGTGTCGCCCGGAAGCAGTTGCTCCGATGATGCACTCTGCCAGACGCCATTGGTGGTGGTGCCGCTGATCAACTGAAAGTCGGTCACCGTGGTGAGGACTTGGTTGACGTCACCGCTGTGCCGATTGTGCAGTTTGACGGTGATCGTCGCCACTGGGCTGGTCGAGGTGACCGAAACCTCGAGCGGTGTCGTCCAGCCCTTCTGTACACCGCCCACACTGTTGATGATGATCGGAGCCGTACTGGCGGACGCCGACCCACTGGGTGCGAGCGGGGCCAACACCAGTAGCGCGGTGAGCAGGGAGAGGCGGCGGCGCATCGAACCTCCACGAGGCGATGGGAAGGAGCTGTCGGACATCAGGCCACCCGGGAGGAGCGAACGGCGCTGGTCACCGGGAGGTAGTACGAGCCACCGTTGTAGGAGACCCACCAGGTCCCGGACTGCCCGGCGGTCGCGGTGAAGGTGAAGCGGCCGCTCTTGTCAGTGACAGAGGTGCCGATCTTGGTACCGGAGGCCGCGCCCGTGGGCCGGAAGAAGACCTGCATCGTGCGGCCGGAGAGCCCGTACCAGGTGTGCCCATAGCCCTGAAGCAGACCGCCGAGCTTGAGCCGCGACCCATGCTTCACGGGGTTCGGAGTAATGCCGAACGAGGTGATCCGGCTCTTCCCGCGGACCTCGATGCGGATCGGCCGGCTGGAGAGGCGCAAGGCGGGGAAGTCGACCCGCCAGCTACCGGTCTGCGTGAGTATGGATGTCGTGTAGTAGTTGCCGTCCGTGGGCGAGTAGAGCGGACCGGCCGTCGTCCAGTGGCTGCCGTCCTTGGAGAACTGCAGCACCCCCTTGGCGTTCTTGACGGGGAACGTGCCTTTGGGCGTCTCGTCGATCAACGAGCTCTCGAACAGGACGTTGGTTCCCGGCGTCACGGGACTGGTCGGCGAGACGTAGAACTGGTCGACGGTGACCAGGCTGCCGACCGCGATCTGGTAGGCAGTGCTGACAGCCGGGAGGCTGTGCGCGTCGCCGTCGTAGACGGCACGCCAATACCCGGGACTGTTCACGGTGATCGGAATGGAGAAGTTCTCATAGGGCGCGCTGACTGCGCCGGAAAGCCCGGTGAAGGCCGTGCGATTCCAGTTCTTGCCGTCGGCGGAGAACTCGATCACGATCTTCGCGCCGTTCGGTGGGCCCAAGAGTTCACCGTAGAAGGGCACCGTGGCACCGGCGTTGACCCGATTCTGGGTAGCGCCGATGCCCTCCATCGAGAACTGGCTGTAGGCCATCAAGTGCGCTGGGTCCTGGACACTTGCCACCGCGCTCGACGGCGTGAACAGGGTCAGGCCCGGGTCGAAGGCGACTGTCCACTGTCCACTGAGCGTGGTCTGTGCCGATGCAGTGAAGCTGCCACTCGCAGATGTCGAGGCACTCGTCAAGTACTGCCCGCCTACGGCGGTGACTGAGACGTTTCGTGAGGCGAGGGGTCCCCAGGTGCCATCGGCCGCCTGCTGCTCGAGGCGTCCCGAGATCGTGGCATCGGCGTTGAGGTACGGCTGGACCGGGTTGACGCCGGTGATGGTGATCCTGGTCGGTACCGGCTGCACAACGACGGGAACGCCCTGGCTGCCGGTGCCGATGAGGCCGCCGAGCATGGACGACCGGGCGAAGTAGGTGATCGAATCCTTCGGTGCCGGGGCTGTGCCCGAGAATCGGCCGTCGGCATCGGTGGTCACGCTCCTCGCCACGTAGCCGTTCCCGGCCAGCACCGATACCGCCACGCCCACGGCGGGCTGTGCCACTCCCTGGGCATCCGGGTAGACGAGCCGTCCGGCGTAGCTGACCGGCCCGCGATGAAGGTCGACCGTTCCCGGCGTGACGGTGAACTCGCTGAAGCTGGTCGGGATGTGGGCGGCGATCGTGCCCGCGGTCGGCACGGTGACCTGGTCGGCGGCCGAGTCGGTGACCGAGACGTCGAGGTCGGTCGCCGGGTTGAGGGCGATCTGGGGAGCGGTGCTGCTCTGCCAGGTGCCGTCTGTTGTCGTCCCGTCGACCAGCGTGAAGTCGGAGACCGTGGCATAGGGCGTACTGCCCGTCGCGGTGCCATCGAGGCGAAGACCCACGGTGATGGCCGTGACCGGGCTCGACGAGAGCACGCTCACCCGGATCGGGCTGGTCCAGCCGAAGTTCTCGATCGTGGCGTACCGCACGGTGATCGGACTGGTCACGGCCGACGCGGGCGGCGAAGCGGTAAGCGGCACGGCCAGCAGCAACAGTGCAGCCAGGCCTGCGGACAGGAGTCTCCGCACGGGACCTCCGGGAAGGGGGGAGTGACACCCGGGACGAAGATCCACGCGGTGATCGAAAACTTATATCACCGTAAAACGTACATCTTGGACTTGTTGTCCAGAAGTTAACTCAGGTGTTCCCGGCGCGGATGTCGTCGAGCCAGCGGGCGGCCTCGGTGAAGTCGTCGTCGTGGGTGCCCCGGCGGACTTCGGGGCGGACCTGGTCGGCGCGTGGGTAGGACCCGACGAACCGGACATCGGCGCAGATCCGGCGCAGGCCCATCAGTGCCTCGCCAACCCGGGCGTCGGACACGTGGCCTTCGAACTCCATCCAGAAGCGGTACGACCCGAGCCCGGCTCCGGTCGGACGCGACTGGATCAGCGTCAGGTTGATGCCGCGGCCCGCGAACTGGGCGAGGATCT
>JAOPYM010000480.1 GCA_025964615.1 Actinomycetes bacterium
CATGGTGGTTTTGCCGCGTCAGCCGACAATACGGGCATACCGGTATGCTCACTTCGGACAGTAAGTCAGGGGGTCTGTGTCCCCCGTTCGGCCGACATGTAGTCCATTCGGATCGCAAGATGATCCACACGGCCACTTACCCCTTGCAAGATCAATTCTCCAAGCTGAGCAGTCGCAGGCGACAGAACGTCGTCGCGCCGGCGTCAGCCGCGCCGGGCCTTCTCAGTGGGAGGGGACCCCCGAAATGATCAACAATGCGACGCTCCAGCTCATGATCCGGATGCGCATGCTCCGTGACGCCGTCGTCGACCACGAGCGCGACCGCGGCGCCACCGCCGTGGAGTACGGCCTGCTCATCACGTTGATCGCCGTGGCCATCATCGTGGGAGTGACGCTGCTCGGCACCAACCTCAACACCCTCTTCACGAACACCGCCAACAAGGTCGGTACCGGCCCCGCCGCCCCCAACTAGGGCGTCGTAGCGGGCGGAGCCTCGTGCTCCGCCCGGTACGGGCGACGGCATCCATCTGGCGAGACACGGGCAGCGGGGCATGAGCAGAGGACATCAGGAACACGATCGCGGCGCGGCCGCTGTGGAGTTCGCCCTGGTCCTCCCGGTCCTGGTGGCATTCATCGTCGGCATCGTCGACCTTGGTCAGCTGCTCAACGCCCAGCTGGTCGCCACTGACGCGGCGAGGGAATCGGCCCGCAGCATGGTCTTGACGGGCGACCCCGGCCCGACGGGCAACGCCGGCCTGCCCTACACGATCCCCACTGCCCCCGCTCCGTGCTCCGATACCAACCAGACCGTCGTCGTCCAGGTGCAGGTCCAGGTCGACTACTGGATTCCCAGCTACCTTCCGGTGTTCGGCTCGTCGGCCACTGTCACCGGAGAGGCCTCGATGCCATGCCTGCAGTGACCTGGACGGCCGGTCGCCACCGGCCCGGTGATCGCGGCGCCGTTACCGCGATCGTGGCCGTACTGCTCGCCGGCGGCGTGCTCCTGGCCATCGGCGCGATGGTCGTCGACATGGGGCAGCTCTACGCCGAGCGGCAGGAGTTGCTGAGCGGCGCGGACGCCGCCGCGATGGTGGCCGCGAAGGCCTGTGCCGACGACGCGAACTGCCCCGCGGACCTCAGCACCATCACGCAGACGGCCACGGCCGCGGCCGGTCTCAATGCACTTGACGGGAGATCGGACGCGAGCATCCTGTGCGGGCAGGTGAACGGGACGATCTTCGGTCCGTGCCCGGCCACCGGGACGACCGCCAAGTGCCAGGGCACGAGGCCCGGGACCGGCAACTACATCGAGGTGGGAACGACCACCCGGACCGCCGACGGCAAGACCCTGCTCCCTCCCGCCTTCGGGGGAGCGCTCCTCGGCACGCAGTACCAGGGCCTGCAGGTCGACGCCTGCGCCCGGGTCGCCTGGGGCACGCCGTCAAGCGCGAGCGCCTTTCCCCTCATGATCTCACAGTGCTCCTGGCAGAATGCGACCAATGGCGGAACCACGTACGCCCCCTCGTCTGCGAACTGGACCGCGACCAATCCGGTGAACTCACTCGAGGCGATGTTCTACGCGAGGTGGTCCGGATGCCAGAGCAGCTCTTCGTCCGCCAATAACGACTTCGCCATCCTCACGTCGATATCCAACTGCACCACCGGCCAGCCGATCACGGCGGGAACCGACGTGCTGGGGTATCCGGCGGCCACCATCAAGGCCGTGACGACATCGCTGTACTGCCAGGGTCAGACCATCATGGAATGGTTCCAGCAGTTCTTCAACATGCTGTTCAGCACCCCTGCCCCGAGCCCGCACACCGTCAACGTGGCGGTCTATGACAGCACGACGGCCTCGGGTCCACCGCTGCTGTGCGCGCTGGGACTGTTCAACGCATTCTGTCAATACCACTACCACGTGGTCGGATTCGCCGCGCTCGTGATCACGGGTGGGGTCTTCGGAACGGCCGGAGGGCCATCTTGGCGAACCGCCCAGGCCTGCGGAATCCCCATTCTCAATACGTTCATCGATCCCTGTTTCACCGGCTTCTTCGTCACCGGGAAACTTTCCGGAACGGTCGGCTCGGGCAGCTCGTACGGGGCCACCGCATTTCAACAGGTCGGCTGACGGCCTCAGCAGTTCAGGGGGAAACATGAATCGTCGGCTGGTCACCATTCTGCTCGCGGTGGTGCTCGCGCTGGTCGGGGCGGCCGGCGTTCTGTACTACGTGAAAGGTGCCGACGATCGGGCCATCGCCGGACGCCAGGCGGCGAACGTCCTGGTCGCCGCCAAGGCCATCCCCGCCGGCACGGCAGTGGCCCAGTTGCAGTCCGGCGGATTCGTTCGCGCCGATCGGATGCCCGCGGACACCATTCCCAGCGACACCGTCGGATCCGTCCAGGAGCTCACCGGCGACGGTGTCGTCAAGACCGGCATCCTGGCCGGCGAGCTCATCCGGCGGTCGCTGCTCGGGGCCAAGGGCGGCGCCGGCACCCTGGCCGTTCCGTCCGGGAAGGTCGCGGTGACCGTCAGCCTCGGTGACGCGCAGCGGGTCGCCGGCTACGTGCAGCCCGGTACGAAAGTGATCGTCTTCTACTACGGCCCCGAACTCGACGCCAAGGGCCAGCACAAGGGCGACACTTCCCGCGCGCGGACCCTGCTGATCAACGTGGAGGTGCTCGCGGCCGGCAGCGGATCCGCAGGGACGGGGCCGAGTTCACTCGTCACGCTGGCCATGACACAGCAGGAGGCCGAAAAGCTCGTGCTCGCGACGGCGGGCGGCGCCCAGGGCGGCGGCCTGTACCTCGGTCTCGAGGGTGATTCGGCCAACCTCAGCCCGACCGGCACCGGCGTTACGAGCCTCACGCTGTTCAGTTGATGAAGGGAGGGTCAGCACATGCCGATCATCTGCGAACCCCATGAGGGCGCTGCCCGCAGGCTCGCCGCCGGATTCCGTGAACACGGCCGGGCCGTACCGGGTCTGCCGGAACTCGACCGCGCCCTGACCACCGACCACGAGGAGCTCGTCGTGGTCATCGGGCCCGGGATCGATCTTCGGAGCGCCCTGGCCTTCGCGACGGCCCAGCGTGTGCACCGCCCCGCCCTCAGCATCGTGCTCGTCCGCGAGCAGCTCCAGGTCGAAGTGCTGTCCGAGGCGATGCGGGCCGGCGTACGCGAGGTGATCCCCGACCGGGACTTCCCCGCGCTGATGGACGCCTGCCGGCGGTCCTGGGAGGTCTCCGCCCGGCTACGGAGCACCGAGCAGGCGCAGGCGCAGGCGCGGATCCAGACCGCCCCCGGCAAGAGCGGCCGGGTGGTGGTCATCTTCGCGGGCAAGGGAGGCTGCGGCAAGTCGATGGTCTCCACCAACCTCGCCGTCACGCTGGCCCAGGCAAAGCGGCACAGTGTCTGCCTGGTCGATCTGGACCTCGGCTTCGGTGATGTCGGCATCATGCTGCGGGTCAACCCGCAGCGCACCATCGTCGACGCCGTGCCGATGTTCGAGCACATGGACGAGACCGGGGTCCAGTCGATGCTGGTGAAACACGAGTCCGGTCTCGTCGCGGTGCTCGCCCCGGTCACGCCTGGAGATGCCGAGAAGATCTCCGGGCGGCTGGTCCATGAGCTGCTCACGGTGCTGCGCCGGATGTTCGACGTGGTGATCGTGGACACCCCGCCGCACTTCAGCGAGCAGGTACTCGCCGCGCTGGACATCTCGGACATGCAGCTGCTGATCGCCGCTCCCGAGGTGACGGCCCTGAAGGGCCTGCGGGTCACCCTCGACATGCTCGATCTCCTCGGCTACTCGGCCGAGGCCCGCGCCATCGTGCTGAACCGGGCGGACACCCGGGCCGGGCTCACCCCCGCCGACATCGACCGGGTCATCGGGCGGCCCATCGCGGCCCAGATACCGACCAGCCAGGACGTACCGGCATCGATCAACAAGGGGGTCCCACTGGCCATGGAGGATCCGCAGCACCCCGTCAGCCAGGCCATCAGGAACGTGGCCAGGGTCGCGCTCGGCGGGCCCCCGGCCGGCGCCAAGGAATCGCGCAAGGGCCTGCGCCGTTCGAGGGCCAACCGCGCATGAGCAGCCTCGGTGAGCGACTCGCCAGGCTCCAGCAGGACCCCGCCGCGGGTCCTGCCAGCGCCTCGCTGGTCCCCTCGCCCTACCGGCGGGCGGTACGGCCTGGCGACCCCTTCGCCTCCCTCAAGCGGCGCGTCCATCAGAACCTCATCGACACGCTCGGCCCCAAGCTGTACGACGCCAACCTCGGGGCCGCCGACCTCGAACAGCGGGTCAGGGCGACCCTGCAGACGGTCCTTGAACAGGACGAGACCCCGCTCACCGTGGCCGACCGGGCCAGGGTGGCCCAGGAGATCGCCGACGAGATCCTCGGACTCGGCCCACTGGAGCCGTACCTCAACGACCCAGAGGTCAGCGAGATCATGGTCAACGGCCCCGGCCAGATCTATGTGGAGCGCAACGGAAGACTCAGCCTCATCGACGGGGCGTTCGCCGGCGAAGGCAGCCTGCGCAGGACCATCGAGAAGATCGTCGCCAGGGTCGGGCGGCGCATCGACGAATCCAGCCCCATGGTGGACGCCCGGCTTCCGGACGGCAGCAGGGTCAACGCGGTGATTCCCCCGGTCGCCATCGACGGCGCGCTGCTGACCATCAGGAAGTTCGCGGCGGACCCCTTCACGGTCCACGACCTGGTCGGGTTCGGAACGTGGACGCCGCAGGTCGCGGAGCTGGTCGCCGCATGCGTGCGGGGGCGCCTCAACATCCTGATCAGCGGCGGTACGGGATCGGGGAAGACGACGACACTGAACGTCCTGTCCTCCTTCATCCCGCCCGACGAGCGGATCGTCACCATCGAGGACGCCGCGGAGCTGCAGCTCCGTCAGGAGCACGTGCTGCGCATGGAGGCACGGCCCCCCAACATCGAGGGCCGGGGCGAGGTGACCATCCGCGACCTGGTGCGCAACTGCCTGCGGATGCGCCCCGACCGCATCATCGTCGGCGAGGTACGGGACGGGGCCGCGCTCGACATGCTCCAGGCCATGAACACCGGCCATGAGGGTTCCCTGACCACCGTGCACGCGAACGCCCCGAGGGAGGCGCTGTCCCGGCTCGAGACGATGGTCCTGATGTCCGGCATGGACCTTCCGGTACGCGCCATCAGGGAACAGGTCGCCTCCGCCATCGACGTGATCATTCACCAGAGCCGGCTGAAGGACGGAACCCGGCGGATCACCCACGTCACCGAGGTGTCGGGGATGGAGGGCGAGGTCGTCACCCTGCAGGACATCTTCCTGTTCGACATGCGCGCCGGCCTCGACCCGCAGGGCCGCTACACCGGCCAGCTCCGCTCGACCGGCCTGCGACCGCGGTTCCTCGACCGGCTGCTCGACCACGGCATCACCGTCCCGGCGGAGTTGTTCAGCTTCACCGGAGTCCCCCGATGGTGAGGGCACGGGCCGTCCTCGCGGCGCTCCTCATCATGATGGCGGCCACTCCGGCCTGGGCACAGGATCAGATCGGCCGGATCAGCGATCTCAACCTCTCCGTCGGCAGTGCCGAGTTCCTGTTCTCCGCGGCGAACCTGCCCACCGGGGCCCAGCTGGACCGGACCAGCGTGCGGGTCACCGTGAACCGCACTCTCGTAAAGGCCACCGCGCAACCCCCGGGAGCCGCGGCCTCGTCGGGCGGCACGAGCCCGCAGGCCGGCCGGGCCGTCATGATCGTGATGGACACCAGCGGCTCGATGGGGACCTCGGATCTCCAGCAGGCCCGGCAGGGGGTCCTGGGGTTCCTGCAGCATCTCCCCGCCGATGTCGCCGCCGGGATCACCACCACGGAATCGGTGACGGCCAAGCGGCTGACCGTACCCCCGTCGCAGGATCGGCAGGCGCTGTCGGCCGCACTGCGCGCCGTGCGCTCCAGCGGCGCGACCGCCCTCTACGACGCGATGGCCACGGCCCTGGCGCAGCTGCGCCGGATCGGCGGCGGAGAACACCGGATGGTCGTGCTGACCGACGGCAAGGACACCTCCAGCCACCTGTCGCTGAACGGTATCGGCAGCCGGCTCGGACAGGACCGCGTACCCGCCGACATCGTCGCCTTCAAGACCGCCGCCACCTCGAATTCGACCCTGCAGGCGCTGGCCAGGGCCTCCGGCGGCCAGATGCTCCCCTCTCCGGACGCCAAGCGGATGATCGCGTCGTTCGCGGGCGCGGCGGGCTCCTTCAGCCAGGCGATGTGGGTCAGCGCCACGCTGCCCGCGAACCTGGCCGGAAAGCAGGTCGTGCTGACCGTCCGGGCGCGGGCGGGAATCGTGGCCGTCCAGGCTCAGACCCGCCTGCGACTCGCCGGGACGGTCTCGGCGGCCACCGTCCTGACGGGCGGGCACCTCGCACCGGCGGCGGCGCCCGCGCCGGCCGCACCCGGGTCACTCGAACTGATCGTCGTCCTGGTGCTCTGCTTCGCCGCCATCGCCGCCGCGGTCGTCGCCGTCTCGGTCCTCACCGGCCGGCCGGGCACGCCGACGCTGGCGGACGAGATAGCACGCTACAGCTCCGCGGCCGAACAGACCGGCGGGGGCCCGCACTCCAGTGTCCTGCTCAAGGGCATGCTCGGGCTGAGCCGGCAGGTCGTCCAGTCGGGAAGCTTCGAGGAGCGGATGGCGCGCGACCTCGACCGGGCCGGCCAGTCGCTGCGCCCGCACGAGTGGCTGCTGATCCGCTGTGGCGCCGGCCTCGGACTGATCGTGGTGCTGTGGATCCTGACGGGCAATGTCCTCATCGGCATTCCCCTCGGCGTGGTCCTCGGCTGGTTCGGAACCCGGGCGTATCTCTCGGCGCGGGTCACCCGGCGGCTGAACTCGTTCGCCGACCAGTTGCCGGACGCCCTTCAGCTGATCGCGAGTTCGCTGCGATCGGGGTTCTCAGTCTCCCAGTCGCTCGACCGCCTCTCTCAGCAGGACATCCAGCCGCTCGGCGGTGAGATGTCCCGGGCGGTCACGCAGACCCGGCTCGGCGTCGGTATCGAGGACGCACTCGACACGGTCGCCGAACGCATGGACTGCCGGGACCTGAGCTGGGTGGTCATGGCCATCCGGATCCAGCGTGAGGTCGGCGGGAACCTGGCCGATGTGATCGAGACCACCGTGGAGACCATGCGCGAGCGCACCCACCTGCGCCGCCACGTCCGGGCGCTCTCGGCCGAGGGCCGGCTGTCGGCGTACCTGCTCATCGCCATGCCGATCTTCGTCGTGGGCGCCCTCTCGGTCCTGCGGCCCGACTATCTCAAACCGCTGTTCAGTACGCCCGCCGGCGTGGTCCTGCTCGTCACCGGGACGGTCTTCATGGTGGTCGGCTGGTTCTGGATGAGCAGCATCGTCAAGGTGGAGGCCTGACATGGGCATGCTGATCCTCGGCGTCGGAGTACTCGCGATCGCCGGTGCGCTGATCCTCGTCGTCGTGGCGCTGAGCCACGAGGACCGGCAGCCGACCGGTGTGGCGGGCGCGCTGGAGTCCATCGAGACGGTCTATTCGACCGGCACGGCGCCGCACAGCCCGGCCTCGGATCCGTTCGTGCGCAGCCCGGTGCTGCGTTTCACCGCAGCACTGGCCATGCAGCTCGGCCAGGCCGGTTCGCTCGGGTCGGTGCAGAAGCGCCTTGACGTGGCGGGCAACCCCGGCCGGTGGACACCGGAACGGATCCTGTCGGTCAAGGGGCTCGGCCTGCTGGTCGCGGGTGCCGTCGCGGGGGCGCTGGGCCTGAGCAAGGGTCTGGGGGTTTCGGTCTTCTTCGCCCTGGCGGGTGCGGTCGGCGGTTTCTACCTGCCCGACCTGCTGCTTTACAACACGGGCCTGCGCCGGCAGGAGGAGTTCCGCAGGACGCTGCCTGACATCCTCGACCTGCTCGTCGTCAGCGTGGAGGCCGGGCTCGGCTTCGACGCGGCGCTGTACCGGGTCGCCCGGAGCATCGCCGGGCCGCTGTCCGGGGAGTTCGCCCGGCTCCTGCAGGAGATGCAGATCGGGAAGTCCCGTGAGGCCGCGCTCCAGTCGATGGCGACGCGGACGTCGGTCGAGGAGTTGCGCACCTTCGTGAGCGTTCTCGCCCAGGCCTCCGAGCTGGGGATCCCGATCGGCAACGTGCTACGGGAGCAGGCCAAGGAGATGCGGCTCAAACGGCGTCAGCTCGCCGAGGAGAAGGCGCAGAAGGTCCCGGTGAAGATCACCTTCCCGGTCATGCTCTGCATTCTGCCCGCGCTGTTCATCGTCGTCCTGGGCCCTGGCATCCTGAACATCGTGAACAGCGG
>JAOPYM010000493.1 GCA_025964615.1 Actinomycetes bacterium
CACCAGGGCACGCTGCGGATCGGCGTCAAGTTCGACCAGCCGTCGATCGGCCTGCGGGACGCGCACGGCAACTTCACCGGGTTCGACGTGGACGTGGCGACCTACGTGGCGAAGAAGCTGGGCGCCACGCCGGTCTTCGTCCCGGTCACCCTGCCCCAGCGGCCGCAGTTCCTGAAGGACCACAAGGTCGACATGGTGGTCGCCAGCTACTCGATCACCCAGGACCGCAAGACCGCCGTCACCTTCGCCGGGCCGTACTACGTCGCCCACCAGGACATCATGGTCCGCGCTCAGGACACCGCGGTCCACACCGTGCACAACCTGGCGGGCCGGACCCTCTGCGCGGTCGCCGGGGCCGACTCGGCACCGCGGGTCACCGACGAGATGAAGGTCGCGGCGAAGCTGGTGCCCGGTCAGTCGGACCGCGACTGCATGGGCAAGCTGGCCGCCGGGCAGATCGACGCGGTCTCCACCGATGACGTGATCATGGCCGGGCTCGCCTCTCTGTGGAAACCGAGCACGTTCCGGCTGGTGCGCGCGCCGTTCACCGACGAGCGGATGGGCATCGGCCTGCCGCACGGCGACATCGAGGCCTGCGAGGACGTCAACAAGGCCATCACCGACATGTTCCTGGACGGTACCGCCGCCCGGCTGCTGCACAAGTGGTTCGACGCCTCGGGCCTGCAACCCACCACGACCGTCCCGCAGTTCGAGGGCTGCGGGTGACGCAGAGCTAGCCGGCGATCTCTGCCGGCTCGGGGCAATCCTTTGTTATCGTCGCGATCAAAGGCCGAAACCCGGGAGCCGCATGACCCTCGTCCTGGTTGCGCTGTGCATAGTGGTGGGCGGTCTGGAGCTGTATGTCGGCAGGCGGAGCAAGGACCAGGCCGACGTGTTCGTGCAGCGCATCAACGAGCTCAGGGAGCAGGTCGGCAAGCAGAACGGCGTGCTGGCCACCGTCGGCGAGCGCCTGACCGACGAGCTCAGCAGGGTCAAAAGGGACGTGCTGCCGGGCCTGGACACCCGGCTCCGGCAGAACAGCGGGCAGATCGAGCAGCTCGGCGCGATGCTCCAGCAGGCCGACGAGTACATCAGGGTGCAGGCCGCGAGGCTGCA
This sequence comes from Actinomycetes bacterium, assembly GCA_025964615.1. Lineage (GTDB taxonomy): Bacteria > Actinomycetota > Actinomycetes > Streptosporangiales > Streptosporangiaceae > RYN-227. The sequence continues at coordinate 1,117 of JAOPYM010000493.1, forward strand.
CGAACTGGAGAAGCAGAAGATCACGCTGTCCGCGGTGCGCCGCAAGCTCCTGGAGATCGAGGCCTCCATCGGGCCCGTCGAGGAGAACGACGGAACGATGTCCCGGATCGCCGAGCTGGAGCGCAACGGCGTCCAGATGCTGGAGCTGCAGCGCGATCTGACCCGGACCCTCGAGGAAGTGGAGGACGTCGTGACCGGCCTGCTCGAGTTCACCTCGGTGGAACTCGACGACTCGGTGGCCACGGCGCTGAACGGCCGCCCGCCCGCCACGATCATGGTGGCGGGGCGGCTCTGGTCGCGGGACCCGCAGCTGCGCGACATCATCGCCGAGGTGTACGAGCAGTGTGTGCGCGCCAACCGGCTGAGCATACGGTTCCGCGCGGAGGACGGGGAACGGCTGCGGTACTTCCTGTCGGGACGGAGCCTGGAAGAGCTCTCCGGCGGGTTCACCGCACTGCTGATCTCGATCGGGATGGAGGTGCCGCGACCGCCGGGGCGGCCTGCGCCCGGCGACGAGACGGCGCTGCTGACGATGCTCCGCACCCTGCATGAGAGCGCCGGCGCGACGGTGCAGATCGGGCCGCTGATCGCGGTACGGACCTCGGGCGAGCTGGTGGCCGCGGTCCTGACGCAGTCCCAGGGCATGGTGGTGGAGAACGACGTGTCCTTCTGGGATCCGGCGGCGGCGGCGATGCACCTACGCCGGCTGCCCTCCCATCAGGTCTGGGACCTCACGGGCTGGGCGGGCAGACCACCTGGCACGTAGGCGTGCACGGACCGCCCCGAGGCGAACCGCACGTACAGCGGGCAGCCCGCCTGCCCGGTGTCCGGGTCCAGCTCGGCGCAGAGCCCCACCCCCACGACGGGATCGAGCATGATCACGCTCTCCACGGCCCGTGACGCCCGTACGGCGGGAGCCACGGACTCGGCCTCGGCGGCGTTGAAGATCGTCTCGAAGGTGAGCCGGCGCCCGTACCGCAGGAGCCGCGGCGCGTCCACGACCCGGCTGCCGACCGCCGCCACCGAGCCGACCACCACGATCCCGATGGACTGGCCCCTGCTGTAGATCTCCCGCTCCGGTACGGCGGCTCCCGTGCCCCTGCCGCGCAGGTGCAGCCCGAAACCCGACTCCGCGCTGAGGAAGACAGGCAGGCCGACCCTGGCGGCCTCCGAGACCTCCGCCGGCGGCTCCCAGGCGGGCAGGAACATGCCGATCCCCTTGACCAGCAGCCGCCACACCGCCCGGTCCGTGACCTCCCCCATACGGCCATCCTCCGTTGCGGCCCGCCCGCGCACAACCCCCGGTCGGCCGGTTTGATCCAATGGAGGGAGCACTCACTCGTGAAAGAAGGCCGATCATGACGTTGGGCGGTAGTTTCAGAATCGGCGGGGATCTCCCGGTGCGCCGGCTGGGCTTCGGGGCCATGCGCATCACCGGCCCCGGTATCTGGGGGGAACCAGAGGATCGGGATGAGGCGATCCGGGTACTGCGCCGGGCGGTGGAGCTCGGCGTGACGCTTATCGACACGGCCGACTCGTACGGCCCGTTCGTCAGCGAGGACCTGATCGCCGAGGCCCTGCACCCGTACCCCGAGGACCTGGTGATCGCGACCAAGGGCGGCCTGACCCGGAGCGGGCCCGATGTGTGGGAACCGGTGGGGCGTCCGGAGTACCTGCGGCAGTGCGTGGAGATGAGCCTGCGCCGGCTCCGGCTCGACCGGATCGACCTGTACCAGCTCCACCGCATCGACCCGCAGGTCCCGCTGGAGGACCAGATCGGCGCACTCGCGGAGCTGCAGAAGGCGGGGAAGATCCGTCACCTGGGCCTGTCCGAGGTGACGGTCGAGGAGCTGGAGACCGCCCGCCGGCAGGTGGAGATCGTCTCGGTGCAGAACCTCTACAACCTCACCGAGCGCCAGTCCGAGGCCGTACTCGACCACTGCGAGCGCGAGGGGATCGGCTTCATCCCGTGGTTCCCGCTGGCCTACGGGAAGCTGGCCCGCTCAGGGAGCGTGCTCGATGAGGCCGCCACCAGGCACGGGGCGTCCCCGGCCCAGCTGGCGCTGGCATGGCTGCTGCACCGCTCACCCGTCATGCTGCCCATCCCCGGCACCTCGAAGGTCGCCCACCTGGAGGACAACATCGCGGCCGCTGAGATCTCGCTGACCGCCCAGGAGGTGGCCGCGCTCAGTGCCCTGGCGTGACCGGCTCGTAGAGGGCGGCGGCGAGCCGCTGGATGGCCCGGTCGAAACCCCTGGCCAGCCACCGGTCGCCGCCGAGGGCCAGCAGCAGGCGGTCGAGCACGCCGGTCCGCAGGATCGTCGCCGTCAGCGCGATGTGCGATCCGGCACCGGCGGGGACGATCGTCCAGTGCACGTGGGCGGCCGTACGGCTGCCCACCGTGGCCGTACCGCCGACGCCCCTGGCCGGTTTGCGCTGCGTGATGGTGGTCTCGGCCGTCCGGCGGATGCCGAGGGGCCCGCGGATCACGATCTGCGCGCCCTCCCTGTCGGCCGCCAGGCTGACCAGGTGCAGCCGGTCACCGGAGATCAGCCGATGGTTGTGCAGCTGCGACAGGAATCCGTACACGTTCTCCGCCGGGGCGTCCACGAGCCCCGAAGCAGTGATCATCACACGTGGCTCATCTGGCTCATCTGGCTCATGACGTCGGCGAAGCTCCACATGGAACCAACGTACTGGGAGGCAACCCGGTTCAGCGGGAGGCTTCGAACCAGGTCGTGAATTCGTCGTGGCCGAACAGCCGCGCGGCGTCGGCCGCCGAGGGCTGCCCCGCGTGCGGATCGGCGCCCGCGTCGAGCAGGGCCCGCACCACCTCGGGCTCCTTCTTGAACACCGCTCCCGCCAGCGGGCGCTGCCCCCGGTCGTTCGGGCGCTCGGCGTCGGCGCCGCGTTCCAGCAGAGCCCGTACGGTCGCGGCGTGCCCGTGGTAGGCGGCCAGCATCAGCAGGGTGTCGCCCTTGTCGTTGCTGAGGTTCACCGGCACCCCGGCATCCACGTAGGCGATGAGCCGTTCGGTCTCGCCTGACCTGGCCAGGCCGAAAAGGGTGGTCGCGAACTCCGCCAGTTCGGGGTCCATGGTGCCCACCCTAAACGGCACCCCAGAGCGCCGTGCCGCCGGTGTACCGGCGATAATCCCGAGCGTGGACCTAAGAGATGCCCTCCGCACCACCGGCGCCGTCCGCGAGTTCACCGGCGAGCCGGTCTCCGATGCGGTGCTGTACGACATCCTGGACACGGCCCGGTTCGCGCCCAGCGGCGGAAACCGGCAGGGCTGGCGGACCATCGTCGTACGGGACCCGGGGCTCCGGCGCGGTCTGCGCGACCTCTACCTGCCCGGGTGGTACGACTACCTGGCGATGCGCGGGGCGGGCCTGGTGCCGTGGGCGCCGATCACCGACCGCGACGCCGAGTCCGAGGCCCTGACCCGAGCCGCGTCGATCGCGGCCGAAGCCACGCCCGGGTTCGCCGAACGGCTCGACGAGGTCCCGGTCCTGGTGGCCGTCCTGGCCGACCTGCGGGCGCTCGCGGCCGTCGACCGGGACTTCGAGCGCTACACCCTCGCGGGCGGCGCGTCGATCTACCCCTTCACCTGGAGCATCCTGCTGGCCGCCCACGACGCCGGGCTCGGCGGCGTGATGACCACCATGCTGGTGCAGCGGGAAGCCGAGGCGCGGGCGCTCCTCGGAGTGCCCGACGAGTTCGCCGTCGCCGCGCTCCTGGCCCTCGGCCACCCGATCAGGCGCCCCACGAGGCTCAGGCGCGCGGCCGTGGAGGACTTCACCACGCTGGACCGCTTCGACGGCGAGCGCTTCACCGGACCTGCCGAGGACACGCGACAAACAGGACCTTCTTGACAGGCCGCACATAAGCTACCGTCGACTTGCCGGATCTTGACTCCCCCATCGCCGGCCAGCAGCAGGGCGGTAGCCATGAACATCGACGACCACCTGGTCTTCCGCGACCACGCCGCACACGGGGTGCGCAAGTACCTGATGAACCACGAGGCCCAGACCATCGCGGTCCGGCGGCATCCGGCCGTGCTGCTGCGCGCGGTGTTCGAGGTACTCGGCGGCCTGATCCTCGCGGGCTTCATCAGCACCTACACCGGCCTCACGTGGATCTGGTGGCTCTGGCTGATCCCGCTGGCGCGCATGGTGTACTTCGTCTATGCCTGGTCGGACGACTACTTCGTCGTCACCGAGTACCGGGTGATGGTCATCGAGGGCGTCCTGCACCGCAAGGTCGGGATGATCCCGCTGGGCAAGGTCACCGACATCATGCTGGAACGGTCTGCGCTGGGGCGGATGCTCGGGTACGGCGAGTTCGTGTTGGAGTCGGCCGGTCAGCACCAGG
>JAOPYM010000510.1 GCA_025964615.1 Actinomycetes bacterium
AGACCGCGGCCAACAGCGCGGCACCCCGGCACGCGGAGATGACGCGGGCGATCCTGCGCGGCTACGACCTGCCGGAGCCCGACCAGACTGACGCGGTGCGCTTGCTGGGCAGCACTTTCCACGGGTACGTGAGCCTGGAGATGGCGGGCGGTTTCCGCCACACCCCGCGCGAGGCCGACGCCTCCTGGGCCTGGGCTCTGGACACCCTCGACTTCGCCCTCACAAACCGTTCAAGGAAACCGACATGACCGACTGGATCACCACGCCCATCGACGCACGTATCCTGCGCTGCGCACTCGAGGTGGAACGCACCGCGCGCGGCGTGTTCGCGCGGCTTCACCTCCGCCGTCCACGGCTTCCTCGATACCATCCGCGAGGGACACCCCAGCACACCACTGCTGGTCATCTCCGATATCCAGGAGGACACCCCCAGGGCCCCCCGCCCCCGACCCCAACAGCCCGAAACTGCAATTGGGAGCCCTCGGCGACCCATCGGATGTCTCCCGCGGACGGCTGACGCAACGTCATCGGGGACGAGCCGGTTCGCATCACCGCGCAACGGGCGATCGGCGACCCGCACCTGCACGATCTGGACGGCCGATCTGGACGGCCGATCGCTCTACGGCAAAGCCGACTTCACTGAGCTGCCCTGCCCGACCAGGTCCATCCGGACCCCGCCGGCCACCGCCGCATCGGCGAACGCTTCGCAGCGCTGATCTTCGATGACGGAGGTTTGTGGAGTAAGTTCACCCGCTCGGTGCGCTGAAGGTCACGGGCGACGGCCGGGAGCTGCGCCCCGGCGGGCCGTTGCAGCAGACCGTTCTGGCGATGCTGGGCCTGCACGCCGACAGCCTCTCAGCATCAACCAGCACGTCGCCGCGACCGAAGCCGCCGCATCCAAACGATGACGCCTCACAAGGCTCGGACGGTGAGTGTTGTTGAGCGCCGCTTGCCCTGACAGTGGAAACGCCGATCTTTGGCAGTGATTGCGCCGCCTTATGGCAGTGGGGCCACTGTCCGGAAGATGTTCGGGCACCTCACGCTCACGAGCGGGGCGGAGTCATTGCGACATCGGATGGTTCCGCCGCAACCGGCTGGTCCCCGTGCCGTCTGTCGGTCGGATCGTCCGTTCTGGGGTTTTGTGATTGTTTGGTCGTTCGATGCTTTACTTCAAAGTTGGGCGGGGGATGACCAGGGGGGCGCATCGTGGCCGCCGGCCTGGCGGGGGTTTCGTCGCCGTGGGCGCGACGGTCGTGCCGAGCCTGGTGTCGGCCGATGGTCGATGTTGCTCGATCCGTCCTTTCCGGTGTCCCCGGCGTTTCCTTGATTTCGACCGGGCTTGGCGCGCGGAGGCGAAAGGAGACGAGCATGTTCTCTGGGGGAAATTCCAGCGTCGAGGCCTATGACGTGGTCGTGGTCGGCGGGGGTTCCGCGGGGTGTGGCGCGGCCGTCGGCGCGGCGCAGGCCGGGGCGCGGGTGCTGTTGGTGGAGCGTTATGGGTTCCTGGGCGGGGCTGCCACGATCTCCGGCGTCTTGACCTATTGCGGCTTCTTCGACCAGCAGCGGCGTCAGGTGGTCTTCGGGGTGGGAGAGCAAGTGCTGGAGCGGTTCCGGGCACGGGGCGCCTGCCAGGAGGCCTATTTCGCCTGGTCGGGCAACACCTTTGTGCTCCTGGACAACGAAACGGTGAAGATGGTTCTCGATGAGGTCACCCAGGAGGCGGGAGTGGAGGTTCGGCTGCACAGCCAGGTGATCGGCGCCACCGTCGACGACCGGAAGGTCGTCGAGGTGGAGTACGTGGACCATGGCGGGCGGCACCGAGTTGAGGCGGCGGCGTCTGTTGACGGCAGCGGGGACGGGGACCTGTCCCACCTGGCCGATGCGCCCACTCGCGTGGCGGCCCTGGCTGAGCGGCAGACCTCGACCCTGTGCACCCGTATCGGTGGGGTCAGTGCCGATGCGGATCTGAGCGCCGACGGGCTGAAGGCTGCCGTCGGTGCGTGGAACGCCACGGCCGATGAGCCGCTGCCCCGTGACACGGGTGTGATCATCCGGCTGCCGGTCGGCGGCGAGGTTCACCTGCAGATCATCGACGAGCTGGTTGACGGCCTGGACGCGCGCAGCATGTCCGAGCACGAACGGCACGGTCGCGTGCAGACCTGGCAGTACCTGAAGGCGTTCCGCAGGTACCTGCACGGATTCAGTGACGCCTACCTGATCCAGACCGGACCCCAGCTGGGCATCCGGGAATCCCGGCACCTGGTGGGGCGGACCCAGGTGACTCGCGACGACGTTATCCACGCCCGCAAACGGCCTGATGAGGTCATCGCCTTGTGTGGCTGGCCGATCGAAGACCACCGCGGCGGACCAGGCAAAACCGCCTACACGCCGATCGATGGGCGCGGCCACTACGACATCGGCTATGACTCCATACGGGCCCGCGACGTCGACAACCTCTTCGCCTGTGGTCGTTTGACAAGCGCCGACGACGATGCTTATGCGTCGCTGCGCGTCCAGGGCACCGCGTTCGCCACCGGGCACGGCGCCGGGATCGCCGCCGCGCTACTCGCCGCCACCGGCCACCCCGACACCGGCAGCGTGCAGAAAGAACTCCGCCGCCAACACGCCATGATCTAAGCCCTGTCCCGTGGATCTTCATGGGACAGTCCGGGTTACGGTCGTACCCGTCCGGCGTGGTCCCGACCGCCCGGGGGCGGTCCGGATCTCATCCGGGGTCGGCACGGCGTACTATCCGGCACTTCGCCGAGCCGGGCCGGCCTCCCCAGGTGGCTCAGTCTCCCCGTCGTCCTGGGCGGCCCCAGCCCTGCGCTCCGCGGCGTCCGCTGCTGCCTCGCCGTCCCTCCTCTCCGCTGTCCTCCGGGCCGATCTAAGAAATAAGTCCAGAGTTCCGGTACAGCCCTCCAGCTCGTTTAGCCCCAGGACCAGGGCATTCTTCATGTGGAGGGCGTCGGTCCGGCGGTTGAGGAAGTCTCGGGATCGGTGAAGCTTCTCCCTCTTCGTTGAGGTTCTTGCAGCGGCGGTGAAGCCGAGGAGGCGCGTGCCGGGCCGGCGCCGAGCGTTGCCCTGACCGGAGAACGCCTGCTCACGCGGGAGGCTGGCTCCGTCCAACAGCTCAGCCGCACGACCCCCGCCGGCCCGACACGGGGCTCGAGCAGCAACCGACCGGCCAACGGCGATAGCGAGCCGGTCCGAGCCCAGTTATCGCCGTCCACCGTTCCGATGCGGCTGGTATTCAGGCTGTCGTGGTCGGGCGTTGTGATGGCGCGGCATCCCGTGTTGGCGCACACTCGTGGATGTGAGCCGATACGCCTTCGCGGTCGAGACCAAGAGCGAGAACTCCAGTGGTGGTCCCAGGAGCCCGACGACGCGGGAGCCGGGTTGGAGGAATCCGAGCTGAACGCTCCGGCGGACTTCGCCGTCCTGGTCATGGGCCGTTGGCTTGCGTATCTGAGCGAGCCGTCGGAAGACCACGAGTGGATGTGTCAGGAGGACGTCCCGGCTCGGGTGCTTGTCTGGGACGTCTACCGGGTCGAAGCCGACTTCGAGTCCGCGCCGCGACCGGAGGACTTCACCCCGCACCGCTACACGAAGCTTCTGGCCGCCAACAAGATCGAGCCGGACGCGATCCACGCCTGCGCGGCCGAGATCGTTCAGGCCAGCGCCGTGGAGGGTCTAACAGGGGTGCGGCCGGAATACGGCAGAAACGGGCCGCGTGGGCTGATGGTGGATCGCTGACCTGGGAGTTCAGTCGCGGATGGGGGTCTTCTTGGGCTGGCGGAGCGCGGTGGTGGTCTTGTTGAGGTGGCCGTAGATGGTGGAGCGGGGGACGCTGAACAGGTCGGCGATCTGCTGGACGGTCTTGATGCGGGCGTCGTAGAGCTCTTGGGCCAGGGTGGCCTGGTCTGCGGTGAGTCGTGGGCGGCGGCCGCCGACGCGGCCGCGGGCCCGTGCTGCGGCGAGGCCGTCGTTGGTGTTGGCGATGATGAGTTCGCGTTGGAGCTCGGCCAGGACCGACAGCATGCCGAACATGGCGCGGCCTTCGGCGGTGTCGGTGTCGATGCCCTGCTCGATGACGTGCAGGCCGATCTTCCGTGTCCGGAGGTCGGCACCGAGGTTGATCAGGTGTTGAACTGAGCGGGACAGTCGGTCCAGGCGGGTGACCTTGAGGGTGTCGCCTTCGCGTAGCAGTTGTAGGACCAGGTCGAGCTTGGGCCGGGATGCCTTGGCGCCAGAGGCTTTGTCGATGTGGATGTTGTCGCGGTCGACGCCGGCGCGCAGCAGCGCGTCGATCTGGTGGTCGGGGTTCTGGTCTGCGGTCGAGACTCGCGCGTTAGCTTTGCTTTCTCGCCGTGTCTCAATGATGAAGATCGTTCCCCGGCTCTCGGCAATAGCCCGAGCACTGCACCGTGCCTCGCTCCAGCCTGCTGCATGCTTCTTGA
>JAOPYM010000517.1 GCA_025964615.1 Actinomycetes bacterium
TCACTGTGGGATGCGGGTGAGGAAGTCGGTCATGAGGGCGTTGACTTCGTCGGGTTTTTCCCACTGGGCCCAGTGGGCGGCGTTCTTGATGAGGTGGAATTCCTTCTGCGGGATCGCGTCGATGGCGTGCTGGACGGCGGCGAGGCTTTTGCCGGGGTTGTGGTCGGTCCAGATGAGCAGCACCGGGCACTTCAGTGCGCTGAGGCTGTGAGCGTAGTAGTCGACGTCGCCGACCTGGCCGCGGTTCTGGTCCAGCACGGTGCAGGTGAGGTTGACGAGGTGGTCGACCATGCCGGGCTGGGAGTAGATCTTGTAGCGGATGTCGACCAGCTCGTCTGTGACCTGCGCGGGGTCCAGGACCAGCCACTCCAGGCGGCGGCGGACCACGTCGCGGGAGAAGTCCTGCGACAGGCGGCGGGTCCGCGCCTCCAGGTCGTCGAGCTGCTTGAGCCCGGGGCCGTCGGGGCGGGCCAGCAGGCCGGTGTTGAGCACCAGGGCCTGGACCCGGTCGGGGTACTTCAGGGCCGTCCAGCAGGCCACGCCGCCGCCCAGCGACTCGCCCTCCAGGAACGCCTTCTCCTGGCCGATCGCGTCCAGCACGGCGATCACGTGGTCGGCGAACACGTCGAGGGTGTAGGTGACGTCGGGCCGGTCGGTGTAGCCGTGGCCGGCCATGTCGAGCGACATCACGTGGAAGTGCTCCGACAGCGGGCCGATGTTGCGGGCGTAGGTCTCGGCGTGGCCGCCGGTGCCGTGCAGCATCACCAGCGGGCGGCCCGAGCCCGCCTCGATCATCCGCGTCCGCAGGCCGCCGGCGTTGATGAACGTCTCCTTGACGCCGCGCCCGGCGAAATCAGTCCAAATGCTGCTCATCACGGTTCTCCAGCGGTTGGTCGGTGCGTGAGGTCTTCACGTGCCCGTGGTCTCTTGCCTGACGACGGCGCCGCGGCCGGCCAGGTCGCGGGTCTGCCGCGCTGCGGCCGCCGGGGGCGGGGCACCCCCGGCGGCCGAGGCGGGGGGCGGCGGCTGTGTCTCGCGTTGTCAGTACTCGAGGTCGGGTGAGAGGGGCTCGTCGGCGGGCGGGGCGCCGGCGTAGGCGGGGGCGTTGGGGGCGGCGGCCTTGTCGGCGTCGGTGAACAGGGTGACGACCTGGTCCAGGAGGGGGCTGAAGTTGATGAGGCCGCCGCCGAGGACGGTCTGGAGGAAGTCGGAGGCCGAGCCGAAGGCGTGGCGTTCCTGGGGCAGCTCGATCTCCACGTTCGCGGCCGGGTCCCGGACCGTGCACATCGGGTCGAGGCCCTCGGCGACCTTGGCCATCTCGGTCTCGTAGAGCTTGCGGAGCTTGACGATGCCGACGTCGGAGGTGCCGAGCTTCTCCTTGGTGCGGTCCGCGATCGGGCCCTGGACGACCCACATGGCCAGGTCCTGGACCTCGATCACGTCGACGCGGAAGTTGCCCTGGTCGTCGTAGAGCGGGATCTGGTAAACCGGGACCTCCTCCTGCGGGGGGGCCGCGACCTCGGTCAGCGGCTTGAAGACGGTGTAGTAGTAGATCCTGGTGGTGACGTCGTCTTCGGGGACGCGGATCTGGAAGGAGTAGTAGCCGCCGCCGCCGACCCGCAAGATGTTCGGGAACACCAGCGGGTGGCCGATCTTCCAGCTGTCGCTGTCCTCGGTCTGCCCCTCGACCAGGCGCCGCTTGATGATGCCCCACTCGAAGGTGTCGAAGCCGATCCTGGTGGCGTGCTGGGTGAAGAACGTCGGCTCCCGGCCCAGGACGTAGTCGTAGAACCGGCCGTGCAGGAACTCCACGTGGTGCGGGTCGACGGAGTTCTCCATGATGTGCATGAAGTTGCACGGCAGGGTCACCACGCCGACGTCGCGCAGGCAGTTGTCCCACACGAAAAGGTCGTAGCGGGGAAGCAGCGGCGCGGGCTGCGGGCCCATGTACACCCAGACCAGGCCGCCGGTCTCCTGCGCCGGGTAGGCGGTCGTGCGCACCTTGTCCTTGAACCGGCTGCCGGCCGGCTCGGCCGGCTGCTCGGTGCACTGCCCGGTCTGGTCGAACTTCCAGCCGTGGTAGGGGCAGCGGACCCCCCCGGACTCGATCAGCGCCAGGTCCAGGGCCGCGCCGCGGTGCGGGCAGACCGGGTTCAGCGCCCCGTAGGTGCCGTCCTTGTCGCGGTACACGACCAGGTCCTCGCCCAGCAGCCGCCGCCGGATCGGGAACTTGCCCATCTCCGCGGCCGCGGCGACCGGGTGCCAGTAGCGGCGCATCAGCTCGCCCATCGGGGTGCCGGCCCCGACCCGCGTCAGCCGCTCGTTCTGCTCCTGCGTCAGCATGCTTGCTCCTCCACTCCGTCCTACGCTAACCCCGGCACGCCCGCCCGGGAAAGGTCACTGCAGGTCAACCGCCCGGCCGGTGTCCGAGGACTCGATGACCGCCAGGCAGATCTCCAGCGTGTCACGCGCCCAGACGGCGTCGTGGCCGGGCAGCGGGACGCCGTCCCGCCACGCCTTGTAGAGAACGTCGAGCTCGGCCTCGCGCTCCAGCGCGGCCTTCGCCACCGGGATCTCCACCCGCCCGTCGTTGCCGTAGAAGTACAGGCCGTGCTCGGACTGGCGCAGGTCGCCCTTGCTGCCGCTGACGATCGTCAGGCCGTAGAACGGGTGCGTGCGGATCTCCTCGTCGCAGTCCAGCACCGCCAGCCAGTTCTCCGCCTCGGGCCCGGTGAAGCGCACCGAGTTCTTGTAGGCGGTCTCCTCCTCGGCCGTCTTGAAGCCCAGCACCCGCCGCCGGTTCTCGCTGTTGGTGGCGAGCGGCCGCGGGCAGCCGAGCTCGCCCCGGCCCCACAGCAGCTCCGCCGAGTCGAAGAAGGAGTACCCCGAGAACGTGACCGTCGCCACGACCCGGGGGCCGAACTCGATCAGCGCGGTGTAGCTGCCGTGGGTGGGATGCTGGGGATCGAGCTGGGAGGTCCGCGCCGTCACCCGCGTCGCCCGCTGCCCCGCCAGCTGCCGGATCACGTCGATGCCGTGCGGCCCCTGCCGGAACACCACCCCGCCGCCGCGGGGCGTGTCCAGCTCGTCGGGGACCCGGCCCCGGTACATCCAGTCCGTGTAGTTCGCGTTGTGCAGCATGTACAGGTCGCCGACCAGGCCGTCCTCGTGGATCAGCTTGGCCATCGCCGCGATCGGGGCGTCGAAGCTGTGCGTGTGCCCGGCCAGCACCCGCACCCCGGCCGCGGCCGCGGCCTTGATCATCCGGTCGCACTCCTCAAGGCTCACCGCGATCGGCTTCTCGACGATCACATCCTTGCCATGCGCGACGGCCTGCAGCACATGCTCGCAGTGCAGGTAGTTCGGCGTCGCGACGTAAACCGCATCGACCTCCTCGGACGCGGCCATCTCCTCCACCGACGAGAACGTCAGCCCCGGGCGGGTCGCGCGGAACGCCTCCAGCGCATCCTCGCGGACATCGCACGCCGCCGTCACCACGATGTTGTCATACCCATCGAGCGCCCGCAGGATCTGCGTGCTGGCAGCGCCCAGGCCGGCCAGGCCCATCCGCAGCTTGCTGTCCGGCGTCTTCGCGTTGCTTGCCAAGGCCACCCACCACAGGTCGGAACATGAGCACCGCGCAACTGCCAGAGCACGCGCGGCCAACTCGGGAACACCTAAAGTCTCACCACCCCCCGATCCGCCGTCAACGCCCAGGACCACTAGGTGGAACTCCCCGCCCAGCCCGCCCCGCCACCCACCCAACCAGGCCAGACGG
>JAOPYM010000568.1 GCA_025964615.1 Actinomycetes bacterium
GCCGGCGGCGGTGCCGGCGGCGCTGCGGGCGGCGGCCGTGGTGCCCGTGGTGGCGCCGGTAGCGGTGCGCCGAGGCAGAGTTCCGAGCAGCAGGCCGCACCCGCCGATGGCGGCGCGCCGGCTGCGAGTGGTGAGGGGAGCTGACTGAACCATGCTGATCCCTCGTAAGGTCAAGCACCGTAAACAGCACCACCCGCGGCGCAGGGGAATGGCCAAGGGCGGTACGAAGGTCACGTTTGGTGAGTACGGCATTCAGGCCGTCGAGGGCCACTACGTGACGAACCGGCAGATCGAGGCAGCGCGTATCGCGATGACTCGGCACATCAAGCGTGGCGGCAAGGTGTGGATCAACATCTTCCCGGACCGCCCGCTGACGAAGAAGCCGGCCGAGACCCGCATGGGTTCCGGTAAGGGTTCTCCGGAGTGGTGGATCGCCAACGTCAAGCCCGGACGCGTGATGTTCGAGCTGTCGTACCCGAACGAAGAGGTCGCTCGTGAGGCGCTGACCCGCGCCATCCACAAGCTCCCGATGAAATGCAGAATCGTTAAGCGAGAGGTGGGTGAGTCCTGATGGCCAAGGGTCTTGCCGCCGAGGAACTGCGCACGCAGCCCGAGGACGAGCTGGTCACGAAGCTGAAGGAGGCGAAGGAGGAGCTTTTCAACCTCCGCTTCCAGGCCGCTACCGGTCAGTTGGAGAGCCACGGGCGCCTGAAGGCCGTGAAGCGTGAAATCGCCCGCATCTACACCGTGATGCGGGAGCGGGAGCTCGGCATCGTGTCAGTCGCCGAGGAGCCCGTGGAGGACAGCAATGAGTGAGCAGCAGACGGAAGTTCGCGGCAACCGCAAGGTCCGTGAGGGCCTGGTGGTCAGCGATAAGATGGATAAGACCGTCGTTGTCGCCGTTGAGGACCGTGTGAAGCACGCGCTGTACGGCAAGATCATTCGCCGTACGACGAAGTACAAGGCGCACGACGAGGCCAATGAATGTGGCATCGGTGACCGGGTCCGCCTCATGGAGACCCGGCCGCTGTCGGCCACCAAGCGCTGGCGCGTCGTGGAGATCCTCGAGAAGGCCAAGTAAAAGTAAATAGGACATGCGGGGGGCCGGTCCCCCCGCACTCCCCCCTCCTAGGGGGCTGAGGTCTCCCAGCAGGGGTAAATCCGCCAGGCTCGCAAGAGAACCGGTGTGACACACAGGAGTTAGACGTGATCCAGCAGGAGTCGCGACTCAGAGTCGCCGACAACACGGGTGCGAAGGAGATTCTCTGCATCCGTGTGCTCGGCGGTTCGGGTCGGCGCTACGCGGGAGTCGGCGACATCATCGTCGCGACGGTGAAGGACGCCCTTCCCGGCGCGGGCGTGAAGAAGGGTGACGTCGTCAAGGCCGTCGTCGTACGCACCCGCAAGGAGCGCCGGCGTGCCGACGGTTCCTACATCCGCTTCGACGAGAACGCCGCCGTGCTCATCAAGGACGGCGGGGACCCGCGGGGTACCCGTATCTTCGGCCCGGTCGGCCGCGAACTGCGCGAGAAGAAGTTCATGCGCATCATTTCGCTTGCGCCGGAGGTGCTGTGATGAAGATCAAGAAGGGCGACGACGTCGTCATCATCGCGGGTAAGGACAAGGGCAAGGCCGGCAAGGTCATCGCCGTTGACCGCAACCGCGACCGGGTGACCGTCGAGGGCGCCAACCTCATGAAGAAGAACACCAAGGCCGACGCGCAGGGCAAGGGCGGTGGCGTTGTCACCACCGAGGCGCCGCTGCACGTGAGCAATGTCGCGCTGGTCGAGGGCGGCAAGCCGGTGCGTACCGGCTCGCAGCTCAAGGACGACGGCACGAAGGTCCGTATCTCGCGCCGCAGTGGCAAGGAGATCTGATGACCGAGACCGTTACAGATGAGCGCCCCGTGCCGCAGCCGCGGCTCAAGCTCCGCTACCGCGCGGAGATCACCAAGGCGATGCAGGAGCAGTTCGGCTACACCAACGTCATGCAGATCCCCGGGCTGACCAAGATCGTGGTCAACATGGGTGTCGGCGAGGCCGCGCGGGACGCCAAGCTGATCGAGGGTGCCATCAGGGACCTGACCCTGATCACCGGTCAGAAGCCGGCTGTGAACAAGGCGAGGAAGTCCATCGCCCAGTTCAAGCTCCGTGAGGGCATGCCCATCGGCGCGCACGTCACCCTTCGTGGCGACCGCATGTGGGAGTTCCTGGACCGGCTGCTGTCCACCGCCCTGCCGCGCATCCGTGACTTCCGTGGTCTGTCGCCCAAGCAGTTCGACGGCCATGGGAACTACACGTTCGGGCTGACCGAGCAGGTCATGTTCCACGAGATCGACCCGGACAAGGCCGATCGGCAGCGGGGCATGGACATCACCGTCGTCACGACGGCGAAGACCGACGACGAGGGCCGGGCGCTGCTCAAGCTCCTGGGCTTCCCGTTCAAGGAAGCCTGAGTTGTCCAGGATGACGGCCGCGAGCGGCCGGGGATCGCAACAAGGAAGCCTGATGGCTTCGTGGCAGTCGTCGCTTGTAGCGACTGAGCATCGCAACAAGGAGGTCTGACCCGATGGCGAAGAAGGCCCTGATCGCCAAGGCAGCACGCAAGTCGAAGTTCGAGGTACGCGCGTACACTCGTTGCTCGCGCTGTGGTCGCCCGCGCGCCGTCTACCGCAAGTTCGGCCTGTGCCGGATCTGCTTCCGGGAGATGGCGCACCGCGGCGAGCTGCCCGGCATCACCAAGTCCAGCTGGTAGTCACCTCTCGCCGTGATCGTGCTTCGCATGATCACGGCGGGGGAGGGCTGAGGAAATAGCCACCGGACACCTCATGAAGGTGTCCATGACCGCGCCAAAGGTCCGACAAGGAAACCGTGGCGAGGGAGGGCCAGTAGGCCATGACGATGACCGACCCGATCGCAGACATGCTGACACGTCTGCGTAACGCGAACTCGGCATACCACGACACCGTGGGCATGCCGTATTCGAAGATCAAGGCGCACATCGCCGAGATCCTCCAGCAGGAGGGGTACATCTCCGCCTGGCACGTGGAGGACGCGGAGGTCGGCAAGAAGCTTGTCGTCGACCTGAAGTTCGGGCCGACGCGTGAGCGTTCGATCGCCGGTATCAAGCGCGTGTCGAAGCCCGGCCTCCGGGTGTACGCGAAGAAGGACAACCTGCCGAAGGTCCTGGGCGGACTCGGCGTCGCGATCATCTCGACGTCGTCCGGTCTGATGACCGACAAGCAGGCCGGCAAGCGTGGCGTGGGCGGCGAAGTCCTCGCCTTCGTCTGGTAGAGGGGAGGGACCACAGAATGTCTCGCATTGGACGTCTGCCCATCTCCGTACCGGGTGGGGTCGACGTCAAAATCGATGGCCAGCTCGTCACGGTCAAGGGCCCCAAGGGTGAGCTCTCGCACACGATCGCCGAGCCGATCGTCGCGACGCTCGAGGACGGCACCGTCAAGGTGACCCGGCCCAACGATGAGAACACCGTCCGGGGCCTGCACGGGCTGACCAGGACGCTGATCTACAACATGGTCGTCGGTGTCACCGAGGGCTACAGCAAGACGCTCGAGATCGTCGGCGTCGGCTACCGGGTCGCGGCGAAGGGCAGGGACCTCGAGTTCGCGCTCGGCTTCAGCCACCCGGTCCACGTCGAGGCCCCCGAGGGCATCACCTTCACGGTCGAGCGCCCCACGATCTTCAAGGTCGAGGGCATCGACAAGCAGAAGGTCGGCGAGATCGCCGCCAACATTCGCAAGCTCCGCAAGCCCGACCCGTACAAGGGCAAAGGTGTGCGGTACCAAGGCGAGCAGATCCGCCGCAAGGTCGGAAAGGCTGGTAAGTAGTCATGGCTGGCACGAAGACCCTGGCTCGCAAGTCCACGTCGAAGCGGACGTTGTCCCGCACTCGACGGCACCTGCGGGTCCGCAAGAAGGTCGTGGGCACCGCCGCGCGACCGCGGCTGGTCGTGACTCGCTCGTCCCGGCACGTGTTCGCTCAGATCATCGACGACACGCTGGGCCGTACCCTCGCATCGGCCTCCACCATGGAGACCGACCTGCGGGCCTCCGACGGCGACAAGTCCGCCAAGGCGAAGGAGGTCGGCAAGCTGCTGGCCGAGCGCGCCCAGGCGGCCGGTATCACCGCCGTCGTCTTCGACCGTGGTGGCAACAAGTACCACGGCCGCATCGCTGCCCTCGCGGACAGCGCTCGTGAAGGCGGGCTGGATTTCTGATGGCCCGAGGATCGAAACTGATGGCCGCCACGATTAACGAGAAGAGGAACCACTGATGCCTCCGCGTAGAGGTGGCGCCCCAGCTGGTGGAGGCGACGGCCGGCGCGATGGCCGGCGGGACGACCGCCGCGGTGGTGCCGAGAAGGGCCCGTCGTACATCGAGCGGGTCGTCGCGATCAACCGGGTCGCCAAGGTCGTGAAGGGTGGCCGGCGCTTCAGCTTCACCGCGCTGGTCATCGTCGGCGACGGTAACGGCTCGGTCGGCGTCGGCTACGGCAAGGCCAAGGAGGTGCCCGCGGCGATCGCCAAGGGTGTCGAAGAGGCCAAGAAGAACTTCTTCAAGGTGCCGCGTATCCAGGGCACGATCCCGCACATCGTGCAGGGTGAGAAGGCGGCGGGCGTGGTGTTCCTGCGCCCGGCCAGCCCCGGTACCGGTGTCATCGCCGGTGGTCCGGTGCGCGCCGTCCTGGAGTGCGCGGGCGTGCACGACGTACTGTCGAAGTCGCTCGGTTCGTCGAACGCGATCAACATCGTGCACGCGACCGTCGACGCGCTCAAGCAGCTCAAGCGGCCCGAGGAGATCGCGGCCAAGCGCGGGCTGCCGATTGAGGACGTCGCCCCCGCGGCAATGCTGCGGGCCCAGCGGGCGGGTCTCGAGGAGGCGCGCGCGTCATGAGCCAGCTGAAGATCACACAGATCAAGTCTCGGATCACCGAGAAGCAGAACCAGCGGGACACGCTGCGCTCCCTGGGGCTCCGCAAGATCGGCCAGACGGTCGTTCGCGAGGACACCCCCCAGAACCGCGGCTACGTCCGGACGGTGGCCCACCTGGTCACGGTCGAGGAGGTCGACAATGGGTGATTCTCCCCTCAAGGTGCACCATCTGCGTCCGGCGCCCGGGGCCAACAAGGCCAAGGTGCGCAAGGGTCGCGGTGAGGCGTCCAAGGGCAAGACCGCCGGTCGCGGTACCAAGGGCACCAAGGCCCGTGGCACCGTACGGCCGGGGTTCGAAGGCGGCCAGATGCCGCTGATCCGCCGGATTCCGAAGCTCAAGGGCTTCAAGAACCCGTTCCGGGTCGAGTATCAGGTCGTGAACCTGGACAAGCTGACCGAGCTCTACCCCGAAGGTGGCGAGGTCACGGTCGAGAGCCTGGTCGAGAAGGGTGCGGTCCGCCGCAACCAGCCGGTCAAGGTCCTCGGCAACGGTGACCTCACCGTGGTGGTACAGGTGAAGGTGCATGCCTTCTCCGCCTCCGCCAAGGAGAAGATCGCCGCCGCCGGTGGTTCGGCCGACGAGCTGTAAGGACGATGCCGGGGCCCGCTCCCCGTGCCCGGAACGGGTGCGGAGGGCCGGTCCCGGCATCGACTGCTCTTCAGAGGTTTCGCACCTTGGAAGGGCTGTTAGAGTTCGACGGGGCTCTGCCCCTCCAAGTACTCGGTACGACGAGCGGCCTCTGGCCGAAGCTTCGCAGGAGGAATGGTGCTAACCGCGTTCATTCGGGCGTTCAAAACGCCCGACCTGCGCAAGAAGCTGCTGTTCACGCTCTTCATCATCCTGATCTTCCGCCTCGGGGCGCAGTTGCCGACTCCGGGCGTGAGCGTCAAGGCGATCAAGGCGTGTACCGACATCGCCAACAACGGCAGCCAGGCCAGTGTCTACCAACTCGTCAACCTCTTCAGCGGCGGTGCGCTGTTGAAGCTGTCGGTGTTCGCGCTCGGCATCATGCCGTACATCACCGCGAGCATCATCCTGCAGCTCCTGACGGTGGTGATCCCGCGGCTTGAGACCCTCAAGAAGGAGGGTCAGTCCGGCACCACCAAGATCACGCAGTACACCCGGTACCTGACCATCGGCCTGGCGATCCTGCAGTCGACCGGCATCGTCGCGATGGCCAGCACGGGGAACCTGTTCCAGGGTTGCACCACCCCCCTGCTCTACAACACCAAGATCTTCACCATCGTCACGATGGTCGTCATCATGACGGCCGGCACCGCCGTGATCATGTGGCTGGGCGAGCTCGTGACGGACAAGGGCGTCGGCAACGGCATGTCGATCCTGATCTTCACGCAGGTGGTGGCGGTCTTCCCGCAGGAGTTCGCGAACATCTACACGGCCAAGGGCGGCTTCGCCTTCACGATGGTCATCGTCGTGGGCCTGGCGATCGTCGCGGGCGTCGTCTTCGTGGAGCAGGCCCAGCGCCGAATCCCGGTGCAGTACGCCAAGCGCATGGTCGGCCGCCGGATGTACGGCGGCACCTCGACGTACATCCCGCTCAAGGTGAACCAGGCCGGCATCATCCCGGTCATCTTCGCCTCGTCCCTGATGTACCTGCCTGCCCTGGCCGCACAGCTCTTCCGGAACAACAAGTTCCTGAACCAGACGCTCGCGCCGTACCTCCAGCAGGACAACGCCTGGCACATGGCGGCCTTCTTCGGACTGATCGTGTTCTTCACGTACTTCTACGTGGCGATCACCTTCAACCCCACTGAAGTCGCCGACAACATGAAGAAGTATGGTGGGTTCATCCCAGGCATCCGTCCAGGCCGGCCGACCGCCGAGTACCTCGACTATGTGCTCACCCGGATCACCACCCCGGGTGCGCTCTACTTGGGCATGATCGCGCTCATACCGATGATCGCCTTCGCACTCCTGAAGGCCGGGAGCCAGTTCCCGTTCGGTGGTACGAGCATCCTCATCGTCGTCGGCGTGGGACTGGATACCGTGAAGCAGATCGAGAGCCAACTCCAGCAGCGTAACTACGAAGGCTTCCTTCGGTAGTGCGTATCGTGCTCGTGGGCCCCCCCGGAGCGGGCAAGGGGACGCAAGCCCAGTTCATCGCGACACATCTGTCGATCCCGAAGATATCGACAGGTGACATCTTCCGCGCCAACGTGAGCGGCGGGACCGAACTCGGCCTGCTCGCCAAGCAGTACATGGACAAGGGCGATCTCGTCCCCGACGAGGTGACCATCGCGATGGTGCGCGACCGGCTGGCCGAGGAGGACGCCCGCAAGGGTTTCCTGCTCGACGGCTTCCCCCGTACCGTCCCGCAGGCCGAGACTCTCAAGGAGATGCTGGCCGAGTGGGGCGACAAGCTCGACCTGGTCCTGGAACTGATCGTCGATGAGGACGAGGTCGTCCGCAGGCTCTCGGGCCGGCGTACCTGCGCCCAGTGCGGCAGGGTCTCGCATGTGGTCTTCGAAAGCGGCGGTTCCGGCAAGACGGTCGATGTCTGCGGCTACTGCGGCGGTCAGCTGTTCCAGCGGGACGACGACAAGGAGGAGACCGTCAGGCACCGCCTGGAGGTCTACACGGAACAGACCGCGCCCCTGGTCTCGTTCTATGCGAATGAGGGAATCCTGGTCGGCATCGACGCCACCGGGCCCGTGGAGGAGATCACCGAGCGCGCCATGGCGGAGCTTCGCCCCTTCACCAAGTAATCGAGGGGGACAACTGTGTGGAAGCGTCGCGGTCCGCGGATCCAGATCAAGAGCGCTGAGCAGATCGAGCTCATGCGGGTCGCGGGTCTGGTCGTGGGCCGGACCCTGGACCGGCTCCGCGAGGCGGTCAAGCCCGGCGTCACCACCGCCGACCTCGACCGCCTCGCGGAGGAGTCCATCCGCGACCAGGGCGGGGTCCCGTCCTTCCGGGGGGTCCCCGGGCCGCTGATGCCCTTCCCCGCGGTGATCTGCGCCTCGGTGAACGACGAGATCGTGCATGGCATCCCGCGTACCGACAAGGTGCTGCGGGACGGTGACGTGATCTCCATCGACTGCGGGGCGATCGTCGGGGGCTGGCACGGCGACGCGGCGATCACCGTCCCGGTGGGGGAGATCGCCCCGGAGCTGGAGACGCTCCTGATGGTCACCGAGGAGTCCCTGTGGCGCGGCCTGGCGGCCGGGCGCGCCGGGGGCAGGCTGAGCGACATCAGCCACGCCATCGAGTCGTACATTCGCTCTCAGCCACACCCAGGGGGCCGGTACGGCATCGTTGAGGGGTACGGCGGCCACGGGATCGGCACCGAGATGCACATGGACCCGATGGTGCCCAACCACGGGGCGGCCGGGCAGGGGCCCGAACTCGTGCCCGGCATGGCCTTGGCCGTCGAGCCGATGGTCAACCTGGGTACCAAGGGGACCAGGGAGCTGCACGACGGGTGGACCGTGGTGACCGCGGACGGCCGGTATTCGGCGCACTTCGAGCACTCCTTCGCGGTCACCGTGGACGGCCCCTGGGTGCTGACCGCCGTGGACGGCGGTAGGGAGCGCATCGCGGAACTGAACTCGGGGCAGAATCGTCCTAAGGGCGAGAACTAGCTCACAAGGAGACCCATGCCGCTGAATCCGGACATGCGCGCATCCGACGCGGACCGTGATCGGGTGGCGGCGGCGCTGCGCGAGCACTACGCCCAGGGCCGGCTCACGGCGGACGAGCTGGAGGAGCGGCTCGCGGGGACCTACCAGGCCAGGACGGTGGGTGATCTTCAGCGGGTGACCGCCGACCTGCCCGAGCACGACCTGTACGAGCTTCCGGTCCCCGCCGCCCAGCGCTCCGCGTCCGTTCCGGCGACCCGGGGCAGGGGGGACCTGTACGAGAAGAGCATCAAGGGGGCCTGGGCGGCGTGGGCCTCGGTCAGCCTGGTGTGCACGGTGATCTGGTTGATCTCGGTCGTCGGGAGCGCCAGCTGGATCTACCCGTGGCCGGTCTGGGTGGCCGGCCCCTGGGGCGCCGCGATCCTCGCCGGCACGATCTTCGGCCCCCGCCGCCGCTGAGCGCTTGGTCGCACGTTTCCGGCCAGGAAACGGACGCCACTCCTTTTCGATGGGTGTACGGTGGTGAGTACGTGTGTGCCCCGGCCCTGACAGGATTTCTTGTTCCAGGGTTGTGTGACGTACACTCTTTTGTCGGTCCAGTGTCCCTCCCCACGTGTGCGCGTTCGCGCCGATCAGGGAGTGCGGTACTGGGGGTTGCGCCCCGACGGACCGGAACCAGACGAGCCGATCAGCGAAGCGCGGAGGACATGGCCAAAAAAGAAGGGGCCATCGAGATTGAGGGCACCGTCGTCGAGTCGCTCCCGAACGCCATGTTCCGGGTGCTGCTTGACAACGGGCACAAGGTGCTCGCCCACATCAGCGGCAAGATGCGGATGCACTACATCCGGATCCTGCCCGACGACCGCGTGGTCGTGGAGCTCAGCCCCTACGACCTGACCCGCGGTCGGATCGTCTACCGCTACAAGTAGTCCGCAAGAACACACTGGGGTTGCCTCTCCCATCTCCATCACGGAGGTGGGTGTGACCCTGAAATCTAGGAGACCCAGTGAAGGTCAAGCCGAGTGTCAAGAAGATCTGCAGCAAGTGCCGCGTCATCCGGCGTCACGGCCGGGTCATGGTGATCTGCCAGGACCCGCGGCACAAGCAGCGCCAGGGCTGATCAGCCCTAACGACTAGACGCGTATCGCAATCCTTCACACGGTCGCCGTACTGCTCTTTCCGAGCCGTACGGCATGGTCGTGTGCGGGGGACCCCCGGTCGGAGGCCGGGGCCCGAGCCTGGGCAGGCGAGGGGCCGCGATTCGCCAGACCTCCGTGCAATGAAGGGAAGCTGCCCGACGATGGCACGCCTTGTTGGCGTTGACCTCCCGCGCGAAAAGCGCCTTGAGGTCGCTCTTACGTACATCTTCGGCATCGGGCGTACCCGGTCGCTGGAGACCCTGAAGCAGACCGGCATCAGCGGTGACCTCCGGGTCCACCAGCTCGGTGACGAGGAGCTGGTGAAGCTCCGCGACTGGATCGACGCGAACTACAAGGTCGAGGGTGACCTGCGTCGCGAGGTCCAGGCCGACATCCGCCGCAAGATCGAGATCGGGTGCTACCAGGGCATCCGGCACCGTCGCGGTCTTCCGGTGCACGGTCAGCGCACGCAGACCAACGCCCGTACCCGCAAGGGCAAGAAGAAGACCGTGGCCGGCAAGAAGAAGGCCGGCAAGAAGTAGTCCGCGCTGCGGGCGCAAGTCCCGCATGCCGGTCCGATGACCTCTGGAGTAAAGAGAGCAGATGCCTCCTAAGAGCCGCGTCGGCGCCAAGAAGGTGCGCCGCAAGGAAAAGAAGAACGTGGCCCACGGTCACGCGCACATCAAGAGCACGTTCAACAACACCATCGTCTCGATCACCGATCCGATGGGCAACGTGATCGCCTGGGCCTCCTCCGGCCATGTGGGCTTCAAGGGCTCGCGCAAGTCGACGCCGTTCGCGGCTCAGCAGGCAGCCGAGGCCTGCGCCCGGCGTGCCATGGAGCACGGCATGCGCAAGGTCGACGTCTTCGTGAAGGGCCCCGGTTCGGGCCGCGAGACCGCCATCCGGTCGCTGCAGGCGACCGGGCTCGAGGTGGGCTCGATCCAGGACGTCACACCCGTGCCCCACAACGGCTGCCGTCCGCCGAAGCGCCGTCGGGTCTGAGAAGAGGAACAGGAGATATGGCTCGTTACACCGGGGCAGACTGCAAGCTCTGCCGTCGTGAGAAGACCAAGCTGTTCCTCAAGGGCAGCAAGTGCGAGGGGCCGAAGTGCCCCATCGAGATCCGCCCCTACCCGCCGGGTGAGCACGGACGCGGTCGTCCCAAGGAGACCGAGTACCTGCTGCAGCTGCGGGAGAAGCAGAAGACCCGCCGCATCTACGGGGTTCTCGAGCGCCAGTTCAAGAACTACTACGACGAGGCCAGCCGTCGTCAGGGCAAGACGGGCGAGAACCTGCTGACCCTGCTCGAGCGCCGTCTCGACAACGTGGTCTACCGCGCGGGCTTCGCCAAGAGCCGTGACATGGCCAGGCAGCTGATCCGTCACGGTCACTTCGTCGTGAACGGCAAGAAGGTCGACATCCCGTCCTTCCTGGTCAGCGAGGCCGACATCATCACGGTCCGCGCCAAGTCGCTCGAGGACACCCCGTTCCAGGTGGCGCGCGCCGAGGTCGGCGACCGTCCGGTCCCGGCGTGGCTCGCGGTCGTCGGCGAGAAGATGACGATCCTGGTGCACGCGATCCCGGTTCGCCAGCAGATCGACACGCAGGTGCAGGAACAGCTCATCGTCGAGCTCTACTCCAAGTAGCGCATCGATCGGCCGGAGGCGTACGAGTCGTACCGCCTCCGGCCGGGCAGTAATGATCCAGTGGCGTCAAATAGCGGGCGCCACGGCAACAAGGAGCGTCACTCATGCTCATCGCCCAGCGTCCCACTCTCACCGAAGAGCAGGTCGACGAGTTCCGGTCCCGGTTCACCATCGAGCCGCTGGAGCCGGGCTTCGGCTACACGATCGGCAACTCGCTGCGCCGTACCCTGCTCTCGTCCATTCCCGGTGCCGCTGTCACCAGCATCCGGGTCGAGGGCGTGCTCCACGAGTTCTCGACCGTTCCCGGGGTCAAGGAGGATGTCACCGACATCATCCTGAACCTCAAGGAGCTGGTCGTCTCCTCCGAGCACGACGAGCCCGTCGTGATGTACCTGCGCAAGCAGGGCCCCGGTGAGGTCACCGCGGCCGACATCGCGCCGCCTGCCGGTGTCGAGGTGCACAACCCCGACCTCCGCATCGCCACCCTGAACAACAAGGCGAAGCTGGAGATGGAGCTGACCGTCGAGCGTGGCCGGGGCTACGTGTCGGCGACGCAGAACAAGCAGCCGGGCCAGGAGATCGGCCGGGTGCCGATCGACTCGATCTACTCGCCGGTCCTCAAGGTCACCTACAAGGTCGAGGCGACCCGGGTCGAGCAGCGCACCGACTTCGACCGCCTGATCGTGGACGTCGAGACCAAGCACTCGATGCTCCCGCGGGACGCCGTCGCGAGCGCCGGCAAGACCCTCGTCGAGCTGTTCGGGCTGGCCCGGGAGCTCAACGTCGAGGCCGAGGGCATCGACATGGGCCCGTCCCCGACGGACGCGGCGCTTGCGGCCGATCTGGCGCTGCCGATCGAGGAGCTGAACCTCACGGTCCGCTCGTACAACTGCCTCAAGCGTGAGGGCATCCACTCGGTGGGCGAGCTCGTGGCCCGCAGCGAGCAGGACCTTCTCGATATAAGGAACTTCGGCGCGAAGTCCATCGAAGAGGTCAAGCAGAAGCTCATCGACATGGGCCTGTCGCTGAAGGACTCCCCGCCCGGGTTCGACCCGAGCGCGGCGGCTGACAACTACGGCGACGACGACCAGTCGTACGCCGAGACCGAGCAGTACTGATTCATCAACCTGGACCGGCGTGCCGAAGGCGCGCCCATCCAACACTGACACCGGTACCTGACACGGCCGGTGCGGAAGGAACGACATGCCCCAGCCCACAAAGGGTGCACGCCTCGGCGGCAGCCCGGCGCACGAGAAGCTGATCCTGGCGAACCTCGCCACGTCGCTGTTCGAGCACGGCCGCATCAAGACGACCGAGGCGAAGGCCCGGCGGCTCCGCCCGCTGGCCGAGAAGCTGATCACGAAGGCCAAGCGCGGCGACCTCGCGGCTCGCCGCCAGGTCCTCACGGTGGTCCGTGACAAGGGCGTCGTCCACACGCTGTTCGCCGAGATCGGCCCGAAGTTCGCGGACCGTCCGGGTGGCTACACCCGGATCACCAAGATCGAGCCGCGGAAGGGCGACAACGCCCCGATGGCGATCATCGAACTGGTCCAGGAGCCGCTGGTCGGCAAGGTGACCACCCGTAAGGCCGAGCCGGTGGCGGAGGTGGCCGAGCCGGCCGCCGAGGTCGTGGAGGCCGAGGCCCCCGAGGCGGCACCCGAGGTGGCCCCCGAGGTGACCGAAGACGTCGCCGAGGAGGCAGCTGAAGTGAAGTAACCGTTTCCTTGCGGAACACGGTACGAGCCCGCCGTCCCTGATACGGGACGGCGGGCTCGATCTTTGAAAGACTGTCCCCCTGATGATCAGTACACGGGGGGCAGTCATTTTCAGGGGCGTGGTACCGGGGAGAGTTCCCGGTCAGGACACTTGGCGGCAGACATGGAGAAGCGGGCCCCCGCGGAAATGACGGCTCTGGTTCGACTCCGGCTCGACATCACGTATGACGGGTCGGACTTCGCGGGCTGGGCTCGTCAGCCCGGGCAGAGGACGGTTCAGGGCTGTATCGAGGAGGCCCTTGGCAGGGTCCTGCGGCTCGACCCGCTGCCGATGCTGACGGTGGCCGGGCGTACGGACGCCGGGGTGCACGCGCGTGGCCAGGTCGCGCACGTGGTGATCCCGGTGGCCGCCTACTCGATGGTCAACGGGACGCTGCCGCGCAGGCTGGCGGGGCTGCTGCCGCCCGACGTCCGGGTCTCTGGCGTGTCGGTGGCCCCGGAGGGCTTCGACGCGCGCTTCTCGGCGCTGTCGCGCAGGTACGTGTACAGGGTCTGTGACGATCCGA
Source organism: Actinomycetes bacterium (assembly GCA_025964615.1). Taxonomy (GTDB): domain Bacteria; phylum Actinomycetota; class Actinomycetes; order Streptosporangiales; family Streptosporangiaceae; genus RYN-227. The sequence goes on from JAOPYM010000568.1 coordinate 13,620, forward strand.
TCGGGGTGGAGCCGCTGCGCAGGCACGACGTGCTCTGGCATCCGCGCCCGCTGAACCTGGATCGGATGAACGCCGCAGCCGCCCTGCTGGTCGGTGAGCACGACTTCGCCGCGTACTGCCGTAAGCGGGAGGGCGCGACCTCGATCCGGCGGCTGCTGCGGTACGAGTGGGTTCGCGAGGAGCGCAGGCTGGCCGTCGCGACCGTGGAGGCGGACGCCTTCTGCCACTCGATGGTACGGGCCCTGGTCGGGGCCCTGCTGATCGTCGGCGACGGCCGCCGCGACGTCGCTTGGCCCGCCGAGGTCCTGGCCGGGCGCGTCCGCGACTCCGCGGTCAACGTGGCCCCCGCCCACGGCCTCTCCCTGGAGGAGATCCGCTACCCCCAGGACGAGGGCCTCGCTCAGCGAGCTCAGGAGACCCGCCGCGTCCGCACCCTGAACCAGTAGGCCGCCGGGATTCACCGCTTGGCGATGGGGCGCTGGGCGTAGTCGATGAAGGCCCGGTCCAGGGCCTTCAGGACGGTGTCGTTGGGCTGGGGCTTGGTGCCGTCCTCATACACCGCGTACGCGTAGATGATGTAGCGGCCGAGTACCGTGCTGGCCGCGAAGCCACCGACCTGGTCGACCTTGGTGGCGAGCTTGCCCTGCATGCCGCGGAACCACTCGTACTTGCTGGGATCGCCCGCCTTGGCGGCGATCTGCGCGGCGGCCTTGGTCGGCATCACCGCGACGCCGACGGTGACCGCGACCTTCTTGGCGCTGTCGATGTAGGTGGCGCGGACCACGCTGGTGCAGTGCCCGTCGCGCAGGGCGGTCGCCATACCGCCGCGCGCGGTGAGGGAGCACTGGTGGTTGACAGCCGTCTTGTCCTGTTTGAAGCCACGTCCGCCGAGGCTCACGGTGGCGGACGGGAAGACCTCGCTCAGGCCGAGTGGCTTCGGGTCGGTCCTGGCGTCATTGATGCTGGGACCGGTGGGCACCGGGCTCGCCGGGATGGCCGGTGTGTGGGAGGGCGCTGGTGAGACCGGGGCATGGGTCACCGCCGGTGCCTGCGCGGAGTTGTGGTTCTTGGCCTCGGACGAGCCGGACATCAGGGTGATCCCGCCGGCCACCAGGGCTCCGGCCAGCACCACCGCGACCCCGCCGCCGATCAGCAGCCGCCGCCGGCCATCGCCTGCCGCGCCTCCCGCAGGAGGCTCCGCGCCCGGTATGGGCTGGTACGCGGAGGTCAGGACGCCCGGTCCCGGCCCCTGACCCGGCGGTGGGCCCTGACCGTAGGGCACGTATCCGCCCTGCCCGCCCTGGTCGTAGGGCCCGTTCGGTCCGCTCTGGCCCACGGGGGCGTAGGGCGCGCTCTGCCCTGCAGGGACGTACGGCGCCCCCTGGGACATGGGGGCGTACGGGTCGGGGGGACTGAACGGGGCGATGGGCGGGAAGCCCATCGGAGGTGTCACGTTCGGCG
>JAOPYM010000576.1 GCA_025964615.1 Actinomycetes bacterium
GGGTCAGTGAGCGGCGAGGGCCGGGAGCAGGTTGGCGGCGTTCGGGGTGCCGAGGCCGGTGATCGGATCCCAGCCCTGCGTGGCAGGGTAGCCGGGGATGGTCGGGTAGGACGGGTTGGAGTTGTTCCCGGTCGTCACGTCGAAGAAGTACGATCCGTAGTTCGGTCCGTTGGCCAGGTCGTACAGAGCCGGGCTGATCTGGCCGAGCGAGTGGCCCGCGATCTGGTCCGCGATCGCCACCAGGCCGCCCCACTGGGGTGAGGACGAGGAGGTGCCGCCGACCACGTACCAGCCGGCGCTGCACGGGTTACCGGGGGTGCAGGAGATTCCGGTGGCGCCGGGAGCGGTGTCCCGGACGAGCACGCCGGTGCCGGAACTGGCCTGCGAGGCGATGTCGGGTACGCCGCGCATCGACCCGATGGCCGTCGACCCGGCGGGCAGCGTGCCCTGGTAGGCGGGCTTGCTGAACACGTGACTGAACCCGCCGCCGGAGAACACCCAGCCGATCTCACGCTGACCGGCGAACGCCGGCGTGCGGCATAGCCCGCCGGGGCTGGTGTTGTCGACCGTGGTGCCGGTCTGCGGGTCGAGGCAGAGGTAGGTACCGCCGACGCTGGTGACGAGGGGATCGGACGAGGGCCAGATGACCGACGCGAACGGGATCGCGGCCGGGTTCTTCACCGGCTCCTTGTAGTTGTTCTCGCTGCCGCCGTCACCGGAGCTGGCGAGTACGGTGACCCCGTTGGCCGCAGCCGAGGTGAAGGCGTGCCGCAGGTTCTGCAGCGAGGCCGTCGAGCCGAACGACTCCTCTCCGGCACCGAAGCTCTGCGAGATGACATCGGCCAAGTGGCCGTCGACGACCTGCTGCTCCAGGTCCATCATCTGCGGGAAGCCCTGCACACCGAGGGTCTCGGCGGTGGACGTGGTGACCAGCAGGATGTTGGCGCCCGGTGCCATGGCGTGCGCCATGTCCAGGTCGAGGGCGACCTCGAGGGCCCAGGCGTTGCTGTTCTCCTGGCCGGTGCCATTGCTTGTGGACGGCGGGGCCTTTACCGGGCGGTTCCCCTGGTTGAGCCGGCTGATGGTGGCCATGCCCGGCTGGCACGTGACGTCCGGCATGCCGCACATGAGCGGCAACCCGAACTGCTGGCTGTACACCTTCAGGTCGGCTTCGGCCTGGTCGTATCCGAAGGAGTCGACGATCGCGATCGTCCGCCCGCGGCCGTCCAGGCCCTTCGAGATGAGCGGTGTGACGTTGTAGGCGTTCTCCATCGCCTTCGGGCCGAAGCAGCGCCGGCCGACCGACGCGCAGTTGGCCTGGGTCGGCGGCGTCTCGCCTGCACCCAGATAGGTGAAGTCGCTCACGTTGGGCCGGGGCAGCGGCAGGCCATGACCGCTTGCTGCGGCCGATGCCGTACTGAGACCCAGTACGGACAGCGCCATCGCGGTGAACACGGCAGTCCGCCGGGACATCCTGAGGGTCAGGGACACACTGGCTCCTTGTCGCTAGTGCGGGGACTACGCCGGCTGTCGCCGACGCGGACAGGAGCCCGCGATCCCCAGCTGATCGAGCCGGATCATGCGGACACCACATCGATCTAGCCACCTCACCAAGAGCTGATCAAGAGCGGTGGCATCACGATTTCGCATTGCCACCCCGCTCCGTGGTGCTACGTCGAGATCCGTCAATGAAACCGGCGGTCGAAGCCGTTCGGATGCGACGCTCCGGTCACGCGGAGCCTGTGGGACGCTTGCAGGGTGTGGGAACCTGGGTCGACGGTATTGACCTGCGGGTTCGTGGCTTGAGCATGCGTGGGTGGCGGGCATGCTCGCTGCTCGTGTTCTGGTCCGTGCTGTACGTCGTCGTTGGCCGTGTCTTCCAGTTTCTGGTCCTGCTCGGGCGCGGTGATCGTTCCAAAGAGATCGAGATCCTGGCGCTCCGCCCTCAGGCCGCCGTGCTGCGGCATCTCATCGCCCTCTTCGGTAGGACGTTCGGGCATGACGAACCAGATGAGTCCGCCGTACCCGGTCGAGGTGTTCACCGCGATGTGCAGGTAGTTGTCGAACCGAGAAAGCGAAGGCTGTGGGCTCTCACGCCGCGTAGCGCCTGTTTGACAAGGAGCGTCAGGTCGCGGGAGGCGGGTCGAGTCCGAGCCGCTCTGGCACGTCGTCCAGCACCATGGTCGCGGCGCCGCGCACTCCTGCGCTGTCGCCCAAGGTGCTCGGCACGATCCGCGTCCTGGTGTGCGAAATCATCGTGTTGCGGCTGAGCGTGCGGCGCATTGGTTCGAACAGCGCTTCGCCCGCGGTGACCAGATCGCCGCCGACCACGATGAGCTCGGGGTTGAGCACCATCACGGTGGCCGCCAGCGCCCGGCCGACGGCGTTTCCGGCGTCCTCGACCGCGCGCAGCGTGCCGCGGTCGCCGGCCAGCAGCAGATCGGCCAGGTCGGCGCCGCTGACCGGCCGCCCCCAGCTGCGGGTCAGCAGTTCGGCGATCGCCGGGGGGCTCGCCACCGTTTCCAGGCATCCGCGGTTGCCGCACCGGCACAGGGTTCCCGTCGGGTCGACGATCACGTGTCCCAGCTCGCCGGCGAGGCCGCTGTAGCCGAGCAGCATGCGGCCGTCGCACACCACACCGGCACCGATGCCGGAAGAGAGCCGTAGGTACACCACGTTGGCGCAGCCGCGGGCGGCGCCGAAGCGCCGTTCGGCGAGGACACCGGCGTTGGCGTCGTTGATGATCCGCACCGTCAGCCCGGTGCGGTCGGCGAGCTCGTCGGTGGGCCGCACGCCGACCCAGCCGGGCATGATGCCCTCGGCGTGCAACTGCCCGTTGCTCATGTCGACCGGGCTGGCGATGCCGAGGCCCAGCCCGAGGATCTTCTCCCGCCGCACGCCGACGTCCTCGATCGCGCGGTCGATGAGGTTCACCGCCGTGTTCAGGGTCCGCTCCGGATCGCCGTCGACGGCGAGCGCTTCGCTCTGGTCCCAGCGCGTGGTTCCGACGACATCTGTCAGAATTGCGCGCACGTGGTCATGGCCGACATCGAGCCCGAGCGCGTACGCGGCGTCCGGCTCCAGGGACAGCAGCTGCGGCGGCCGGCCGGTTCTCGCCCCGGTCGCGCCGGCGTCGGCGCTCTCTCGCACCAGCCCCGCGCTGATCAGGTCGAAGATGACCGAACCCACGGTGGACCTGGCCAGGCCGGTCTGCCGGACCAGTTCGGCGCGGGACAGCTGGGGCTTCTCGGTGAGAGCTCGCAGCACACGGACTCGGCCCAGGTCCCTCAGGTTGATGGGCGACTCGGACGTGGCATAGGGGTCGGTGAGCGTCGTGTCCACAGGATAATCATAGCGGCGAACTAAATCTTACTTTGGGCGTAACAGGATTTTCATGTGGCGGCCGTGGGGATCCATGTCGGCACCGCTTTGCGTGCCTCGGCATCCGCTGCAGGTCAGGCCAGTGATACCGGATCGTGCGGACTGGCATGGTCTTTGGCGCCAACAGTCGGTCGGAGCCCCGCAGCCGGGCGGATCGATGACAACGGTGTTGCGGATCTCTCTCACGGTCTTGACTTATGACCATAGTCAGCAGAATTGTATGAGCTGCGTCACGGCGGTACGTCGTGAGCCGTGCCCGGGTGTCACCACGAGGTGCATCCCCCGGCAGCGTCCAATAGCGGAGGCGACATGGTCTGGAACAGACGGCACCGATGGCTGCGAAAGAGCCGGACGACACTCGCGATCGCCGTGGTGTTGGGCACCACCGCGATCGCCGCGCCCGCGGCATCGGCCGCAAGCCCGGCGGCACACGGGACACTGCCCATCTATCTCGACACGCACTACAACTTTGAGGCGCGCGCCGCCGACCTGGTGTCCCGGATGACGCTTCCGGAGAAGGCCGCCCAGCTCAGCACGAACAGCGCGCCGGCGATCCCGCGCTTGGGCGTGCAGCAGTACACCTACTGGAGCGAGGGCCAGCACGGCATCAACACGTTGGGTGCCAACCAGCACAACAACGGCAATGGCGGCCCGCCGCGGGCTACCAGCTTTCCCACCAACTTCGCGTCCACGATGTCGTGGGACCCGAGCCTCGTGTACCAGGAGACCACGGCGATCTCCGACGAGGCACGCGGCCTCCTGGACAAGTCGCTGTTCGGTACCGGGCAGAACAACCTCGGTCCGGCCGCGAGCGACTACGGCTCGCTGACGTTCTGGGCGCCGACCGTGAACATGGACCGCGACCCGCGCTGGGGCAGGACGGACGAGGCGTTCGGTGAGGACCCCTACTTCGTCTCGCAGATGGCCGGCGCCTTTGTAGACGGCTACCAGGGCAACTCCATGTCCGGGACGTCGCAGACCGGCTACCTCAAGGTCGCCGCGACTGCCAAGCACTACGCGCTGAACAACGTGGAGGACAACAGGACCGGCATCTCCTCCAACGTCAGCGACACAGAACTGCGCGACTACTACACCGCGCAGTTCGCGACCCTGATCGAGCAGGCGCACGTGTCGGGCCTGATGACGTCGTACAACGCCATCAACGGCACCCCGTCCGTCGCGGACACCTACACCGCGAACCAGCTCGCACAACGCACCTACGGGTTCAACGGCTACGTGACCTCCGACTGCGGAGCCGTCGGCACCACGTACCAGACGTTCCCGAGCGGCCACAACTGGGCCCCGCCCGGCTGGACCACCGACGGCAAGGGTGGCACCGGCATCTGGACGAACACCACGACCCATGCCACGATGCCGGCCCAGGCGGGCGGCCAGGCCTACGCCCTGCGCGCCGGCACCGACCTTAACTGCCCGGGCGGCGAGAACACGCTGTCCAACATCGAGGCGGCGATCAAGGTCGGGGCGCTGAGCGAGGGCGTGATCGACAACGCGCTGGTCAAGCTCTTCACCGTGCGGATGCAGACCGGCGAGTTCGACCCGGCGAGCAAGGTGAAGTACACCCAGATCACCAAGGCGCAGATCCAAAGCCCGGCGCACCAGGCGCTCGCCACCACGGTCGCGGACAACTCACTGGTCCTGCTGCAGAACAACAACGTCGCCGGCACCAGCAGCACGTTGCTGCCGGTCAGCCCCGCCAAGCTCCACAAGGTCGTCATCCTGGGTGACCAGGCGAACATCGTGAACCTGGGCAACTACTCCGGCGAACCGACCCTGCAAGTCAGCGCCGTGAAGGGCATCACCAACGCGGTCAAGGCCGCCAACCCCAACGCCACCATCGTCTACGACGCCGCCGGGACCTCGACCACCGCCACCACCCCCGCGGTGCTCAGCGCGCAGACCCAGTCCGACATCAAAAGCGCCGACCTGGTCGTACTCTTCGTGGGCACCGACCACGGCGTCGCCGACGAGGGCAAGGACCGCACCACCATCGCCATGCCCGGCAACTACGACTCGCTGATCAACCAGACCACCGCGCTGGGCAACCCCCACACCGCCCTGGTCATCCAGTCCGGCGGCCCGGTCGTCCTCAACGACGTCCAGAGCAAGGTCCCCGCCATCCTGTTCAGCGGCTTCAACGGCGAAAGCCAGGGCACCGCCCTGGCCGACGTCCTCTTCGGCAAGCACAACCCCAGCGGTCACCTCAACTTCACCTGGTACACCGACGACTCCCAGTTGCCGGCGATGTCGAACTACAACCTGACCCCGGCCGCGACCGGCGGGCTCGGCCGCACCTACCAGTACTTCACCGGCACGCCGACCTATCCGTTCGGCTACGGCCTGAGCTACTCACGCTTCACCTACTCAGGCATCCACGCCGACCGGGCCTCGGTCGACGCCAACGGCACCGTGCGCATCAGCATGGCCGTGCAGAACACCGGAACCACGGCGGGCAGCACCGTCGCGCAACTCTACGCGGCGACGCCGTTCACGGTCTCCGGCGTGACGTTGCCCAAGCAGCGGCTGGTCGGATTCCAGAAGACCAAGGTGCTGAAGCCCGGCGAGAGTCAGCAGATCACGCTCGCCGTGCGGGTGCCGAGCCTGGGCATCTGGGACCAGAAGGCCATGAAGTCGGTCGTCCACCACGGCACCTACGCCTTCCAGGCCGGCGCCAGCTCCACGGACATCCGCGGCACCGCAAACGTCAACGTGACCGGAGCGATCACGCCCCAGCTCCAGACCGTGACGGTGCAGCCGGACCAGGTCGACTTCCAGGTCGGCCAGACGCTGAACCTCACCGGCAAGAACCCGTGGATCAAGGACGACACGAACCCGGCGCTGGAGCAGCGGAACCTGAGCGTGACCGCCGACAACATTGTCAAGGCGGCGAACAATGACGGCAGCTTCGCCGATCTGGCGAAGGCTCACGTGACCTACCGCAGCAGCGATCCGCATGTGGCCACGGTGAACGGGAATGGCCTCGTCACGGCCGTCGGCGACGGTGCGGCCACCATCACCGCGACCGTCGGCGGAGTCAGCGGCTCGACGCCGATTGTGGTCGGCCACGCGGTGTCGGTGAGCGCCCCGGCGCTCGCCCAAGCCGGCCAGAACGCGACCGTCACCACGACGTTCACCAACACGGCACCTGCTAACACCGCGTCCGGCTCCGGCATGGTGCACGACGTGGCGATGAACCTCGACCTGCCCGACGGGTGGACTGCGAAGGCGACCACCCCGGCCGGCTTCGCCAGCGTGGCGGCCGGACAGAAGGTGACCACCACCTGGTCGGTGTCCGTGCCGACCGGCGCGGCCGGAACGTTCACGCTGAACACCGATGCCACCGTCCGCGGCGCGCACGACAGCTCCGGCTACACCCACCTGGACGTGCCGTACGCCTCGGTCCCGGCCGCGTTCAACAACACGGCCATCACCAGCGACGACAACCGCGGCGCGGGCCAACTCGACGGAGCCGGCGCCAGCTTCTCGGCGCAGGCGCTGGCGGCCGCCGGTGTCACGCCGGGCGCACCACTGGTGCACGACGGTCTGACGTTCACCTGGCCGAAAGCCGCGGCCGGCACCGCGGACAACGTGGTCGCGAGCGGGCAGACCATCGACGTCTCCGGTTCCGGCTCCACGCTCGGCTTCCTCGGCACGAGCACCTGGGGACCCATCACCGGCACCGGAACACTCACCTACACCGACGGAAGCACGCAGCAGTTCACCATCGGATTCGGCGACTGGGCCAACGGCACACCGCCCACCGGTGGAGACGTGGCGATCCGGGAGGCCTACGGCAACCAGCCGGGCAACAAGACCTCGTGGCAGACCACTGTCGACTACTTCCCGGTCACGCTCGACCCGAGCAAGACCGTACGGTCGATCACCCTGCCGCAGGGCAATGCCTCCCCGCAGGTCGGCATTCCGGCAATGCACATCTTCGGTGTGTCGATCAAGTCGGACAACCTCTCGATCAACGCACCCGGGGCGATCCCGCCCGGCGGATCGGGAACGGTCACCACCACGCTGGCCAACCCGTCCTCCGCGCCGCTCAGCAACGTGACGCTCTCGCTGAACCTGCCGGGCGGGTGGACTGCGACGAACACCACGCCGAACTCGTTCACCACGGTCGGCGCGGGAGCCACGGTGTCCACCGACTGGAAGGTCACCGTACCGACCGATCAGCACCCGGGTTCGCAGGTGGTCGGCGTCACCGAGAGCGTCGGCGGAACCCAGGCCGGCGTCTCCTCCGCGGTGACCCAGGTGCCGTACCCGTCGCTCAACGCGGCCTTCAACAACGTGTCGATCACGGACGACGCGAACCACGGGCCGGGCAACCTCGACGGCGGCGGCAACAGCTTCTCGGCCCAGGCGCTCGCCGCGGCCGGCCTGAAGCCTGGGGCCCAGTCCACCTTCAACGGGCTGACCTTCACCTGGCCGAACGTCGCCGCCGGCACCCAGGACAACGTCCAAGCCGACGGTCGGGCCTTCGACATCACCGGGAGCGGCGCCACGCTCGCCTTCCTCGGGGCCGCCGCCAACGGCCAGTCTTCCGGGTCCGGCACGATCACCTACACCGACGGGACCACGCAACAGTTCACCATCGGATTCGGTGACTGGGCCTCGACCACGCCCTATCCCGGATCTCAGGTCGCGGTGACGTCGGCTTACGGCAACACGGCCAACGGCACGTCGCCCTGGAAGGCCTCCGTGTTCTACGACGCGGTCACCCTCCAGGCCGGCAAGACCGTTCAGTCGGTAACCCTGCCGAATGCCACCACTGCGCCGCTGCACGTCTTCGCCGCGGCCATCGGCTGACCGCACAGGATGGGCCCGGCGCGTCGCACCGGGCCCATCCTGCGATCGCCGAGAAGCTGACGGTGTGGCTTGCTGAGCATGTGGCGCAGGCGGAGCGCCGCCCAGACCAGATCGGGACTGTCGGGAGTACGACATCGACGCCGAACAAGTCTCACCACCGACCCGCCTTGCTGGTTCCTGACCGAGTCGGTCAGGAACCAGCTTCCGGTCGTGATTGATTGTCAGCCCTTGCCCGGCGCTCCGGGATCGGTCACGGATAGGTCGTGACGTCCACCGGGGTGGTGTTGGACGGGGTGGGCCCGCCGGTGCTGTTGATGACGTGATCGATCACGCCGACCCCGCCGAGTGAGACGGTCAGCAGGTCGTGGAACTGCACGCCCGCCGTGGTGGGAGCCTCGAACGCATGGTCCGCGACCACCGCCGGGTTGGCGTTGAAGTAGCAGTAGCTACCCATTCCGTACGCCTGGTGCGAGGTGACTCCGGCACCCACCTTGTAGGCGGGGTATCCGTTGCTCGCCCCGTTCATCCAGGCTGCCTGGTTCGGCGGGTCGTACGGCATCTCGTTCTGGAAGAAGATCGTCTCGCCGCCCTGGCCGTTCCAGACCACCTCGTTCTTCTGGTAGTGCTCAACGAACAGGCCGGTCGCCAGGACGTTGTTGCCGTTCACCGTCATGCCGTTGTCAGCGGTGTTGGTCGTCCAGCCGACCGTGCCGCCGTTGCCGTGGTCCGCGCGCCAGGCCCAGATGTGGTCGACCAGCGTGTTGTTGGAGTTGACCACCAGGCTGCTGGTGGCCTTGCCCGCGATGTCGCCGCCGATCCGGAAGAACACGTCCTGGACCGAGGTCGGGTCGGCCGGGTGGTTCGCGGTCGAGCCCGCGCCTCCGACGGTCAGCAGCGCCGCCGAGTTCGTCGTGCCGGCGTCGAGCAGCAGGCCGTCGAGCCGCACGCCGTCAACGTCGGCCACCTGGATGGTGTTGACGCCGCCGACCGGGATGAGCGTCGGGAAGCCGATGCCCATGACGACCGTGTTCGGGTTGTTCACGGCGAGCGTCTGATCGATGTTGTAGACGCCCGGGGTGAAGAACAGGTTGCAGCCCTGCGCCAGAGCGGCGTTCATCTGCGCGGCCGTGTTGGACGGGGTCGCGACGAAGAACTGGCTCATCGGCACCGACGTGCCCGGGGTCGGGCCGGTCGCCCAGCTGGGGCCGGACGCGTTCGTCCGCAGCGAGGGTTCGAACACGCGGTAGTTGCCGGACGCGTCGACGTACAGGTACGGCACGTCACGCGAGGTCGGCGTGGTCGCCAGCGTCGTAATCGGCGGGGAGGGGAAGCTCTGCGCCGGTGCTCCGGTCACGCCGGAGAACGCCATGTTCCACACCGAGCCGCTCCAGCTCCCGAAGGCGCTGTCCTTGGAGTACCACTGCTGCTGCGATGCGGACGACACCTGTCCGGTGACCTTGGTGTCGGAGATGTAGCCGCCGCTCGCGTAGCCGAAGCTGGCAGGGTAGAGCTGCAGGCCACCGTGCACGTCCATGCGGCGGAACGGTCCGGCCTGCGCGACGGCCCAGCGGTCGCTGCCGTTCGAGGGGTTGATCGCCATGTTCTCCGCCGAACGCCAGAAGTTCTGCGTGGCGTTGCCTGTGCCGTCGAACGCGTCCACCGTGACGTCGCCGTTGATGGTGACGTCGTCAGGGTTCTGTCCCAGGCCCTGGATCGAGGTGTAGTAGCCCATGTTCGCCGTGGCGCTGTAGGTGCCCGGCTTGAACAGCAGGGCGTAGCGCTGGGTGCCGAACTGGTTCAGCTTCTGGGTGGTGAAGACCGAGTCCAGCGTCGACTGGATGCTCGCCGCCGACATGCTCGGGTCGAAGATGTCGACGTTCGGTCCGAAGTTCGGCGTGTTCGACTGGCCGGTGCAGCCGGTCGCGACGCCGTTGATGGTCCATACGAACGCCGCGGTGCCGGTGGCGCCGGTCCCGTCCTTGACCGTCACGGTGGTGTTGAAGGTTCCGGCTGTGGTCGGGGTCCCGGAGATCAGACCGGAGGTGGTGTTGATGGACAGGCCGGTCGGCAGGCCGGTGGCGCTGTAGGTCAGGGTCTGGCCGGTGGCGGAGTCGGTGGCGTGGGTCTGGAGGTTTACAGCCGTGCCCGTGGTCGCGGTCTGGTTTCCGGGGTTGGTGACGGTGACGGTGTTGCCGCCGGTGGTGCTGGTGGTGAAGACCTGGAACTCCCATAGGGAGTAGCCGTAGCCGGTGGCCCGGGTGGTGCCGTTCATCCGGATGTATCGGCCGCTGCCGGAGACTGTCAGGTTCTGGATTGCGCCGGTGCCGGTGGTGGTGGAGTAGATCGGCGTCCAGGTCGCGTTGTCGTTGGAGGTCTGGATTTGGAAGGCGGTCGCGTAGGCGGCCTCCCAGTTCAGTACGACTTGGCAGATTGTCTGGGTGCTTCCCAGGTCGACTGCGAGCCATTGCGGGTCGCTGAACGCGCTGGACCAGCGGGTGGTGGTGTTGCCGTCGGTGGCGTTGGCCGCCGGGGTTCCGGCGTTCTCCGTGGAGGAGGCCGTGGTCGGCTTACCCTGTGCGACGTTGGCGGTGCCGCAGCCGGTGCCGGTCCCGATGTTCCCGTAGACCTGGAACTCCCACAGGGAGTAGCCGTAGCCGGTGGCCCGGGCGGTGCCGTTCATCCGGATGTACCGGCCGCTGCCGGAGACGGTGAGGGTCTGCACCCCGCCGGTGCCGGTGGTGGTGGAGTAGATCGGCGTCCAGGTCGCGTTGTCGTTGGAGGTCTGGATCTGGAACGCCGTCGCGTACGCGGCCTCCCAGTTCAGCACGACCTTGTCGACGGTGGCGGTGGCACCGAGGTCCACCTCGAGCCACTGCGGGTCGCTGAACGCGCTGGACCAGCGGGTGGTGGTGCTGCCGTCGGTCGCGTTGGAGGCTGGGCTACCGGCGTTCTCGGTGGAGGAGGCGGTCGTCGTCTTGCCCTGCGAGAGCAGGGAGTCGGCGGCGTGTGCGGGCGGTACGACGAGGGCGTAGACCGCAAGGCTCAGAGCGAGCGCCAGCAGAAACACCAGTCGTACCGAGCGAATCAGGGGTCTCCGGTGAAGCGTTCCACCGGAGGAGAGGGCTTTCATGGCATCTCCTTAGTCGAGGGTCGTGCTCAGGGCTGTGCGGTACCGAGGTCTGGTGCCGCCAGTGGTCCCCGTCGGACATCAGGGGGTGGTGCTCGAGCGCTCTGGCCTCCCGGTTACCAGCCGACAGCGATCAGCAGGTACTGCGGAGCGGCGTGGGAGATGAACGAGGACTGGCCGTCGACGTCGTCGTACGGGAAGCCGTAGGCCAGCCGGTTGATGTCGTTGTCGTGCCAGAACTTCGCGTAGTAGTTCGCCGGCGCGGACAGGTAGTACTGGGCCGGGTCCGCCTGCTGCGCCGGTCCCGGTCGTCGTGGAGCAGATCGGCGTCCAGGTGGTGCCGTCGTTCGAGGTCTGGATCTGGTAGGTCTTGGCGTAGGCGGCCTCCCACTGCAGGACCACCTGGTCGATCGAGTGGGTCGCGCCGAGGTCCACCTGCAGCCACTGCGGGTCGCTGAACGCGCTGGACCACCGGGTCCCGGTGTTCCCGTCGGTCGCGTTCGAGGCGGGGGCGCCGGCGTTCTCGACGGAGGACGCCGTCGTCGGCTTGCCGAGTGCGAGGTTCGAACCGCCGCCGGTCGAGGAGCTGGGCGTCGTGGAAACCTCGTTGCTGTCCGGCGACACGCCGACGCCGTTGTTCGCGGCGACGGCGTAGAAGTACGTCGTCCCGTTGCTCACACCGGTGTCGGTGAAGGTCGTCGTGGTTCCGTTGGTGGTGCCGATCGGCGTGATGGCCTCGCCGTCGGACTTCGTGCCCCGGTAGACGCTGTACGACGTCGGGCTGCCGCTCGTACTGGCTGCGCTGAAACGGTGACCCTGACGGACGCGCTTGACGCCGCGTCTGTGGCTGTCGGGCATTGCGTTACTCCCTCTTAGACCCCCGTTTCGGCTAAGACAGGTGTGCCAGGGAGAGCGCTCTCCGTGCCGGACACTAGCCTCATGCGGCGGGGCGGTCAAGGTGTCAATGAACCCTGAGAAACATTGGCGAAATCTGGCCGAAATCATGCGTTTCCGTCGATCACCCCCGGGACGCGGCCTGCCAGCCGGCGCCGCGATCTCGTGCCGCAGCACCGGGAAGTGCGCGGCCGGCAGCTCAGGGCTGCGACCACGTCCTCAGTAGGTACCGGCGAGAGCTCCGGTGGAGTCCCGGATCGTCAGGTGGGTGGGCAGCACCACCATGCGTCGCTGGTCGCGCGCCGGCGCCCGATCGGTCAGCAGCGAGAGCAGCATGGCCACGGTGACCCGACCGGCCTGCTCGGCGGGGACGGGCCGATGCGGCGGGCCTGGAGTCCGTGCGCGGCGGCGGTAGTCCGCAGCGCGTGCCACGACTCAGCCGCGCGTGGGGCTCATCCCGGGGTGCGTTCTCTCAGGTAGCGCGCTTCGCGCTATAACCAGAGCATGAACGGTAGACGCCAACCCACGCTTGAAGACGTCGCCGCCGTTGCCGGAGTGTCGCGTGCCACGGTATCCCGCGTCATCAACAGTACCCGCAACGTCGATCCCCAGCTTGCCCAGATCGTCCAGGCCGCGATCGCGGAGACCGGCTACGTACCCAACCAGGCCGCGCGTACCCTGGTCACCCGGCGCACCGATAGTGTCGCGCTCGTCGTCTCCGAGGGGCGGCACCGCGAGTTCGACCCCATGCTGCGAGCGCGAGTCTTCACCGACCCCTTCTTCGGCCGCGTCGTCGCCGGGAGCATCGGTGTGCTGCAGCCGCTCGGAATCAACCTGGTTCTGCTGGTCGCCGACGATGTCGAGTCGCGGGGACGGCTGGTCGGGCAGCTCCGGCAACGCCACGTCGACGGCGTCATGCTCATCTCGACCTACTTCGACGACCCGCTGCCCGCGCTGCTCACCGAAGCGCGGCTGCCCGCCGTGCTTTCCCGCCGGCCCAGCACGCCGCTGGCCATGAGCTATGTCGACACCGCACAACATGCCGGTGGCGCGCTGGCCGCCGGTCAGCTCGTCGCCCGTGGTTGCCGGCGCGTCGCCACTATCACCGGTCCACTGGACGTACCGGCCGCGCGCGAGCGCCTGGCGGGGTTCCGCGACGCCATGGCCCACCACGGCCAGGCCGACGTCCCCGCTGTGGAGGGGACATTCGGGTTCGAGAGCGGCAAGGTGGCGATGGCGCGGCTCCTTGACGAGCACCCGGACCTCGACGGCGTCTTCGTCGGCAACGACCTCATGGCGAACGGCGCGCTGGTCGTGCTCGCCGACCGCGGGTTGCCGGTGCCGGACCAGATGGCGGTCGTCGGGTTCGACGACGGCAGCGCGGCGCTCACCGCACGCCCGCCGCTGACCACCGTGCGGCAGCCGGTGGAGGACATGGCCGCGGAAATGGCCCGGCTGCTGCTGGCCACGATCGAGCGGCCGGACCTACCGGCCAGATCGGTGATCTTCGAGCCGACCCTGGTGCTGCGGGAGTCGGCCTGACTGACGGCCCTGGTCCGGCGCTATCGCTGGCTCTCACGCTCGCCGCTTGCGGCAGCAAGAGCACCGCTGGGAAGACAGGTTCGTCGGGGACCACCGTCCTGAACATCGGCATGCCCTGGAAGTCCCACAGGGAGTAGCCGTAGCCGGTGGCCCGGGCGGTGCCGTTCATCCGGACGTATACGTTGTTTACGGCGCGGTTACGGTTCCGTCAAGCCTTCGCGAGAAGCCGCGGCAGACAGTTCTCGAAGATCGGAGGGTTGGTTGACAAGCCGGAAACGCGGGCATATATCTCAGTTGAGGAGAGCGCTCTCCTCGGTCACCATCGTGGTCACGGGGACTTCGTGTGTCGACAGACAGCCGCTCGTCGCGAAAAGGACTCCCCATGGCCCGCTCAGGTCCCGGCTCATTCCGCTTCCAGGGACGCAGAAGAGTGCGTCTGGTGATCCTGGTCGTTCTGCTCTTTCTCGCGGCCGCTTTCAGCGGATCTCAAGTGGTCGCCTCCGGCCGTGCGGCTGCCGCCACCACGCTGTTGTCGCAGGGGAAGCCGGCGACGGCCTCCTCGACCGAGAACAGCGGGACCCCGGCGTCCGCGGCGGTGGACGGCAACACCGCCACCCGCTGGTCCAGCGCCTTCAGCGATCCGCAATGGATCCAGGTGGACCTCGGCACGACCGCCACAATCAGCCAGGTCGTCCTGACCTGGGAGGCGGCTTACGCCTCCGGGTTCCAGATCCAGACGTCGGCGGACGCCGCCTCGTGGACCACGATCTACTCCACCACGGCCGGCACCGGCGGGACCCAGACACTGAACGTCACCGGCACTGGCCGGTACGTCCGGATGTACGGCACCGTGCGGGCGACCGGGTGGGGTTATTCACTCTGGGAGTTCCAGGTCTACGGCACCGCCGGCGGCGGGACCTGCGGGCCGGCCAACGCGGCCCAGGGCAAGGCCGCCAGCGCCTCCTCGACCGAGAACGCGGGCACACCCGCTTCGGCTGCGGTGGACGGCAACACCACCACCCGCTGGTCCAGCGCCTTCAGCGACCCCCAGTGGTTGCGGGTCGACCTGGGGTCGTCCCAGCCGATCTGCCAGGTCGTCCTGACCTGGGAGACCGCCTACGCCAAGGCCTACCAGATCCAGACGTCGCAGGACGCTGTCGCCTGGACCACGATCTACTCGACCACCAACGGCGCCGGCAACACCGAGGCGCTGAACGTCACCGGCACCGGCCGGTACGTCCGGATGAACGGCACCGTCCGGGGCACCGCCTACGGCTACTCCCTGTGGGAGTTCGGGATCCTCACCGGCACCGGCACGGTACCTCCCCCGACCTGTCCCTGGGTCGGTTCGACCGCTCCGGTCTCGCAGCGCGTCAGCCAGCTCGTCGCGGCCATGACCCAGGCGCAGAAGATCCAGATGCTGCACGGCACCGGCAACACCTCGCCGTACGTCGGCGACGTCCCCGCGATCCCGTCGCTGTGCATCCCCGCGTTGAACTTGCAGGACGGCCCGCAGGGCGTCGGTGACGGGCTACCGAACGTCACCCAGCTGCCCGCGCCGGTGGCGGCTGCCTCGACCTGGGACACCACCCTGGAGAACCAGTACGGCGCGGTGCAGGGCGCCGAGTTCGCCGGCAAGGGCGTGAACGTCGCACTCGGCCCGACAGTGAACATCGTGCGCGACCCTCGCTGGGGCCGGGCCTTCGAGACCTTCAGCGAGGACCCCTACCTGGCCGGCCAGATCGCGGCGGCCAACATCCAGGGCATCCAGAGCCAGGGCGTGCTGGCCCAGGTGAAGCACGCGGCGGTCTACAACCAGGAGACCAACCGCAACAACCCGGCCGACAACGCCATCGTCAGCAACCAGACCCTGCAGGAGATCTACCTGCCCGCCTTCGCGGCGGCGATCACCCAGGGCGGCGCGGCCTCCGCCATGTGCTCCTACAGCACGGTGAACGGGACGTACGCGTGTGAGAACCCGTACCTCCTCAACACCGCCCTGTACCAGCAGGACGCGTTCACCGGGTTCGTCACCTCCGACTGGGGCGCCACCCACTCGACCGTCGCGTCGGCGAACGCCGGGATGACGATGGAGATGCCGGGCAGCTCGTTCTTCGGCACCTCCCTGTCCCAGGCCGTCACCGCCGGCACCGTCACCCAGGCCACGCTGGACACGATGGTCAGCAGGGTCCTGACGCAGATGTTCAGGTTCGGCTTGTTCGACAAGGCGCCGACCGGCTCCACGGGCGCCGTCGTCACCACACAGGCCCACGTGACCACCGCCCGCCAGGTCGCCGAAGAGGGCACGGTCCTGTTGAAGAACTCCGGCAGCCTCCTGCCGCTGTCCACCGCCACGACCCACTCGATCGCCGTTCTCGGCAACGACGGCGGCGCCGGCGTGCAGACCAGCGGCGGCGGCAGCGCTGGCGTGACCAGCTCCGGAACCGTCTCACCCCTGACCGGCATCACGAACCGCGCAGGCTCCGGCGTGACCGTCTCCTACGAGGCCGCCCCGGACTCCGCCGGCATCACCCGCGCCGTGAACCTTGCCAAGTCCTCGGACGTCGCGATCGTCTTCGCCAACTACAGCGAGTCCGAAGGCGGCGACCTCTCGAGCATCGACCTCCCGGGCAACCAGAACCAGCTGATCAGCTCGGTGGCCGCAGCCAACCCCAAGACCATCGTCGTCCTCAACACCGGCTCCGCGGTCACCATGCCCTGGCTGGGCCAGGTGGCGGGCGTCTTCGAGAACTGGTACTCGGGCCAGGAAACCGGCAACGCCGTTGCTGCACTCCTGTTCGGCGACGTGAACCCGTCGGGCAAACTGCCGGTCACCTTCCCGGCAAGCCTGGCAGACGTGCCGGCCCACACCACCGCGCAGTGGCCGGGCGCCAACAACCAGGTGCAGTACTCCGAGGGCGTCCACGTCGGCTACCGCTGGTATGACTCCCAGAACATCACGCCGCTCTACCCCTTCGGATACGGGCTGTCCTATACGAGCTTCGGGTTCTCGAACCTGCAGGTCGGCGCACTGTCCGGAGGAACGGCCACGGTGTCCGCAACGGTGACGAACACCGGCACCAGGACCGGCAGCGAGGTGGTGCAGCTGTACGTGGGCGACCCCGCATCCACAGGCGAGCCGCCCAAGCAGCTCAAGGGTTTCAACCGCCTCACCCTCACAGCCGGCCAGAGCCAGACGGTGCAGTTCACCGTCAGCAGCCACGACCTGGCGCACTGGGCGGACTCGTCAGGCGGCTGGACCACGCCATCGGGCACCTATCAGATCTTCGTGGGCGACTCCTCCCGCAACCTCCCGCTGACCGGTTCCATCACCGCTCCCTGAAGCGCCCCGACCAAGAGCACCTCGCCGGCGGTCGACTTCACTTGAAGCGGCGGGGGCTGGAAACGGAGCGCAAGCCACCGAGCCAGTCCCCGACCCTGCTCAGGCGCTACAGGTCGTCCCGTGGCTCCGCCACAACGACTTGTTAGACAGTCCCCCTAGGAGCGGAACAAGGTGGTCTTGGGGCCCATGACCATGTAGTCGTTGGTGTGGAGGGTGTGCATGATGCGGGTGAGGGTGGTTTGGTTGATGGCGATGCATCCGGCGGTGGAGCCGGTGCCGCCGACGTGGAAGAAGATGGCGGAGCCGAGTCCTTGGGCGGGGTGGGGGAGGTTATAGCCGATGACGACGGCTTGGCGGTAGGGGCCTCTGAGCATGGTGGCGGAGAGGTTTTCGTCGGTGGGCAGGCAGTGGCCGGAGTAGTACTGGTTGTAGTGCGGTTGCCCGGGGGTGGATCCCCAGCAGTCGCCGCTGGTGTGGAGGGTGCGGTAGGGGAGGTAGGTTCCGGGGTTCTTGTTGCCGAATGCGGACAGGAGGGGGAAGATCCCGGTCGGGCTCTTGCCGTCACCTTCGCGTTTCTGCTGCCAGTGGGCGAAGCCGTTGTAGCCGGCGCGTCCGTTGGTCTGGTAGAGCTTCGTCCAGGTGTTTCCTGATTTTATGCATTCGGTGACGACGACGTAGCTGGAGGTATAGGACGGGGAAAGGGCGAACATCGCGCGTCGGGCTTTGCCTGTCGAGTGGAGATATTTCCCGTGGTTGATCGCCCAGCAGGGGTTGAAGACGATTGGGGTGCTGGTCGAAGTCAGGTGCGCGCCAACTGAGGAGGGTGTGGCCGCTGAGTATATACCTGCTGCAGCCGCAATACTCGCAAGTAGGCCGACTGTTGCGATACCAAGCCGCTTCATGCGCATCTCGTCTCCCGAATGCTCTGCAGTCTGCTTTGTAATGGTTCGGGCAGGCTATCGAGATTGGGCGAAAATGGGATGGTTTTAGCCAACTTGTGATCTTGGTGGTTGTGTCCATTCATCCCGGAAGGTGCGGGGCCGGTCAACCTTCGATGAGTGGTGACGTTTTCGCTGGTGGAGCTCGTTCTTCTGCCGGTCTCGGTCTGGGAGATCCTGCACGCGGCAGGTATCGATCCGGCACCCCACAGGACGGGGCCCACGTGGCGGCAGTTCCTGGCGGCCCAGGCCCACGGGATGATCGCGTGTGACTTCTTCGCGGTGGATACGATCCTGCTGAAGCGGATCTATGTTCTGGTGTTCATCGAGCACGGTACCCGCCTGCATCTGGCCGGGGTACCCGCCTGCATCTGGCCGGGGTCACCGCCAACCCGGCCAGGGCGTGGGTGAGCCGGCAGGCCTGGAACCTGGCCATGGATCTGGGTGAGCGGGTGACTCGCTGACCTTTCTGATCCGTGGCCGGGACAGTAAGTTCACCGCCGCCTTCGACGAGGTGTTTCGGACCAGCGGTGTACGGATTATCAAGACTCCGCCGCAGGCCCCTCGAGCGACCGCGATCTGCGAGTCGGCCTCTGCCCGGCCTGGGCCGGATGGTCTCCCCAGTCACCGTCTGGGCGATTCTGAGAAAAGCCCGATTCGATCCAGCGCCCGAGCGTACCGACCCGACCTGGGCCCAATTCCTGAAAGCCCAGGCGTCCGGAATCCTGGCCTGCGACTTCTTCCAGGTAAAGACGATCGCGGACGACTGAAGTTGTGCGAAGCCTGGGGAGATTCACTGATCAGGACTGGGTTTCGGCGTACAAGGCGGCGCCCGCGATACCGGCCTCGTTGTGTTCGGCTGCCGGCACCAGCGGCGCCCGGATCCCTTCGATCAGCGGCAGGAACTTCTCTGATTTTTCGCTCACCCCGCCGCCGACGATGAACAGCGCTGGCGAGAACAGGGCGTCCAGTTCGGCGAAGTACTCCTGGAGCCGGCCCGCCCACTTGTGCCAGCTCAGATGCTTGTTCTCACGGACGATCTCGGAGGCCCGGCGCTCGGCATCCTTGCCGTGGATCTTCAGGTGGCCGAGTTCGGTGTTGGGCACCAGGACTCCGTTGACGAACAGGGCACTTCCGATGCCGGTGCCGAGCGTCACCATGATCACCACACCGGTCTTCCCGAGGCCCGCTCCGTAACGCATCTCCGCCAGCCCGGCCGCGTCCGCGTCGTTGCAGACCTTGGCCGGGCTGCCGATCCGCTTGCTGAACAGGTCCTGCGCGTCCTGACCCAGCCAACTGTGATCCACATTGGCGGCAGTACGGATCATCCCGTCGATCACGACCCCGGGAAAGGTGACGCCGACCGGGCCCCTCCAGCCGAAATGGTCCGCAATCTGGCCGACTACCTCGGTCACCGCCCCGGGTGTCGCCGGATGTGGCGTCGCAATCTTGAAGCGTTCAGCGGTCAGCGCACCGGTTTCGGTGTTGACCGGCGCTCCTTTGATCCCGGTTCCGCCGATGTCGATGCCGAGCCCGTCCATATCCCGACCCTATCGCCCGTGACGCCCCTGCCCGCACCAGTCGCGAGATGTGACCGGAATTCTGTCACGCAGCGTGATATTCGTGGCTCGGTGCTCGGTAGCCCGGGCATCGCCGCGCTGGCACACGGATTGGTGGTCGCGCTGTGAGTCATGATCTGGCCGCCACGACCGTTCACCATGAGTGGCGGTCATCGCCGGAGGAGACGTTCACCCGTCATGCGGTGACGGTCGTGCTCGTGGCGGCGTTCACGTTCTCGTTCTCCTTCACCAACGTGTGGGCACCCGGGCTCCCTCTCGGCGTGCCCGGCTCGGCGGCGCCGCTGGCTGGCCCCTGCGGTGGATCCGCCTCGATTGTTGGGTTGTTGGCCGCTCGGTACCTCAGCCTGCACAGTGTTGAGTCGCGCCAGCTGCGGACGGTGCGCCTGCTGCGTGCGATCAGGCGGTGAAGAGGTGCCCGCCGGTCAGGGTGGTGGCCGCGAGAGGTCGGGGTGACTAGCCCGCCGGCGTCAAGGAGGGAAGTTCGCGGTTGTCGGGAATCGACCTCGTGAGGGCGTCGAGGATCTCGCTGAGCCCGAACTCGAACTCGTTGCCGAAGTCGTAGCCGGGCTGGAGGATGAGCTCGGTCGCCATCTCGACGAGGTGGGGGTACTCGTCTGCGGAGAACTGCTGCATCATCGGTTCGGTTACTTCGGCGACGGTCTCAGGGCCGTCGAAGGGCAGAGAGGCCTCCTGAAGCGCGAATCCGTACACGTAGCTGTCGAGCAGGGCGTAGGCGTGGGCGGTCATCTCCACCGAGAAGCCCGCCCCACGCAGGGTTCCGATGATCGCGTCGTGGTGTCGCAGTGTCGCTGGGCCGGGGGTGGTTCGCGACTCCATGAGTCCGATCGCCCAGGGGTGGCATCTCAGGACACGACGGGCCGAGATCGCTCGCCGATGTATCTCCGACCGCCAGTCGCCGTCGGCCGACGGTAGTTCGATCTCGCTGAAGACGAGATCGACGATGCCGTCGAGAATCTCGTCCTTATTGGCGACGTGGTGGTAGAGCGACATCGGCTTGACGCCGAGTTCCTGGGCGAGCGATCGCATCGTCAGCGACCCGATTCCCGCCTCGTCGGCGACCGCGACGGCGCCGCGCAGCACCCGCTCCCGGCTGAGCGGAGCGCGTTCCTCGGGACTCTCGCTCACTCGTTTCGACATCTCGCTCCCGATCGATAGCAATCTCGTACTTAGTACTGTAGCGTGCCGTACCAAGTGACGTACTAAGTACGGTGGGGCGATCGGTTCGAAGGGGAGCGGTCATGGGATCCGAACGGCAGCACGCTGCGATGGGCGGCGACGCGAACAGTCCGCCGACGGCGGGAAGCACGATGCGGGCGATCGTGCAGGACGCCTATGGCTCCGCCGACGTCTTGCGCCTCGTGCGGATCACCCCACCCGAGATCGCCGACAACGAAGTGCTCCTACGAGTGCACGCGGCAGGTCTCGACCGAGGCACGTGGCATCTGATGACGGGCCGGCCGTATCTGCTCCGCCTCGGTTTCGGAATCCGCGGGCCGAAGAACCCGGTGCCCGGGCGAGAGGTCGCCGGCACGGTCGTTGCGGTCGGTTCGGCGGTGACCAGGTTCGCCGCCGGCGATGAGGTGTTCGGGATCGGCCAGGGCTCCTTCGCCGAGTACGCCGTGGCTCGGGAGGACAAGCTGGCCCGCAAGCCGGTGAACGCCACCTTCGAGCAGGCCGCGGTGGTTGCGGTGTCAGCGCTCACCGCTCTGCAGGGTCTGTGCGATGTCGGCCGACTCGAGCAGGGGGAGAAGGTGCTGGTCATCGGTGCGTCCGGTGGCGTCGGCACCTACGCCGTCCAGCTGGCCAAGGCCTTCGGGGCGGAGGTCACCGGTGTGTGCAGCACCACGAAACTCGATCTGGTGCGGTCCCTGGGTGCCGACCATGTCATCGACTACACCCGAGACGACTTCGCCGATGGCGTGCACCGCTACGACCTGATCCTCGACATCGCGGGGAACCCAGCCCTTTCACGGCTGCGTCGCGCGCTCGCGCCCACTGGGACGGCCGTCATCGCCGGCGGCGAGGAAGGCGGCAGCTGGACGGGAGGCATCGACCGGCAGGTGCGGGCCCTGGCCCTGTCACGGTTCGTGCGCCAGCGGCTGACCAGTTTCATCTGCAAGGAGCGCTCCAGCGACCTCGAACGGCTCACCGAGCTCATCGAGGCGGGCAAGGTGACGCCGAGTATCGACAGGACCTACCCGCTGGATCAAGTACCGGAGGCCATGCGCCACCTCGAAGCCGGAAAAGCACGAGGGAAGGTCGCCATCACAGTCTGAGTGAACCTCGGCGTCGCGGTCCGCACCTACATCGACGGCTGGAACGACCGCCCACCCGTTGACCTGGACCAAGACCGCCGAAGACGTCCTGGCCAAGGCCAAGCGTCCAGAGACCTCAAACACGGGGCACTAGTCGCGACATACGCCGAAGGAGCACGAACATGGAACAGATCCACAGCGGGCCGATGGCCGGCAGGACAGTGCTGGTCACCGGTGGCACCGCAGGCATCGGCAGGGCGACCGCCCTGGGCCTGGCCACGATGGGTGCGCACCTCGCGATCACCGGCCGGGACCGCGGGCGCACCGAGGCCGCGGCTCGCGAGATCCGCACAGCCGGCGGCGGACAGGTGGACG
>JAOPYM010000584.1 GCA_025964615.1 Actinomycetes bacterium
GACCCTGCGGTCGGCGGCGAGCCGGGCCTCGGCATCTACCTCGGCCTGGATCTTCGCCAAGGTCCTGGCGTTCACCGCAGCCATCCTGGCATCGGCATTCGTGCCCGTCTCCATCTCCGCCCCAGCCCCGGCCCGTACCTGCCTCTGAGAGGTTTCTCCGGCCGGGTCCCCGATGCCGTCCTCGCTGGGGTCGGGCGGCACGTCCAGGACGACGCCCAGGAACGGGTCCCGGCCCAGCAGCAACGCCTGGAACACCAACGCCCGCACGAAATCCAACGGGCGCGGGTCACCGCCGGTCTTCAACGCCGTCGCGATCGCGGTGATCCGGTGGAACGCCCGGGATGCCTCTCCCAACGGAAGATCACACCCGGCCAGGTTCGCCGTGTCGTCCGGGGTCTGCCACAACTCCACCCGCGCGGACGCTTCCGCGCTGACCCGCTTGTCCTCGAACGCCTCCGGGTCCGCGACCGTGACGGCTTTGCGTACTGCGGCCCACAACCATCCGGTGGTCCGGGTCGGGGCCAGCGGCAGGACGGCGTTCTCGACGAACTCCGACACCCCGGGGGAGGTCATGTGGGTGCCGTCACAGACCACCCGCGCCTTGGCGACATCGATCCGGCCATCAGTCAGGGCGGCCAGCGTGCCGGGGAGACGTTCGGTTAACGACCGGGCCAGATGCATCAGGTTCCCGGCCGCCATCGAGGTCAGGGTGAGGGCGGCTTCGACCTCGCAGGTCACGAACTCGACCGCGTCCTGCCCGTCCGAGGCCACCGTGCGCCGCTCCAGTTCGGCCGCCGCCCGTACCTCCAGGGACGCCGCCCAAGACACCAACCGCCGCCCGGCCTTCAACACCTCCACGACCTCGTACTCATCGACCGCCGACAGATCCACCGCGGACAGAGCGGAGGCGAGTTCGGGACCGGGGAGCATTCCCTCAACGGATCGGGCGGGAGTGGGGGTGAACTCGGTGACGATCATCTCCACTCACCCCCTTCCCTGGTCGGTCCCACCGACCTCTTCGAACATACTATCTAATAGCAGGCATGGATGGAAGAGGAAAAGGCCTCTGACCTGGCCTTATTTCCATGAGAACACCACGCGACGTACAACCGGACAGCCTGGGACCAGCCCAGAGGACCTGGTGAACCGGCCGGGCTCAGTGGGCCGCCATGGGCGGGACGGGACCGGCCGGGTCATCGTGGACTTCGACCTCGACGGCCCGGCCGTCCGGGTCGTACAGCAGATGCCTGCCGGGTATGAGATCGCCCACGGTGACGACCAGGCCGAGCCGTACCGTGCCAGTGGTTCGTGCGGCTGTGGCCGGATAGAGCTCCAGGACGGTGCCGCCGGCCAGCACGGCGGCCCAGTGCCCGGGCCCCTGCCCGTGTTGTTCAGGGGAGAAATCCAACCCGAGGGCGGTGTAGAAGCGCCGGCAGCCATCGAGGTCTGTGCAGTAGAGGACCAGCAGCGACAGACCCGGTGTACCCACCGGCCGAAGCGTACCTGGTGTGAAGCGGCGGAATCCGGATCAGAACGCGCGAGGCCCGCCCCGGCGGCATCGGGGCGGGCCTGCAAGTTGGCAAGCTAGGTATGGAGGATGGGAGCTCAGTAGGGGAGCAGGCGTCCTGAGGGCGTCCGCAGATCGGTCGGAGCCGGCCGCCGGGGCGGCTTTGGGCGTTGGATCAGCTGCTGCCGTGCCATTGTGATCATCTCCCCCGATCTCCCGTCCGCTAACCGGCCGGGTGACGTGATCTGACGCTCTCTCTTCCTACGGTGTTCATTCTGTAACGAAGAGTTTGCTCACTTTATGCCACAGCGTCAGCCAGTTCGACCGAATTCCTGACCGATTCCGTGGCCGTACGTGGCCGCAGCAATACGGTGAGTCCGGTTGCGGTGAGGATCAGAACCCCTCCAAGGCCGGTCACCAGCTCGAGCGCGGACACGAAATCCGCGATCGAGGGCCGGGAGCCGAGGGTGGAGAAGAACAACGTCCCCAGTACGGCCACCCCGGCGGCGCTGGAGAACTGCTGCACCGTGGTGAGCACTCCGGCGGCCCCGCCCGCCTGATGGCCCTGCACTCCGGCGAGCACCGCGCCGATCAGTGCGGGGAAGGACAGCCCGTTGCCGATACCGATGAGGATCATGGCCGGTTGCAGTTCGAGAGCGGTGATGTGCGTGCCGGAGATCTGCAGCTCGGCCAGCATCACCAGGAGCCCCGCGATGGCGACCACGCACCCGGCGGTGATGACCTTGTAGCCGAAACGGGCGGTGAAGCGCTGGGCCGCGATCGAGGTGACCGCGAAGACGAGGCCCAGCGGACCGAACGTGAGCCCGGAATCGAGCGGGCTCAGGTGCAGCCCGCCCTGCAGGAACAGGGTGATGCCCAGCATGATGCTGGTGAAGAACGCCATGAAGGTCATGTTGATGACCAGCCCGGCGTTGAAGTACCGGTTGCGGAACAGCGAGAGGTCGAGCAGCGGGTGGCCGCCGCGCCTGGTCAGCCGCAGCTGCCACCAGAGCACAGCCGCCAGCGCGGGTAGGGCGGCCGCCAGCGAGATCCAGCCCCAGGCGGGCCAGTGCAGCGTACGGCCGAGGACCAGCGGGACCAGGGCCAGCGCCACGGTGGCGGCGAGGCCCAGGGCGCCGAGCGGGTCGAGCCTCGGACGGGCCTCGGCCCGGTGTCCGGGCAGCAGCCTGGCGGCCAGCGGCAGCGCCACCAGGCCGACGGGCAGGTTGATCAGGAAGATCACTCGCCAGCCGAGGCCGAACAGGTCGGCGTCGAGCAGCAGGCCGCCGAGCACCTGGCCGGCCACCGCGCCACCGCCGATGGCGACACCGAACCAGGAGACCGCCCTCGGCCGCTCCTTCGCCGGGAAGACGGAAGTGATCAGGGCGAGTACCTGGGGGACCATCGCGGCGGCGGTAAAGCCCTGGAGCAGCCGGGCCGCGACGAGCTGACCAGGCGACTGGGCCAGCCCGCAGAGCACGGAGGCGATGGTGAAGCCGGTCATCCCGATGAGGAACAACCGGCGGTATCCGAAGAGGTCGCCGAGCCGCCCGCCGGTCACCAGACCGCTGGCGTAGCTGAAGGCGTAGCCGCCGACGATCAGTTCGAGGGCGGCGTCGCTCGCGTGCAGGCCCGTGCTCAGGGATGGGGCCGCGACGTTGACGACGTTGAAGTCGAACAGGGCCATGAAGGTGGCGGACAGGACCACCGGGAGCATCCGCCACCGGCGTGGATCAGGGGGAGTCACACGCTCTCCTGGGGTTCGAGTTTCATCGAACTGTTCGATGTGAGTCGAACTCTACGATGGACCTCGAACTCTTGGCAAGTGAGATATATCCTCGATCCATGAGCGAGGAGCACCTTCCACACCCGTCGGCCGACCAGCTCGATCTGGTCGTCGTACTCGCGGCACTGGCCGATCGATGGCGGCTGGCCGCGCTACGGGCGCTCGCGGGCCTGGACGACGCCTACTGCGGTCAGATCCAGGTGCAGGTCGACTTCAACATCAGCAAGTCGACAATGTCCCACCACATGAAGACCCTGCGTGAGGCCGGGCTGACCCGCACCCGGGTGGTCGGCGCGAAGCGGTACATCTCGCTGCGCCGTGACGCCGTGGAGTCCAGGTTTCCCGGCCTGCTCGACGCGGTACTGAGCACCGACCTGGAACTCGCGCCTCTCGCCCAGCGCTGAGCCGGGTCGCGGTGGTGCCCGTCTCTGCCACATGCCAGGATCTTGAGCATGGCAGATCTCATCGCACAGGAGACGGCCCTGGTCCTGATTGATCTTCAGGTACGGATCGTGGGCATGCAGACCGAGCCGAGAAACGGCGCCGACGTCGTACGGGCCTGCATGCGGCTCGCCGACGCCGTACGCCATCACGGCGGCCTGGTCGTGATCGTCCAGGCTCAGCGGCCCCAGCCGGAACAGCCGCCCGGCTCGGAACTCGTCGGCGAGCTGCTACCGCAGGAGGGCGACCTGCTGATCACCAAGCGGACCTGGGGCGCGTTCGCCGCCACCGGGCTGCACGAACGATTCCAGGAGCGTGGCATCACGACCGTGGCCGTCGGCGGCATCGCCACCAACATGGGCGTCGAGTCCACCGCCCGCGCGGCCGCCGACCTCGGCTACCGGATCTTCTTCGTCGAGGACGCCATGGCGAGCCTGAGCGCCGAGATGCACGCGTTCGCCATCGAGAAGATCTTCCCGCTGCTCGGCACGGTCTGCTCCACCGACGAGTTCCTGGCGCAGCTCATCTGATCAGCTCATCTGATCAGCTCATCTGATCAGCTCACTGATCAGCTCACGATGTCCTTGGTGCGGAAGCGGCGGAAGGCCAGAGCGACGAAGATCAGGGCGTATGACAGCGAGACGGCCGCGCCCTTGAGCATCCCGGTCCACTGGACCGACGACTGCAGGGCGTCCATCCAGGCGTAGGTGAAGTGCGTCGGCAGGAACTCCCGCTTGCCGCCCAGCGCGGTCACCGAGTCCAGGATATTGCTCACGATCACCAGCCCGACCGCGCCGCCGACCGCGCCCAGCGGCGAGTCGGTGGTCACCGAGAGCAGGAAGGCCAGCGCGGCGACCACCAGGTTGGCCACCAGCGCATAGCAGACGATGATCGCCATCCGGGTCAGCGCCGTGCCCAGCGGATAGGTGCCGCCGGTCGGCAGCTTCACGTCGTGCCAGCCGAAGAACACGGTGCCCGTCAGCAGCGCCATGATCGGCAGGCAGAGCACCGCGATGGTCGCGTACGCCATCGCCACGACCAGCTTCTGCCGCAGCAGCCGCGCACGCGGCACCGGGGCCGCCAGCAGATACCGCAGTGACGACCAGTTGGCCTCGCTGGCCACCGTGTCGCCGCAGAACAGCGCCACGACCACCACCAGCAGGAAGCCCGCCGAGACGAACAGCGTGAACAGCGTGAAGTTCATCGCTCCGGACGTCGCCAAGTCCGCGAGGCCGAAGGTGCCTGCGCTGCGGCCCTGGTCGGTGGAGGCCTGGTCGCTGTTCAGTTCGAATGCCGCGGCGATGATCCACGGCAGGACCAGCAGCAGCACGAAGGCCACGAGGGTACGGCGCCGGCGGAACTGGCGGATCGCCTCGACCTTGAGCGGCAGCGTCCGCCGCACCGAGTAGCCGGTCATGCGTTCTCCCCGATGATCGCGAGGAACGCGTCCTCGAGCCGGCGTCCACTGCCGACGATGTCCGCGACCGGCCCGGCCGCCACTCCGCGGCCGCCGTGCATGACGACGACGTGGGTGCAGGTCTGCTCGACCTCGGCCAGCATGTGACTGGAGATGATCACTGTGCGCCCGTCCGTCGCGTAGTTCACAAGAACGTCGCGCATCGCCCTGATCTGCGGTGGGTCGAGCCCGTTGGTGGGTTCGTCCATCACCAGCAGGTCGGGAAGGCCCAGCATCGCCTGGGCGATGGCGAGGCGCTGCCGCATGCCCTGGGAGTAGGTACGGACCGGGCGGTCAAGGGCGGTGCCCAGGTCGGCGATCTTCACCGCCTCGTCCACGTGGGAGTCGGCGGCCGGCCGCCCGGTCGCCTTCCAGTACAGGTCCAGGTTGTCGCGCCCGGACAGGTGCGGCAGGAAGCCGGGGCCCTCGACGAACGAGCCGAGCCTCGACAGCACCTGCGCTCCGGGGACCACCCGGTGCCCGAACAGCCGGATCTCGCCCGCGTCCGGATGGATCAGGCCCATCAGCATCCGCAGCGTGGTGGTCTTGCCCGCGCCGTTGGGGCCGAGCAGGCCCAGGACCTGGCCCTTCTCGACCTGGAAGGTCACGCCGTCCACTGCGAGGTGACCATTCCGGTAGGCCTTGGTCAGGCCGGTGATCTGGAGGGGGATCTCCGCGGCGTCCGGGTCGTACTCGGTGGAACCGGCGCCGTGGCGGCCCACCAGCACGATCGCGGCGGCGGCGGCCAGCGCGGCGAGCGGGACCGCCCAGACCCAGGCCGAGAGGGGCAGCGCGGGGCTGACCAGCGTGGGCCCGGCCGGGACCGAGAGGCCCGAGACGGCCGAGACCCGGTAGATGGCGGGCTTCGGCGAGGTGCTGAAGCCCATGTCGGTGCTGGCGAGCACGAGCCGGACCTTGTGGCCGGCGGCGAAGCGGTAGTCCTCGCCGGCCAGCGTGACGTCGGCCTCGGCGCCCCCGGCCCCCGGCTTGACGATCCGTACCGGCGCGGAGATCAGGCGGGTGGGGGTCGCCTGCCCGTCGGTGCCGACGTCGTACAGCTTCGCGAACAGGGTTACGTCGTCGGCCGAGTCGGTGGCGACCCTGATCCGTACCCGGGGAGCGCCGGTGAGCTGGAGCGGCGCGGTGAGCCGGGCCGAGTCGAAGGTGGCCGCCTGGCCGGCCGCGTCCAGCGAACCGACGCCGCCACCGCCGGCGAGGGAGGCGAGGCCGCCGGCTCCGCCGAGCCCCGGCAGTGCGGAGATCGAGGCCGGCGTGCCGCCCGCGGGGTTGTTGATCGACTGCTCGTCGCCGGTCAGGCCCACGGTGCGGGCGTTGGCGTCGAGGCCCGCATAGGTACGGCCGGTGGCGACCTGGACGTTGATCTGCTGGCTGGAGGAGTCGAACCCCCTCGGCCTGGTGACGGTGAACGCGGGGGTGGAGACGTTGCGGCCCCGCAGGTAGTGGTCGAACCAGCCCTGGACCAGGCCGTCGACCCGGGCGGTCTCCGGGTCGCCGCCATCGTGCCCGCCCTGGAACCAGACGACCGAGACGGGGGTGCCGTTCCTGCGCAGGGCTGTCGCGTTGGCGTCGGCCTGGTCCAGCGGGAACAGCGAGTCGCTCTGCCCCTGGATCAGCAGCGTCGGGGCCTTGATCTGGCCGGCCACACTCGACGGGCTCGACCTCTTCAGCATCTGCACGGCCTCGGGCGTGGCCAGGCCGGTGGTGGCGACCTGCTGGTACATGGCGCAGATCGACGGCAGGAACCGCCCGCATGGCCCGGTGGTCTTGGTGGTGCCTCCGCCGGAGAAGAACAGACCGGCCCAGAGCTTCTTCCAGACGCCGTTCTGCGCGCCGGCGCCGGTCGCATTGGGCAGCAGCGAGTCGGCCAGGTCGTTCCAGGTGATCGCCGGGGCGATGGCGTCGATGCGGTGGTCGTACGCCGCGGCCATCAGCGAGATGCCCCCGCCGTACGAGCCGCCGGCCATGCCGACCCGGGGGTCGCCCGGCGCGTCGAGCTGGACCTCGGGCCGCTTGGCCAGCCAGTCGATCAGCTGCCGTACGTCCTTGACCTCGTAGTCGGGGGAGTCCAGCGCGATCTGCCCCGTGGACTTCCCGAACCCGCGCGCGGACCAGGTCAGCACCGCGTACCCGGCATGCGCCAGCTTGACGGCTTGGGCACGGGTGTCGGCCTTGGAACCGCCGAAGCCGTGCGCGAGCAGGACCGCGGGGGCTCTGCCGTGCCCGGGCGGCGCGAAGAAGGTGGTGTCCAGGGTGACGTGCTGGTCGTCCTTCGGGCCGTCCACCACCTGGATCAGCTGGTCCTGGGAGTGGATCTGCGGCGGCGCGGTCGCCACGTTCCAGCCGAACCCGCCTATGGCCAGCACGGCCAGCGCCCCGGCGCCGGCGGCCCAGCGCGCCCGTTGCTTCATGCTCAGACCTTACGCAGGACCTGGAGTGATTCGCTCCGCCCCTGAGCCGAATCTGTGTCCCCCTCACGGGGGATGCCAACTGTAGATCACTACATCAAAAGGTCTCCCCCCCGTTGAGTCGTGGCGTTTCCCGCACCGTTCCGCCTTCCAGTGCGGGAAACGCCACGACTCAAC
>JAOPYM010000020.1 GCA_025964615.1 Actinomycetes bacterium
ATCCCTGCGGCTCGATAGGTACCTGGCGTCAAGATCGGCGCATGCCCCTGGCACAGCCTGGACGTACCCGAGACTGAGCGTCGGGCGCACCTGCCGGGGGTACCGGAGGCGGCTCACTGAGCTCACAAGCCGGGCTTCCATCGCAATCCCTGACACACCAGACGACAGCGGGTGTAGCGGTGCCACTGTACTGACCCTGTCGGGACGGGAACAGCCTTCCGTCAATCCCGTGACCCGAAAGATGCCCTACCCCCCAGTAGACCTCCAAACGCGCCGATCTTGACGCCGGGTACCTATCCCTGCGGCCCGATAGGTACCTGGCGTCAAGATCGGCGCAGGGATGAGATCCCAGCGAGATCGACCCGTGACTGTAGGTGAGCAGGTAGGGGGGCATGGCACCGCGACCGCATGTTCCTGACGAGCTCCGGGACCGGCCGTTCCGGGGGACTGAGGCGGTCAAGAGGGGGCTCCTGACCAAGAGACAGCTGCATGGCTCTGCCTGGCCGAGGCTGTTCCGGGACATCTACGTGTGGCGTGGGCTGCCGCTCACCGGCATCGTGCGGGCCCAGGCCGTTGAGTTGCTCACACCGCCCACCGGGGTGGTGACCGGACGGTGCGCGGCGTGGCTGATGGGGGTGGACATTCTGCGGCGCGAGGACTCCCGTCTGGAGGTGACCATCGGGCGCGAGCAGCACCTCCGCCCCGACCCGGCCCTGCGCATCAGACGCGCGTTGATCCCCGATGAGGACCTCGAAACGATCCAAGGCGTGCTGTTCACGAACCTGCCCCGTACCGCTTTCGACCTCTGTCGGCGACGCAGGCCCCGTAGCCGGTACGAGCTGACGGAGGCGGTGGTCGCGCTTGACGCGCTCGTGCACTGGAGCCGCGTGGACGCGGACGCACTCGACGCGCTCGCCCAGCGACAAGGGCCGTACCTCCGGACACTCGACGGGCCCGCCCGGTCCCTCTTGCTGGCCGCGCCAGGTGCGCTGATCCGCCCCGGCGCACTGGACTTGGACGAGTTCCAGGCCTACGCGCTGTCCCACCGTGGCTGGCGGGGCGTGCGCCTGGTGCCCGAGGTCGTCGGCCTCTGCGAACCTGCCGCGGAATCCCCGATGGAGTCCCGCCTCCGCATGCTCCTGGCCCTGAACGGCTTCCCGAAGCCCGAAGTCCAGTTTCCGGTACGAGTCGACGGCGCCACCTACCGCATAGACCTCGCCTACCCAGACGAGATGCTCGCGATCGAGTACGACGGCGCCTCCCACCGTGACCGCTGGCCCGAGGACCTCAGGCGCCAGAACCAGCTCGAAGACCTCGGCTGGCAGTTCCGCCGCTACACCTCCGACACCTACTACAACACCCCCAACCAAATCCTCACCCAAATAGGCCGGGCTCTACGCCGATCTTGACGCCAGGTACCTATGCGGGCCCCCGATAGGTACCTGGCGTCAAGATCGGCGGCGCGATAAAGATCGGCGGCGCGATAAAGATCGGCGGGCTAGAGTCCCGGGATGAGGTTGAGTGAGCGGGTCCGGGTGGCGTTCACGGATCGGGTGGGCGGGTGCAGTGACGGGGCCTACGGGAGCCGCAACCTCGGGGGGGCTGTGGGGGACGATCCGGGAGCGGTGCGGAAGAACCGGGAGGAGACCGCCCGGGGGTTCGGGGTCGCAGCGGAGCGGGTCGTGTACATGCGGCAGGTGCACAGTGCCGAGGTCCGGTACGTGAGCGAGCCGTTCGGGGAGGACCCACCAGGAATTGACGCCGTGTACACCAGCGAGGCGGGGCTCGCGCTGTGCGTGCTCGTTGCGGACTGCGCGCCGGTGCTCATCGCGGATCCGGTCGCCGGGCTCATCGGGGCGGCGCACTCCGGGCGGGCCGGGACCGCCGCGGGGGTGGTTCCGGCGCTCGTGGGGGCGATGGCGGGGGAGGGTGCCGATCCCGGTCACATGATCGCGCTGATCGGGCCGAGTGCCTGCGGGCTGTGTTACGAGGTCTCTGCGGAGCTGCGCGACGACGTGGCCGCCGTACTCCCGGAGGCGTTCTCCACCACACGGCAGGGCACGCCCGCGTTGGATGTACGGGCCGGAATCGTCGCTCAGCTCGAACGTGCGGGGGTCGGGGACATCAGGCACGACGACCGGTGCACGATCGAGGACCCCGACCTCTACTCGTACCGAAGGGACCACGTGACCGGGCGCTTCGCCGGCTACATCTGGCTCGACGCCTGAGCCTTGCCTACCCGGACAGCAGGCTGCGGGCCACGTCGAGGGCGGCCGGGGCCTGGCGGGAACGGCGGATCGGGGCCGCCTTGGGGGCCCGGTGCTCGGCGGCGCGTTCCACCACTGTCGCGCCGGTCTCGGCCTCCAGCGCCGGGGCGTACCCGGCGGACCGCAGTGCCTCCAGGGTCGCGGCGACCGGCTTGGCGCTGATCAGCACCGTGGGCGCGATCCGGCGAAGTCCCAGCTTCTTCAGTGCCCGGTGCCCGGCGAGCTCGGCGACGAGGGCCTCGTCGTCGGACCTGAGACAGCACGCCGACTTCACGACCCGTACCGCACCGTGCTTGCGGGCCGTGTCCTTGATCAGGTACTCCAGCGGCTGCGGGAGCGACCCGTGGGCGACGGCCGCCAGCTCCGCCACCAGGGTCGCGGCGTCAAGACCGCCGTCGAGCGCGCGGCGGATCGACGACGGGCCGAGCCGCCACACGACCGCGTGGCCTTCCGACTCGCGGTCCGCACACGAGTTCAGCAGCGTGGCCAGCTCGGGCGCGGGCGACCCGGTGACCACCGCGGTCAGGTCGGCCTGGAAATGCGCGCGGGTCTGCGGCGCGGGCAGGAGCTCCCGTACCGCCGTATCCAGATCCCCGTCGGCCAGGAGGGCGTCGCCGAGCGGGGTGAGCGAGCCGAGCGCGGCCACGCCGAGCAGCTCCGCCTCGCGCAGCGTGGCCAGCACCCTGGGGCCGGCGTGGTACTCCATCGCCAGCGGCCGGAACCAGGCTGTCGCCGCCACCAGCGGCTCGAGCTCGCCCACCGCGCCGGTGCCCGATGGGAGTACGGCCAGGACGCGCAGCAGGGAGTGGCGCAGTACCGGGGCGGCCTGGTCGTGCGCCCCGGGCAGCGCCACCGGCGTCTCCTCGTTGTCCGGCCACCAGGTGACGATGTCGTGCAGCCCGAGCCATGCTTTCAGCACCGGAACGAGCCGATCGGCGGCCGATCCCGCCAGCCATGGGTCGTACGCCGCGGTGGGCAGCAGCCGGGACTCGAACTCCTTGCGCCCGACCTTGGTGGTCTCCACCCCGACCAGCCCGGCGGCCGAGCATAGGTCGATCCAGAGCCGTGTCTCGTCCTCGCCCGCGCCGATGACCTTCGCGAGCCTGCGGGTCTCCCGTACCGCCAGGCCGCCCGACTTGCGCACCATCGCGGGCGCGGCCGCCAGTGCCTTGAGCAACTGCTCCAGAGCGCCGACCGCGGCCGACGCCGCCGCCTGTGCCTCACCGCGCGCCCTTTCCTGGGGTACGGGCCGGGTCGGCGGAAGGGGAGGCTCCGGAGTGAACGGATCATGGCGGTCGCCGATGAACGCCTCTACGACCTCCAGCGGTACCTCGGCCTGCGCGACCGCATAGGGAACCAGCAGGCCGCGCAGGGCCAGCCACTCGACACTCGGCGGGCTCGAACCGGCCGGCGCGAACACATACCGACCCGTGTAGTTGTCGAAGCAGCGGGCCGAGAGCACCGCGTCCGTGGAGATGAGCTTTTCCAGGAGCTCCCGGGCCTCCGGCGGACCGTCCCCGACGAGCTTCCGTACCCAGGCGGGATCCCCGAAGAGTGCGACGAGCCGCTTCTGGGCGTCGAGCCTGGTCATCGCGGTGATGCCGTGGACCTGGGCGATCCGCAGGACCTCGTCCTTGTTGAACGAGGAGGCCAGCGCCCGGTCCAGGGTGCGCGGATCGCGGCGCTGGTTCCGGCCGAGCATGGTCTGCACAGCGCCGGGAAGGCCGACATCATCCGCGCCTGACGGGAGCAGCAGCAGCCTCGAAAGGAGCCGGTCGAGGACGTGTCGTGCCGCCTGCCGATGGGCGGGACCGACGGCCGCGAGCAGCTGCCCGACCGGGACCTGCCGGGTGGCGCGCATCTCGTAGCGGTGGGTCCCGTCCTGATCCGCGGCCACCAGCCTGGCCGCCGCCGACAGCAGCTCGTACTCCGGCAGGTCGACCTCGCGCAGCACTTCGGCCATTGCGTAGTCGGAGGTCAGCAGCCGGGCGAGCTCGGGTAGTGACCTCGGTACGGGCCCGTACTCCAGCAGGCGGGGCCGCGTGCCGATAAGCTCCGCGAGCTCCTCGGGGGTGCGCTTCTTCAGCCAGGCCGTCACCGGGGTGAGCTCGTTCATGACGCCTCAGCCTACTGATCGCCCGGTCTGGAAATGGTGCGGATGCAACCATCCGGGGTTCCGCGGGGTCTTAGAGAGTGAGATCGTGGGTAAACGGGCGTTTTGTATTCTGGGGAGAGTGGTCGGGATGGGCCGGAAGCGTGTCATCGCGGGATTCGCCGCCGCCGGTATGGCCGGTGCGGTGGCCGGGGCCGTCTGGGCCTTCGGCGCGAGCGGCGCGCAGGCCCAGAACCAGAACACACCCACGCCGGACCCGGGCCAGGCGGTGGTGCACACCGTCACGGAGAAGCCGTCCGACGTGATCAAGTACTGGACGCCTGACCGGATCAGGAACGCCAAGCCCGCGGACATGCCGACCCCGTACAAGAGCGGCGGCTGACCC
>JAOPYM010000087.1 GCA_025964615.1 Actinomycetes bacterium
CCCGTCGGCGACGGTGCCGACCGGCCCTACAAGCCGCGCCGCCGCCCCACCCACTCCAGCTGACCGAACCCGAAGGCCCCCGGCGATCTTCACGATCGCCGGGGGCCTTCGGCGTTGTGCAGGGCCAGGTGCTTGGGCCGCGTGGCCTGGACTGAGGAGCGAGGGAGCGTAGCGACTGAGTGACAAGGGAAGGCCGCGCGTCAAGGCCCAAGCGCCGCGCGAGCGGAGCGAGCGCCAGCAGCTAAGCGGACTCTTCGCGGAGGCGGTCCTGAAGGAGCTGCAGGCCCTCCATCCCGTCCACGGAAAGGGCCGCCAGCTCCTCTACGGAGATCAGCGGAGTGCGGTACGGCATCGGGGGCAGCCAGCCCTCTGCGGGGTCGTAGTGGCGCACGATCTTGGCGGGGACCCCGGCGATGACACAGTGGTCCGGGAACTCCCCGCGGACCACCGCTCCGCCGGCGACGGCGACGTTGCGGCCCAGCCTGGCGCCGGGCAGCACGATCGCGCCGGTGCCGAGCCAGCACCCGTCGCCGATGACCACGGAGTTGTTCTCCGGCCACTGCCGGCCGATCGGTGTGTCCAGATCGGCGTAGGCATGGTTCTGGTCGGTGACGTAGACGTACGGTGCGAAGAAGACGTCGTCCCCGATGGAGATGGACTGGTGTCCCACGATGTGAGACCCACGGCCGATCGAGCAGCCTTTGCCGATCTTCACGATGAGGTCGGGGCCCAGGTCCAGGCCGGGCATGAAGCCGGCCGAGATCGTGACATGGGTGCCGATCAGTGTGTGGTCTCCGACGGAGATCCACTGTTCGCCGTACAGGGCACCGACCGGGAAGCCGATGCAGGCGCCCTCGCCGAGGTAGCCGAAACGCCGCCCGCCCGGAGTCGAAGGGCTGATCTCGCCGTGCCGTTGGATCCACTCCCAGCCGCGGTGCACGGCGGCGGAGAGTGCACGGCGGACCCGGGAGGCCACAACATCCCTCAGAGACATGCGAAAACGGTACAGGCAGTACGGACCTGCCCAGCCGCCGACCAGCCCGGACGGCCCGAACCCACAGGACCGGCCCGGGCGGGACGGATAGCGCGTCAGCTGGACCGGATCGGCTCGGTCTCCGCCCGCTCGGCTGCGGCCTCGAGGAACTCGTCGACCTCGTCCATATCCTGCATGACGTACCAGCGGGTGGCCAGCGCGCCTGCGATCCCCACCAGGACGAACGCCCCCAGGGCGCCGATCGCGATGTTGCGGACGCGGTGGCTCGGGCGCGGCGGCTCGATCCGGCGGGCGACGTCCGTGAGATACGCGCTGATCCGCGGCGCCAGGTGCGACTCGAAGTATCCAGCCGCGGACTCGAGGCGTGGAGCGGTCCAGCCTCGGGCCTCGAGCATCCGGGTGGCGGCCATCTCGCGAGTCGGGCCGAAGCGTTCCGAGGCGTACGCGGCGCCGTGTCTGGCCTTGCTCTGCATATGGTGAAGCCGTTCGAACCGGAGGTCCTCCGGCTTCGATGTACGGCGGAATCTCATGGTCATGGACACGCTTACTCCCCCTGTTCGGCGTGTGAGGTGCTCCTTGCAGCGTTCCCAAACCGAACGGCCCGAACCCTATTCGTGGGAGTATGCGGTCACACGCTGTTCACACCTGTGACACGTCCGAAATGAGAAGGAGGGCAGCCTGACATGGCTGAAGAGCTCATCGCGACGCTCAACACGACCCTTGGTGCGGTCGTCATCCGTCTGTTCCCGGAGGAGGCTCCGCAGACTGTGGACAACTTCGTGGGCCTCGCCCAGGGGACCAAGGAGTGGAAGCATCCGCAGACTGGCGTGAAGTCGAACAACCCGCTCTACAACGGGACGATCTTCCACCGGGTCATCGACGGGTTCATGATCCAGGGCGGCGACCCGGAGGGCACCGGCCGGGGCGGACCCGGCTACCAGTTCGGCGACGAGTTCCACCCGAGCCTGCGATTCGACCGGCCCTACCTGCTGGCGATGGCCAACGCGGGGCCCAGCACCAACGGCTCGCAGTTCTTCGTCACCGTCGGCCCGACGCCGCACCTGAACAACCGCCACACCATCTTCGGTGAGGTCGTGCAGGGCACCGACGTCGTGGACGCGATCGCCAAGGCACCGACGGGCCGCAACGACCGCCCGTCCACCGACGTGGTGATCAATTCGGTGACGATCGAATACCGTCAGTCGTAGTACTGGTGTGAGCAGTCCTGAGACGGCCGGGGTGCCGACCTGTTACCGGCACCCCGGCCGCGAGACCTACGTCCGGTGCACCCGCTGCGACCGGTACATCTGTCCCGAATGCATGCGCGAGGCGCCGGTGGGCCACCAGTGCGTCGAGTGCGTGCAGGAGGGCAACAAGACCGTACGGCAGGCCCGGACGGTCTTCGGCGGTCAGGTGACGGCGAAACCCGTCGTCACGTACACCCTCATCGGCCTCAACGTCCTGATCTACCTCGCCGAGCTGGTGAACAGCTCGGTGGTCACGCGGTTCGACATGGTCGGCGAGGAGCTGACCCGCAGCGGCCAGATGTACCCGGGCGCCGGGGTGGCCGGCGGCGAGTGGTGGCGCCTGATCACCGGCGCGTTCCTGCATGCACCGCCTGGCGGGGGGAGCCTGTGGATAACTCACCTGCTCTTCAACATGTGGGCGCTGTTCGTCCTCGGCACCCAACTGGAGGTACTACTCGGCCCCGGCCGGTACCTCGCGCTCTACCTGCTGGCCGCGCTCGGGGGCCACGTCCTGATGTATCTGGTCGATCCGCAGCAGCCCAGCCTCGGAGCCTCCGGAGCCATCTTTGGGCTGTTCGGCGCGTACTTCGTCGTGGCGCGAAAACTGCGTGCAGACACCAGGGGGATCGTCTTCCTGCTGATGATCAACCTGTTCATCACCTTTTCGGTGCCCGGGATCGCCTGGCAGGCCCACGTCGGCGGGCTGGTCACCGGGACGGTGCTCGCGGTGGCGTTCGTCCACGCTCCGGCCGCTCGCCGTACGGCCGTCCAGGTGGGGGCGAGCGTGGCCGTGGCCGCGCTGCTGCTCGTCCTGGTCGTCGTCCAGACGGCCGCGTTGACGTCGTGAGGACGAGCACCTGTGGATAACCTGTGGACAGTCCGAAGGCTGTCCACAGGTTGTGGATAAGATCGATGGATTACTCGGCGCGCACCGTGGGTACGGCGGATCAGCGCCACTTCGTGGAGAGCACCACGCCGGCGATGATCAGGCCGAAGCCGAGACCCAGGTTCCAGTTCCCCAGCGTCGAGAAGGGCACGAACGACGCCCCTGTGCTCGACATGATGTAGTACGTCGCAATCCAGGCGAGACCGATCAGCCAGCAGCCCACCATCACCGGGACCAGCCAGCGCGGGCTGGCCTGAATCTGCTGGGACTTCTGCGGCGGCGTGTAGACGGCCTTCTTGCGCACTGTCGACTTCGGCACTGTGGATCTCCTCGGGCGCGACGCGGTCGCCTGCCGGGTCCGCGCATGGATGTATCGACTAGCCTACCGGGGATGGGCACTGTACGACACCGAGGGCGCTTCGCGATAGCGCGCCCCTGGTCGTACGTCATCCCCGTGCTCACCCTAGGCGCCGGCACGCTGTTCGCGGCGGCCTCCAGCACCGCCAGAGGCACCGATCTGCGCGACTCGAGCCGTACCAAGCTCACCGAGCTGATCAACGCGGAGCAGCAGCGCACCGCGCAGGACCGCGACCGGTACCGGCTGCTCCAGGAGCAGGTGGACCGGATCTCCCGGCAGGCCGGGCGGCGCGACACGCGGGTCGAGACCGCACAGGGCCAGGCGGACCGCCTCGCGGGCGCGGCGGGTTTCACGCCGCTGACGGGCCCTGGGCTACGGGTGGTCCTCAACGACGCCCCCCGCAATCGCCGCTTTCCCGACGATCCGGCCCCCGACGACCTCGTCGTGCATCAGGGCGACATACAGGCCGTCGTCAACGCACTCTGGTCGGGCGGCGCCACCGGATTGCAAATAATGGACCAACGCCTGATCTCCACCAGCGCGGTGCGGTGCGTTGGCAATACGCTGATCCTGCAGGGCGTTGTCTACTCGCCCCCGTACCGCATCACCGCCGTCGGTGATGCGGTACGGCTGAGGGCGGCGCTCGACGCCTCCCCCGACCTCATCGACTACAAGGACGCTGTGGCTCAGTACGGTCTCGGATACGCCGTGAAGACCCTCGACCGGGTGACCCTGCCCGCCTACACGGGGAATGTGACGTTGAACTTCGCTCAGGTGCCCTCCGGTGCGAACACTAATCCGTAGCCTCGGCGAGCTCTGCATCACCGCAGGGCTCGTCCTCCTGCTGTTCGTCGCGTACGAGCTCTGGGGCACAGGCCAGTACACCCAGGCGCAGCAGAGCATCCTCAGCAAGCGGCTGACCAGGGAGTGGGCGGCCCCGCGGCACAGCGCCGTACCGGCCGTCACCACCAGCGAGAAGGTGCAGCTCGGCGACGGCATGGCGCTCATCCGCATCCCGCGGCTCGGCAGCGACTACAGCTACGTGGTGATCGAGGGCGTGACCGTCGCCGACCTGCGCAAGGGCCCCGGCCACTACCCGGGTACGGCCTCGCCCGGCAGGCTCGGCAACTTCGTGATCTCCGGGCACCGCACCACCTACCTGGCCCCGTTCAACCGGATCGACGAACTCCGCGACGGCGACAAGATCCTCATCGACACCAGGGACGGGCAGTACGTCTACAAGGTCACCAGCCGGCGGGTCGTACAGCCCACCGAGGTCGACGTGACCGACCCCGTGCCCTTCCACCCCGGCCAGCAGCCCACCAGGCACCTGATCACCCTGACGACCTGCAATCCCAAGTACTCCGCGGCGACACGGCTCATCGTCTTCGGTGAACTCACCCAGACCATCCCCCGGGTAGGTGCGTGATGTACGGACTGATCTGGCGGCTGCTGCCCGGCACGGTGGCCATCAAGATCGCCACCGCCGCCGGGCTGCTGCTCGTCGTCACCGCGGTGCTCTGGTACCTGGTCTTCCCCTGGGCCGAGCCGAAGATCCAGTTCGACCACGGCACGGTGGATGGCTCCAGCTCGGCCCGGCCGTGACCCGCGTCCTCGTGGTCGACAACCACGACAGCTTCGTCTTCAACATCGTGCAGTACCTGCTCGAGCTCGGCGCCACCTGCTCGGTGCTCGACCGGTCCCTTGTCACCGAGGCCGGGGACGTGGACGGGGTGCTGATCAGCCCCGGTCCCGGGCATCCGGCCGACGC
This sequence comes from Actinomycetes bacterium, assembly GCA_025964615.1. GTDB lineage: Bacteria > Actinomycetota > Actinomycetes > Streptosporangiales > Streptosporangiaceae > RYN-227. The sequence goes on from JAOPYM010000087.1 coordinate 5,257, forward strand.
CGGGATCTGCCTCGACCTGGTACACGAGTCGCAGCGCCGGAGGCTGCCGCTGCTCGGGGTCTGCCTGGGCCACCAGGTCATCGCCCAGGCCTACGGCGCCTCGGTCGTGCACGCACCCGAGGTCGTACACGGCTACACCAGCCCGATCCACCACGACGGCCTCGGCGTACTGGCCGGCCTGCCGTCCCCCTTCGACGCCACCCGCTACCATTCGCTGGCCGTGGACCCCCTGACCGTGCCACCCGAACTGGAGGTCACGGCCCGTACCCCCGACGGGGTCATCATGGGTCTGCGGCACCGCTCCGCGCCCATCGAGGGGGTCCAGTTCCACCCGGAGTCCGTGCTCACCGAGCACGGTCACCGGCTCCTGGGCAACTGGCTCGCTGTTCTGTGAGCGGCCGAGAAGAAGACTCCTCAGCCGTGTAACAACACAGGGCGCCGTTACGACCTACTGGTGAGGGTCTCCGCCATTGCCCCCGAGTGGCGGAGACCCTCACTTTCCCCTCATGCCGTCACGTACCAGCCACGGCTGAGCTTCATGGGGACTCCTCGGGTAGTCCCCGGGAGACTATGGGCGCACAGTCCGGCATGTTGCGATATCGCCGAGCTTCCCCGAACGTCACGGCCCCGATCCAGCTGGATCGGGGCCGTATGTTCGCCTCGATCAGGGCGTGGGCAGGCCCGTGAAGCCGGGCTGGGCCTGGATCTCGCTGAGATCCACCGAGGTACCGGGATCGACCATGGTTCCCACGCCGGGATTCACGGCGACCACATGGCCGGGGGTGTCGGTGCCCTGCTGCGGCACCTCGGTGACGTTCCCCGGCACCAGGCCCTTGGCCACCAGCGCCTGCTTGGCCTGGGTCAGCGTCATGCCGATCACGTTCGGGACGGCCACCTGCTGCTTGCCGGACGACACGTTCAGGGTGATGTGGGAGCCCTGATTCACCGTGGTGCCCGCCGGTGGGTTGGTACTGATCACGGTGCCCGCCGGAACGCTGGAGTTGGCCTGCGAGTGGGTGGTGACCTTGAAGCCACTGCCCTCCAGTGTCGCCTTGGCCGAGGCCGCGTCCTGGTTCGAGACGTCCGGAACCTGAACCTGGCTGATCGCCTTGCCCTTGGAGATCGTCAGGTCGATGCTGTCGCCCTGGTTGGCCGGGCTGTTCGCCGCCGGGTTGGTGCTGATGACCTGGCCCTTGGGGACGGTGGGGTCGTTCTGCTGGGAGACCTGGCCGACCTTGAGCTTCTGAGCCGTGAGGAGCGCCGTCGCCTCGGCCTGCGTCTTGCCCGTCACGTCGGGAACGTTGACCTGAGTCGCTCCCGCAGAGACCGAGGTGGAGGTGGTGGCCTTGGGGGCGCCACCGCTGCTGCCGTTGGTCAGCATCATGCCGAGGCCGGCCGCGCCGCCGATGAAGAGCAGGGCGAGCACCAGCCAGAGCGCGACCTTCTTGCACGCACCGCCGCCGCGCCGGTCGTCCCAGTCGTCCTCCTGCCGGACCGGCGGGATCCCGTAGTCGGTGGGCTGGCCCGGAACCGGCCGCTGCACCTGGGTCGCGGCATAGCCCGCGTTCGCTCCCATAACGGCGGTCGCGCCGCCCATGACCATCGTCGAGTTGGTCTCGGGCGCGGAGACCGGCATGCCCTGCATGGCACGCTGGATGTCCTGCCGGAACTCGGGGGCGCTCTGGTAGCGGTGCGCCGGGTCCTTGGCCATCGCCTTGAGGACCATCGCATCGCACCACTTGGGGATGTTCGGATCGACCTGGGACGGCGGGATCGGCTCCTCGCGGACATGCTGGTACGCGATGGCCACCGGGGAGTCACCGGTGAACGGCGGCCTTCCGGTCAGCAGTTCGTACAGCACGCAGCCGGTGGAGTAGAGGTCGCTGCGGGCGTCGACCCGCTCGCCCCTGGCCTGCTCCGGCGACAGGTACTGCGCGGTACCGATCACCTGTGCGGTCTGCGTCATGGTCGCGGCGGAGTCGCCCATGGCCCGGGCGATGCCGAAGTCCATGACCTTGACCTCGTGATTGCGGGTCAGCATCACGTTGGCCGGCTTGATGTCGCGGTGCACGATACCGCCGCGGTGGCTGTAGTCCAGCGCCCGCAGGATCCCGTCGACGATCTCCAGCGCCTTCTCCGGCACCAGGCGCCGGTTCTCCCGGAGCAGGTCGCGCAGAGTGTGCCCGTCGGCGAACTCCATGACGATGTACGGCACGGGGGAGTCGTGCAGGATGTCCTCGCCCGTGTCGTACACGGCGATGACGGAGGGGTGGTTGAGCGAAGCGGCCGACTGTGCCTCACGGCGGAACCGGGCCTGGAACGTGGGGTCCCTGGCCAGGTCGGACCTGAGGGTCTTGATCGCCACAATACGATCGAGCCGCAGGTCACGGGCACGATAGACCTCGGCCATGCCGCCACGCCCGATAACTCCATCGAGTTCGTAGCGGCCACCGAGTAGCCGAGGTTGGGTCATATCTGGATGCACTTTCCCTCGCGTGTCTACACCTTGCTACGTCGAACTTAGTGCCATTGCGTGAGTGGTCGGGGGAACTGAGTTCGAAGTAGACGGCGCCGGGGTGGGCGTCGTGGGAGTGGGTGTGGGCTTTGGGGGCTTAGGACTGGTGGGTGTCGGGGTCTTGGTTGGCTTACCCGATGGAGACGTTTTGGAGGCCGGAGTGGTTGTCACCACCGGGGCGACGGTTGGCCGGTCCCCCGAGATCACCGGTACGGGCCGGTGCCGGACCTGGCTGGTCGGAGCGGCCTGGACGACCCCGGGCCCCGGCGGCACGGTCTGTGAGTTCTGTGTCACATTGGACTTGTACGGCGTACGCCAGAACGAGCCGGCGACGATCAAACCGAGAATCAGGATACCCACGGCCATCGATGTGAAGAGCAGGGCGGACCGGGCCGGTGCCGCCTCCAGTGCCTGGGTGGCGCTCTCCTTCTCGTACTCCGCCCAGGCGGTGCCGAGCACCAGGGACTCGCGGATCATCGAGGCGCGGTCGGCCACGCTCTGGGCCCCCGCTGGCCGGTCCGCCGGATCCTTGGCGAGTAGCCGGCTGACCAACTCGCGCACCGGCGCCGGGATCTCCTCGGGCAGTTCCGGCGGGGTGTCCCTGACATGCTTCAGTGCGATCACCACGGGGGTCTCACCGGTGAAGGGCACAACCCCGGTCAGGCACTCGTGCGCGACCACCCCGAGCGAGTAGAGATCGCTGGAGGGCTCCAGATCCAGCCCGGAGGCCTGCTCGGGCGAGACGTACTGCGCCGTCCCCATCACGATGCCCGCGGCTGTGAGCGAAGTCACCGTGGCGTCCCGCGCGATCCCGAAGTCGGTGATCTTGACGGTTCCGTCCGGGGAGACCATGAGGTTGCCGGGCTTGATGTCCCGGTGGATGATCCCGGCCTTGTGCGCCACGGCGAGACCACGGGCCGCCTGACTGATGATGTCCAGGACCGCTTCCGGGGTGAGGCGCCCGGTCCGCTTCAGGATCGCCGAGAGCGGCTCCCCAGGGACGAGTTCCATCACCAGGTAGGCGAGGTCGTCCTGCTCCCCGAAGTCGTACACCTGCGCGATCGCGCCGTGCTGCAGGCCCGCCGCGAAGCGGGCCTCGGCCCGGAACCGGCCCCGGGCGACCTCGTCGAGGACGAACTCCTGGCGGAGCAGCTTCACCGCGACCGGCCTGGCCAGGATCTGGTCCGTCGCGCGCCAGACCTCGCCCATGCCACCGGTGGCCAGCTGAGCGATCAGCCGGTACCGGTCGCCCAGGACGAGGTCGTCGGTCACTTGTTGTCCGCGATGAGCTTGGCCGCGATCGCGGCGGCGGGCGGACCGGCGACGGTGGCCCCGAACCCGCCCTGGACGCCCTCCACCATCAGCGCGAAGGCGTACTTGGGCGCGCTGGCGGGCGCAAAGCCGACGAACCACAGGGTGCGCAGTGAAGTGCCGGACTCGGCCGTACCGGTCTTACCGGCGATGTCCTGCCCGCCGAGGACCGACGCCGCAGTGCCGCGAGTCACGACCGCCTTCATCATGTCCTGCAGCTGCGATGCGGACGAGGAGCTGATCGGCTGGCCGAGCGGCGCGGGGTTGGCGGTGTAGAGGTCGCTGCCGTCCTGGGCCTTCACGTTCTGCACCAGGTAGGGCTTCATCATCGTGCCGCCGTTGCCGATGGCCGCCGCGACCATGGCCATCTGCAGCGGGGTGGCGCGGGTCTCGCCCTGCCCGAACGAGCCGAGGAAGACGTTCGCGGGCCCGGCCGCAGCCGGGAAGAAGCTGGACGCCGAATTGAGGCCGGGCTCGATCTGGATCGGCTTGAAGAAGCCGAACTTGGTGGCCTGGTCGTTGACCGCCGAGGTGTTGTGCTGGCCGTACAGCGCGTACGTGGTGTTGCAGGACTGGGCGAACGACTCGATCAGCGGCGGCGTGCCGTTGACGCTGCAGTCCGACGCCACCTGGTGGGTCGAACCCGGCACCGTGGCGGTGGCCGGGGTGTCCACCGGGCTCGACTCGGTGCTGCCGTTCTGCAGCATCGCGGCGGCCACCACGGACTTGAACGAGGACCCGGGCGGGAAGGTCTCGTTGAACGCCTTGTTGATGTCGCCTTGCCTGGTGATGCCCAGCTTCTGCTGCGCGGTGAACGCGGCGTTGGCCTTGGTGCCATCCTGGTCGGAGGAGATCGTGTTGGGGTCGAAGGAGGGGTACGACGCGGCGACCTTGATCGCGCCGGTCTTGAGCTCGATGAAGACCACCGCGGAACGGCGCTTGGCCGCGTTGCCGATGGCCTGGTACGCGAGGGCCTGGGCCTTCGGATCGATCGTGGTGTAGACGTCGGCGCCCAGCGGCTTCTTGCCGACGAACGCGTCGAACCAGCTCTGCACCGACTCCCGCTTGTCGGTCCCGCCCAGCAGGCCGTTGTAGGCGCTCTCGATCCCGCTGGTGAGGCCTGTGCTGGCGAAGTAGCCGGTGACCGGGAAGAAGACGTTGCCGTTGTTGTACCAGCGCTGGTACTTCTGGTTCTTGCCGCCGTTGCCGACCGGCTTGCTGTAGGCGAGGACCTGGCCGCCGGCGTAGATCTTCCCGCGTGGCCGGGCGAAGATGTCCTGGTACTGCCGGGCATTGAGCTTGTTCTTCTGCAGCGCCGTCGCCTGCGTGCCCTGCACGTAGTTGATGTTGATCATCAGGATGACGATCAACGCCATCGCGGCGATGCTGACCCTCTTGAGCGATTTGTCGATGTTCAAAGCTGCACCACCTGTGTCAGTCCTTCATCCTGGATCGACTGGGGGGCAGGGCGTCGAGCCTGGTCGCTGAGCCGTACGAGGATCGCGATCAGAATCCAGTTGGCCAGGAGCGAGGATCCGCCCTGGGCCATGAACGGGGTCGTGATGCCGGCGAAGGGGATCAGCTTGGAGACCCCTCCGACGATCACGAAGATCTGCAGGGCGAAGACGAACGAGACGCCGCCCGCGAAGAGCTTGGAGTACGCGTCCCGGCAGGCCAGAGCGGTCTTGAAGCCGCGCTGGATGAGCAGCATGTAGATCGCCAGGATCGCCATGAGGCCGGTCAGCCCGAGCTCCTCGCCGAGCGAGGTGACGATCTCGTCGCTGAACGCCAGTGGCGTGATGAACGGCTGCCCCTGGCCGAGCCCGGTGCCGAGCACCCCGCCCTGCCCCATCGCGAACAGGCCCTGCATGAGCTGGGAGCTGTCGGAGTACCGGCCGCCGAGCTTGGTGCAGTCGCCGATCGGGGTCTTCGGGTGGGCGTCGGCGAACTGCGAGAGCACCTGGCCGTTGCGGAGCTTGCAGCCGCCGTTGAAGTAGGCCTGCGGGTCCAGCCAGATCTCGACGCGCTGCAGCAGGTGCTCCAGGGGGCCGCCGCCCATCGCCTTGGCGAGCAGGTAGATGCCGAGCGCGCCGAGCACGAACAGGCCGATCCCGATGACCACCCAGATCGCCCGGCCCGTACCGATGTAGAGCATGCTGATCAGCAGGCCGAAGAACAGCAACTGGAAGCCGAAGTCGTTCTGGATGACCAGGATCATGATGCTGATCAGCCAGATCACGATGATCGGCATCAGGTGCCTGGCCCGTGGCAGCGCGAACGGCCCGATCTTGCGGCCCACCACGGCCATCGCCGGGCCGTTCTTGGCCAGATACCCGGCGAAGAAGGCCACCAGCGCGAACTTGGAGAACTCAGCGGGCTGAACCGACCCGACACCGGGGATCGTGATCCAGACCTTGGCGCCGTTGATGCCGGGGAAGAACACTGGTAGGACCAGGAAGATCAGGCCGGAGATGCCAAGGATGTAGGTGTACTTGCCGAGGACCTTGACGTCCTTCAGCATGATGACGGCCCCGGTGAACAGCGCGATGGACAGCGCCGTCCACATCAGCTGGGTCGCGATGCTGGCACCCGTACCGTAGGGGGTGAAGACCGCGCAGTGCGCGGTGGGGTCGGCGGCCAGGACCGACTTGCAGTGCGCCTTGGAGGCCGCGACGGCGTCCGCGACCGACTTGATGGTCTTCTGGTCGATCCGGTAGATGATCGCCAGCCCGATGCCGTTCAGGAAGACCGCCAGCGGCACGAGCAGCGGGTCGGCGTACGGCGTCCATCTGGCCACCACCAGATAGGCCACGGCGGCCAGCGCGGTGATGATGATCCCGTACCCGAAGACGCCGACCGGCAGCTTGTTGTCGCGGGCCAGCCCGACCTGGGCGAACGCGGACACCATGACGACCAGCGCGAAGACCAGCAGCGCCAGCGAGGCGCCACGGCGGCTTCCCTGGGGGATCAGCTTGTTGACGGCGCTCATAGGCGGATCAGTGCCCCTTGATCGGCGGGCAGTCGGGCGGTCGTGGGATGGTCGTCTTGGTGCAGACCTGGGCCGAGACCGTGAACCGGGTCAGGATCTGCTGCGCGGCCGGCGCACTGTCGGCCTTGACTGTCGCCGCGCCCTTCTTGATGTCGTCCTGGTCCTTGGTGAGCAGGTCGCTGAGCTTGACGGCCGGAGTGCCCGGCACCGTCCTGCCGCTGCAGCCGGTCACTCCCGGGCTCTGCTTGATCACCACGTTGGCGCCGTCGGTGACCACGACGTACTGGCAGATGTCGGTCTTGTACGCCTCGGCCAGCGACACGGCCTTGTCCTTGCCGCCGTTGACCGTGGTGTTCGCCCGGATCCTCTGCTGGGCGTCCGTGGTGAGGTCGGCGACCGTGATCTTGTCCTGCAGCGGCCCGGTGGGCGAGGAGATCTGGAAGCCGAAGATGTTCTGCGGCGACCCGCGGAAGACGGTGACCAGGCCGTTGTGCTCACCGATGTAGTAGTCGCTGTTGATCGCGGAATAGCCCACATAGGCAGCCCCGCCGAGCATCACGAGCACCAGGCCGGTGGCCACGATCAGCCACGTCCACCGCCTTCTGTGCCGTACGGGCCGTACCGCCGGCTGCGGAGCCGTCCCCGGTGGCGGACCGGCGGGCGGCATGCCCTGCATGGGCCCGGGGGCGTGCGGCGGCAGCTCACCACCGATCAAGGCGGGCTGCGGGAGCGTGTCGTGGAACTCGGCGGCCCGCTGCGCGGGGGTGTTCCCGGCCCGGGTCGGCGCGCCTACGCCGGGTACGGAGACCGCCGCGGCCCCGGCCACCACCGGCCGGGCCGGCAGGGGCGGCTGCGGGGCGTCCAGATCGACGACATCGGCCACCACACAGGTGATGTTGTCGGGGCCGCCGCCGCGGTTCGCCAGGTCGATCAGCTGCCGGATGACCAGTTCGGGGTCCGGCTGGGTGGTGAGCACATGGTGGATGGTCTCCGCGCTGACCACCCCGGACAGCCCGTCCGAGCAGAGCAGGTAACGGTCACCGACGTTGGCCTCGCGGAGCGCCAGATCGGGGTCGACCTCACCGCGCCCGTCCAGGGCGCGCAGCAGCAGCGAGCGCTGCGGGTGCGAGGCCGCCTCGTCGAGGGTGATCCGGCCCTCGTCCACCAGCGACTGCACCAGGGTGTGGTCGTGGGTGATCTGGAAGAGCTCGCCCTTGCGCAGCAGGTATGCCCGGGAGTCCCCGATGTGCACCAGCGCGACGTGCGAGCCGGACCAGAGCATCGCGGTGAGGGTCGTCCCCATGCCCTGCAGGGAGGGGTCGCCCTCGACGATGCTGTGCAGTTTGGTGTTGGCCTCACGGACGGCGTGCTCGAGTGCCGACAGCAGTTCCTGGGCCGGCACCTCGGTGTCCAGTTTGCGGAGGCTGTCGACGGCCGCGGCGCTGGCGATCTCACCACCGACATGACCGCCCATGCCGTCTGCGACGACCAGCAGCCGGGCCCCCGCATAGGCCGAGTCCTCGTTGCCCTCGCGCAGCATCCCGACGTCGGAGCGCGCGGCGTAGCGGATTCCCAGTGTCATTTGCGCAGCTCAAGAACGGTCTTGCCGATACGGATCGGGACACCGGGAGGGACGGGCATCACGCCGGTCACCTTCTGGCGGCCGAGGAAGGTGCCGTTGGTCGAACCGAGATCTTCCACGAAGCACTGACCGTCCTGCGCGAAAATTCGGGCGTGGCGACTCGAAGCGTAGTCGTCGGTGACCACGAGCGTGGCGTCATTGGCCCTGCCGATGGTGATGGGGTACTGCCCGAGATCCAGGGCCAGACCGGCCCTGGGACCCTCGGTCACAATGATCTGCATCGGCCCTGCCGGCCGCGGCTGCTGTTGCTGCCGGGGCGGTGGCGGAGCCTGCCTGGGAGGCCGGGCTGGTTTTGCCGGTTTGCGGGCTCTGGAGGGTTTGGTGGCGGCCTTCGAGCCGAACAGGTCGGCGCGCATCACGCCCACCGCGGCGATGACGAATAGCCACAGGACCGCGAGGAACGCGACCTTGACGAGTGTCGAGGCTATGGGACTCATGGAGTGGGACTACTCCCTGTCGCGGCGGAACACCAGAGTTGTACGGCCCATCGTCACGCGGGAGCCATCCGTGAGGGTAACCCGGCGGATCGGCTGCCCGTTCACGAACGAGCCGTTGGTAGACCCTAGATCTACGAGCACGATTTCGGGACCTTCTAGCCGGATCTCGGCGTGATGCCGTGACACTCCAGGGTCAACGAGACGTAGATCACAGTCCGTGCCCCGGCCGAGAAGCGTAACCGGGGTGACGATGTCGTACGACCGCTGGACGCCGGGCTCGCCGTGCTCGCCGGCCGTGGTGACCAGCAACCGGGGAACACCTCCGAAGCCCTGCCCGCTCGGCCGTGGCGGTGCGTAGTCGCTGACCGGGTTGCGGATCTCACCGCCCTCCACGGTCGAGCCGCGGATCACACCGGACCGGATCCGGAACATGCCCTGGCCCAGCTCACCGATGTTCTCGAACCGCACCCGCACCGGCCCCACAAAGGAGTACCCCTGCTCCTTCGCGTACTCCCTGGCCAGATTCGCCAACTCCTGGCTCAGGCTGTCGGCGTACACCTGAAGCCGCTGACCGTCCTGCTGGGAGATCTCGACGACGAAGTCGTTCGGGACCAGCGTGCGGCCCTGGGCGACGATGGCGGCCCGCTCATCCATCTCTCGCTGTACGGCGCTGGCAACCTCGACCGGCTGCAGCTCCGACTTGAAAGCACGAGCAAAGGCACCCTCGACCATGCCCTCGAGCCGTCGCTCGAAGCGCTGTAGGACACCCACGAGAACCTCCCTTCCACACCTCTAGACGATCGTATCCGTGTAGAGGTTCGTGATGAGCATGCATGTTCTGGGCTGGGCATCCGACGTGCTAATCTTTCCAAGCGTTCCAGGGGCGAGTGGCGGAACGGCAGACGCGCACGGTTCAGGTCCGTGTGTCCGAAAGGATGTGAGGGTTCAAATCCCTCCTCGCCCACCACGGGTCACCGACGAAAGTCCTGATCATAGAGTGATGCAACAGCCCCAGCACAGCTCAGCGCTGGGGCTTCCTGCTTTGCAGAGGCCTGTGTAGGGACACCAAAAGGCCGGGTGGCTGTCGGCCACCCGGCCTTTTGGATGATCTTTTTGGTTGTCGGGCGTGTGGTGGCGTGCGGGTAAGGCGGTTTGGCCTGCGGCTACGCCCTCCGCGGGCTGGTACGCCTGGGTGTGGCCGGTGTTCGGCTACGGGTGGCGATTTCGTGCCCGGAATCGGAGAAGAAGCTTCCAGCCCTACTCCGCTCACCCCCCGGGTCAGCCAGGGCCCATCGGCCTCAGGAACCCAGCCGAATCCCCGGCCGACGGAATCTGCGCGCCGCGCTCTTCCGGATCACCCAGAGTGCCCACCCAACCACAGATCTGGTCACATACTCGTCACTCTGCAGATGTAACGGCTGTTATTAGGCAGAGGTAACATGGTAGAGATATCGGTCAGAACATCGGATTCCGAGCAGGAGGTCACATGGCTGACCACTGTCCATCCACTGCCCACGACGGTGCCGCCGCATGAACGCCTTCGCTCTGGTCCTCACGGTATTCGTCGCGTGCGTG
>JAOPYM010000103.1 GCA_025964615.1 Actinomycetes bacterium
CCCGCTTCTACAAGGAGTCGGCCGCGTCCTGGGGCACTCCGCAGACCCTGACGGTGCCGACCGCGCTGGCCCTGTTCCCCGGCGAGCTGGCACTGCCGATCCGCTCCTTCGCCGAGCGCACCAACACCGGCATCGTGCGGTGGACCGAGTACGACCGGGGCGGGCACTTCGCCGCCCTCGAAGTCCCCGACCTGCTCATCACCGACATTCGCGAGTTCTTCGCCGCTCTCGGCCCGAGGAGCTGATCTTTCACGCAGAGAAGCGACCGCCCGCACCAGGTGCGAGGGGTCGGCGACCCCGGGGTCTCCTGCCGACCGGATAGCGTGAGAGGACGGCATTATCGGGGAGTGGGGGATTCAGGTGGAGCAGGAGATCACGCCGACGCGTGAGGACGTGCTGGTGGTGGTCGGTGAGCGCCGGGTCCCGTTGACCATCGGCGGGATCGGCCTCGACATCGCCGGCCGCCACGGCCGTGACCTCACCGGCTCCGAGGACGTGCCGGTCGGCCAGCGTCTCGCCGACGCCGGCCTGTCGCTGTCCCAGCTCCAGAAGATCGTGGACGCCCTGGTCAAGGAGAACCTGATCTTCCAGGTACGGGGCAGGGACCTGGCCGGAAACGGCCTGCCGACCGAGGGCACCAAGGCCCAGCGCCGCTACTACCTCGATCCCCGCACCGTGCAAGCCGCCCGCGCCACCCGCTGACCCCCCCACTTCGTTGACTCGTGGCGTTTCCCGCACCGATTCGTGAATCGGTGCGGGAAACGCCACGACTCAACGAGAGGCTCAAGCAGGGGTTTCGGCCCCCCTCTGTGGGGATCGAGTGGGCATTGTGAGTGATGTTCGGCACCGCAGCTCTTGACGATCAGAGACGACCTCCGAGCCTTCCAGGGCCGGCCTCCCCGGCTCGCCACGCCCTGACCCCCTCTGGGCCGGGCGGTCCGGAGGGCTCCATTCACCGCTGGCCCCGTACATCGACAGATAAGGTCCAGGTCATGGCAGATCTCGTCCCCGCTGGTCACGCTGCTATCGAACCGTTCTCGTGGGCGGTCGGCGGTGGTGATCTCCGGTTGGGCACCCGTCGTTCCCCGATGGCCATGACGCAGGCCCGGCACGTGGCCGCCCTGATCGAGGACCAGGCAGCGGTCAAGGTCGAGATCGTTGGAATCGAGACCTCCGGGGACAAGTTCCAAGGCGACCTGTCGGAGCTCGGGGGCAAGGGTGCGTTCATGCGGGAGATCGACCGGGCCCTGCTGACCGGGCAGGTCGACCTCGCTGTGCACTGTCTGAAGGATGTGCCCGGAGACGTGCCGTTGCCCGAAGGGCTGATCTTCCCCGCCTACCTGGAGCGGGACGACACCCGGGACGTGATGCTCTTCCCGGTTGCGTCCGGCGTAACCCGCCTCGCTGATCTCCCCTCCGGGGCGCGAGTCGGTACCTCGGCAGTGCGCCGCCGAGCCCAGCTCGGACAGGTCCGGCCGGATCTGCGGGTCGAGTACTTCCGGGGCAACGTCAACTCACGGCTCGGCCGTCTGGACGCCGGAGACCAGTTCGACGCGATCATCCTTGCCAAGGCAGGGCTTGACCGGCTGGGGATGGACCGGCCGCATGAGGTGCTGGACATGCTGTCGGCGGTCGGGGCCGGGGTGCTGGCGATCCAGTGCCGTAGCCGGGACACCGACATCACCGAGCTGCTGCGGCTGCTGGACCATCCCGAGACCCGTACATGTGTGATCGCCGAGCGGACGATGCTGCACGGCCTGCAAGGGCACTGCAACTCGCCCATCGCGGGACGTGCCCAGTTGGAGCCGGATGGGCAACTGTCGCTGCAAGGGATGGTCTTCACCCGAGACGGCAGCCAGTTCGTCCGTTCCCACGGATGGGCCTCGCCCGGGGAGGCCAAGGCGCTCGGGGCCTACGTGTCCGGTGACCTGCTTCGCAAAGGTGCCCGAGACCTCATCGACGGAGTCCAGCACTGACCGTATGCGGGAAACGTCAGCCTCTATTGGACGAGTCAACGTTTCAGGGCCTGCTGTTCCTTGGCGGGGGCGAGGCCGATCTCGCGGCGGGGGGTCGGGTCGCCTTCGAGCTGGAGCCAGATCCAGGTGTCGGCGATGGTGTCCTGAACCGGGCGGCACGTGAGTCCCAGGTCGTGGGCGGCGGACACGTCGGCGTTGTGCATGCCGCCGTACTCGGCGTCGTCGGGCAGCCAGATCGGCATCTCGGTCCATGGGCTGATGCCCACCTCATCGAGGACCTCGGGGGCGGTCCAGATGAGTTCGGCGTCCGAACCGGTCACCGTCACGGCGGTCTGGAGCAGTTCGCCCATGGTGGTGTGCCCGGGGCGGCTGACGGCGTTGAAGGTACCGACCACATCATCTGCGGCGGCGGTGAGCATCCACGCGGCCAGGTCCCTGGCGTCGATGTACTGGAGCCGCCGGGCGGGGTCGCCGGGCGCCAGGACCCGCCCGCCACGCTCGATGCGCCGCAGCCACCAGGGCAGCCGTCCCACGTCCTCGTACGGGCCCAGGACCAGGCCGGCGCGGGCCAGCAGCGTCCGATCACCGAACGCCTTCAGCGCGGCGAGCTCACCACCGCGCTTGGCGGCCGCGTAGTCGTCGTCACCGTCCTCGTCCGGATCGCCGTCGACCACTGGGGCCTGCTCGTCGGCGCCGTGTGGCATCGGCCACCGGTAGACCGACCGGCTCGACACGTACCCGAAGTGCCCGGCCCGGCCGGCGAGCAGCCCGCATGCCTCACCGATCACCCGGGGTGCCCCGCTCCAGGTGTCGATGACCGCGTCCCACTCCCGGTTCCCGAGAGCCGAGCGCAGCGCCTCGGGGTCGGTCCGGTCCGCGACGATCAGCTCCGCCCCCGCGGCGGCCCGGCTCCTTCCCCGGTTGAGCAGGGTGACCTCGTCACCTCTGGCCAGCGCTGTCTCGGCGACCGCCCGTCCCACGAAATGCGTCCCACCGAGCACCAGGAGCCTCATACCGCCCATCCTGGGTCGTAGGCGGAGCGAAAAGCACCTCGATTCGCCACGGGCGTAGTCAGGTGTGCAGGCGGACGCGGCAGGCCAGGTGCCTCGCCGCCTGCCATGCGGCATCTTGAATCAATGATGTAAGCTTGATTCATGGATCTGCAGCTGATCGGGGCTCGGGTGCGAGGCGAGCGCGAGCGGGCCGGGTTGAACCAGCGTGAGTTGGCCGAGCGGGCGGGGCTGTCCCAGCCGACCCTTGCCCGTATTGAACTGGGTACTCGCCCCAGGCTGACGATCGCCGAACTCGACAGCATTGCCGGGGTCCTGGAGATTCCCCTGCGGGACCTCACCTCGGGCAACCCCGTCCGAGAGCGAGTCCGTGTGGCGGCCCGGATGTCCGAGGTATCCGATGGTGCCCGCGAGGCCGCGTTGCGCCGTGCGGTCGACCTGCTCGTACTGGACGACCGCCTTGATCGCTTCGGGGACGGCCTCGGGACCAGGTTGTGTGAGCCAACCGTGGACCTGCCCCACCCCGATCCGCGGGCTTCCGTCGAGGACCAAGGAAGGCTCCTCGCAGCGGCTGTGCGCACGACACTCGATCTCGGTGGCGCGCCGATCGCGGATCCGGCAGAACTCGCTGAGCGGCTCACCGGTGTCCACACCGCGGTGGTGGATTTCCCTGAAGGGATCGACGGCTACACCCTCACCGACCCAGACCGCGGGGTCACGCTCATTGTGGTGGGAACCAGTGCGATCACTGAGCGCCAGCGGTTCACCTTCGCCCACGAACTCGGGCACCTGCTCTTCGGCGACGGCGCCGGGATGCACAATGTGGACGGAGGCCGTACTCCTGCCGAACGGCGATGCGATGCCTTCGCCCGGCACCTGTTGGCCCCCCAGGAGGGCATCCGCGCCTGGCTGGGCGCCGCTGAGATCTCTCTCGATGAGCGAGTCTGCGGATTGCTGACCCGCCACTTTCGGGTCAGCCTGAAGGTGCTCCTGATCCAGCTCGAACGAATGGGGCTGCTCAGCCGGGCTCAGGCCGAGGCACTGAGCGGCCCGACCGGGGCGCAGCTCGCCCGACGCTATGGCTGGGGTCGGCAGTATGAGCGGGAACAGGAGATCGGCCGAACGATCCGGCCCCCGCAGCGCCTTCTGGAGCGGGCCACTGAGGCCTATCGCGCTGGCAAGGTAGGGGTACGAGTACTCGCAGGGCTTGAGGGCCGTGACCCGGTGGAAATGGAAGCGGCGCTGGCGGATGCCGGCATCACTCCGGTCGTACCGCAGATCCGCTACGTGGATGTGAACCGTCTCCTCGCACGCACTCGTTCTCTCGAAGCCGGACACGAATCTCCCGCGAACAAGGAGGCGTAGCCGGTGCAGGAGGAGGGCGGTGGTGACCTCTGTGTGCTCGATGCTGTGGTCTGCGTCCACTTCGCGGGCGCCAACCTTCAGCGGATCCTGATCGACGTTCTCCGACGCTCTGGGTTAGTCCTGCTGGTTCCGCAGGAAGTCTGTGACGAAATCGCAGGTAAGGAAAGCAAGTACCCCGGGCTGAAGCAGCGCTGGGCGCGCCTTGAGGCAAGTCAGTACATTCGCGTGCTTCCACGGCTGGATGCGGAGACCACTCCGCGCAGAGTGATCGAGGTCATCGAACACATTCGCGATATCGGGCTTGAGTCTGCGGTCCGCGCGCGAAAGGATCTCGGTGAGGTCGTCGTCGTGGCGTACTGCGTTCATTTTGCCGACCAGGGCCACGAGGTGATGGCGCTCATCGATGACCAGGAGGGCCGACTGCTCGCGGCCAGCTGGCAGGTTCCCGTCTTGACCATCGAGAACGTCTTGACCCTCGCCATCCACCTTGGCCACTTTCGCGCTCGGTCCGACCTTCAAAAGGCCTACGCCCGGCTGCGCGAGTACGGAGATGGGTTGCTGCCGCTTGAGAAAAGTGGTCTCCTCGAGGGACACGTCCAATGGGCGCAGTCGATGGCGGGCGGCTGACCTTCTCGTAGGGAGAGAGGGTTTCAGCCACGACCACCTGCCCTGGTCTGGACCGTGGCCAGTGGCGATGGGTGCAGGATTCGATCCTTGCCTTTGACCGCCAGGAGTTCCGTTACGAGGTGCAGATGCGATGAGCACGCGACTGCGCGTCGGGGTCTGTCTCTCGCTGTCGGGAAGGTTCGCCCGGTTCGGTACGCAGGCCGCGATGGGATTGCAGGTCTGGCGTTCCCTGGACGATGCCGCCGACCTGATCATCGAGGACGACCACAGCGACCCGCGCAGGCTCGCCGCCACCTTGCCGGAGGTCGCAGGTCGATGTGATGTCCTGCTCGGGCCGTACTCGACCCAGTTGATGAGGGTCGCGGGCGACATCGCCGCTGACACCGGCCGGGTGATCTGGAACCACGGCGGTTCCGGTGACGATGTGGAGGGGGCCCATCCCGGCCACATCGTGTCCGTTCTGACCCCGGCCAGCCGGTATGCCGACCCCTTCCTGCGACGTCTGGCCCGTGTCCGGGAGCCGAGGACGCTGTTCCTCGCGCACGGCAGGGGAAGTTTCGGACGGCAGGTGACAGCCGGGGCCGAGACCACAGCGCGAGCGCTCGGCATCGACACCGTCCGCCTCGGTCCGCAGGACGATCTGCCGGTCGAAGCGGCTTCGGGCTGGAACCTTTTCTGTGCCGGGCTGTTCGAAGAGGACACCCGTACCGTCACCCGCGCACTGGCCCTGCCGAATCCACCCGAGGTCATCTGTGCCGTGGCAGCGGGCATACGCGAGTTCGGCCTCGCCGTCCCAGACCCCGAGGGGATCTTCGGCGTCGGGCAGTGGGCACCCCACAGCGGGCGACGGGCCGAGATCGGTCCCTCTGAGGGGGAGTTCCTGGCGGCCTACGCCGCCCGGACCGGCGCGTTGCCCGACTACCCCGCCGTGCAGACGGCTGCCACGGCGGCAGTTGCCACCCACTGTGCGAGGACGGCGGGCGGTACCTCACGGGACCTCACCTGGTCGGCGGCTTCGGAGCTCGACTCCAGCACCCTGTTCGGCCGCTTCATGATCGACCCGCTCACCGGGATCCAGACCGGGCACGAAGCCGCCCTCGTCCGCTGGGCACCCGAGGGACCAGCCGCAGCTTAGGAGAGCGTCGCTCGGGTCTTGCTGTGGTGGTGAACCGGATGGTGACGGAGGTCTCGGCGAGAAAAGTTGCTTGAGGTAACTAAGTAAATTTATGATTGCCCCGGGCAACCAATTGGCCGTGGTGCGGTTGCCGCGAGCTGCTTGCCTTGGTGAATGACCTCGGTGTGGTGATGAGGACGGCCCGGCGGGTGCTGGGTAGTGCCCGCGTGCCCGTCTGCTCGCCCGGCTCTGTATGTGAGCTTCGCCGCGCAGCGGGCGAACATCGCACGTACCTCCCGTACGGCTCCGGGAGCGAAAGGAAGTTTGATGGCAACCGCTGTACCGACCGAGGTGCGGGACCAGAACCCCGGCTCGGCCGCCCCGATGTCGCATCGGCAGGTCATGGAAGCACTGTCCGGGCTGCTGCTCGGCCTGTTCGTGACGATGCTGTCGGCGACCATCGTGTCCAACGCACTGCCCACGATCACGGCCGACCTGCACACCAATCAGACCACCTACACCTGGGTGATCACCTCGACGCTACTGGCGACCACGATCACCACCCCGATCTGGGGTAAGTTCGCGGACCTGACGAGCAAGAAGGTCCTGATCCAGGCGGGTCTGATCGTCTTCGTCGCCGGTTCTGCGCTGGCAGGCGTGGCGCAGAATCCCGCGATGCTCATCGCAGCCCGCGTCGTGCAGGGCATCGGCGACGGTGGCCTCCTGGCCCTGGTGCAGGTGATCATGGCGGTGATGGTCTCGCCGCGTGAGCGCGGCCGCTACTCGGGCTACATCGGCGCCGTCTTCGCGCTCGCGACCATCGGCGGGCCCCTCATCGGCGGCGTCATCGTCGACACCTCCTGGCTCGGCTGGCGCTGGTGCTTCTACGTCGCCGTGCCCTTCGCGGTTCTCGCGCTGGTGGTCCTGCAGAAGACCCTCCACCTGCCGGTGAGCAGGCGCAAGGTCAAGGTGGACTGGGCCGGCGCGACACTGATCGCCGCCTCGGCCTCGCTGCTGCTGGTCTGGGTCTCCTTCGCCGGAACCAAGTACGACTGGCTGTCCTGGCAGACCGCCGCGATGGTCGGCGGCGCCGTGGTCCTGGCGCTGTTGTTCCTGCTCGCAGAGGCCAGAGCCAGCGAGCCGATGGTTCCGCTGCACCTGTTCCGCATCCGCACCGTGAGCCTGGCCGTGGTGTCCGGCCTGTTGATCGGTGTCGCGGTGTACAGCGCGACGACGTTCCTCAGCCAGTACTTCCAGCTGGCGCGCGGAGATTCGCCGACCCGGGCCGGCCTCATGACCCTGCCCCTGATCCTCAGCCTGGCCGTGGCGTCGACTGTGGCCGGCCGGATCGTCACCAGCACCGGGCGCTGGAAGGGCCTCCTGGTGCTCGGCGGTGTGTTCCTGACCGTGGGCTTCGGCCTCATGAGCCTGCTACGGCATGACACGCCGTTCTGGGAAACCGCCATCTACATGGCCTTGATCGGTATCGGTCTCGGCATGACGATGCAGAACCTCGTGTTGTCGGTGCAGAACCAGGTCCGGCCGCAGGAGCTCGGCGCGGCCAGTTCACTCGTGCCGTTCTTCCGGACGCTCGGTGGCGCGGTGGGAGTCACCGCCCTGGGCGCGGTGCTGTCCAACCGGGTCGCTCACTACACGGCGGACGGCCTGGCGCGGATCGGTGTGCACAGCGCCGGGAGCAGCTCCATCCCGCAGTTGTCCGCGCTGCCCGCTCCGATCCGCGCGATCGTGGAGGACGCGTTCGGTCATGGCACCGGCGACGTGTTCTTGTACGCGGCACCGGTCGCGCTCCTCGCGCTGATCGCCATCCTGTTCATCAAGGAGGTGCCGCTGCGCACCGCCAACGCCCCTCAGGCCACCCAGGTCCTGGTCGAGGGCGCTGGTGCGCGCGGCCGCCACGCCCAGTCAAGCGAGCCGGAACTGGTCTCCGTCGGCGCGGGCACGCAGATCCTGCCCGGCGGTCTGGCCACGTCGGCGTCGCAGGAGGTCTACGCCTCCGCAGGTGGTGGCGATCATCACGATGGCGGCGGCATCCGCGGTTTCGTTCGCGGTGCCGATGGCGTCCCGGTGGCCCACGCCGCGATCACGCTGATCGACGTCCGCGGGCATCAGATCGGCCGTACCACGACACGTGCCGACGGCCGGTACGGGCTTTCGACGCCGGGCAGTGGTACCTACGTGCTGATAGCGTCCGCGGGCGACCATGACCCGCAGGCCGCCACCCTCGTGACCGGCGACCAGCCGATCGACTTCGATCTGGTGCTCGTCGGTTCCGGTGGACTCCTCGGTACCGTCCGCGGCTCGGACGGCAAGCCCGTGCAGTACGCGATGGTCTTCGTGACAGATGTACGCGGCGAGGTCATCGCCACCGGCACGACAGATGCCGACGGCGCCTACGCCTTCACCCAGGTGCAGGTGGGCACGTACACGCTCGCGATCAGTGCCGCCGAGTACCGGCCGGCCGCGATCCCGGTCGAGGTCGGCGCCGGCCAGACCCGTCAGGACGTCGAACTGCTGGCCGCCGCCCGGCTCCGCGGCACCGTACGAGCCGAAGGACCCGGCCCGCTTCCCGACGCCCGGGTCACCTTGCTCGACGCCGCCGGGAACGTGGTTGGCGTCACGATCACGGATTCTGGTGGGGAGTACGCCTTCGCCGACCTGACCGGCGGCCAGTACACCGTCATGGCCTCCGGTTACCCGCCTGTCGTGAGCGCGGTCACCCTGAACGGCCAAGGCGAGGACGCACACGACGTGTGGCTCGGCCACCCCGCCCAGTAACCGACGGCCACCGGGCCGCGCCCCGCGCCGGGCCGCCCGGTGACCGGCCACGAAAGCAGGACCCATGCCCTTGCGCCCACACCTCTCGAATACGACCTCTGCCCCGCGCGGCCTGCACGTCTTGGTGCGCACCAAGGACGACTGGGCCGTACAGCATGCCATCGCCACCGTGACCGACACCTCGGGCGGCCAAGTCCTCCGAGCCGAGGCGGACACCGACGGCACCATCGTGACCGGGCCCCTGAAGCCCGGCGTCTACACCGTCGTCATCACCGCCGCCGGCTATTCACCTATCGCCTCAACCGCCATCGCCACCAGCTCGGGGGCCGCTGAACTCGGCAGGGTCGTGCTCGGCCGAGCGGGCGGCGTCGAGCTGCCACCGCCCGGTACATGGACGATCGACCCCGCCCATTCGAGGATCGCCACGACCGCGCAGCACCTGGGCCTGTCCAGCGTGCACGGGCGGTTCAGCGAGTTCGGCGGCCGAATCGAGATCGCCGAAACCGTCGAGGCCTCCGCCGTCACCGCCGAGATCAAGGCGGCGTCGATTGACACCGGTACCGGCATGCGCGACGATCATCTTCGCTCGGCGGACTTCCTGGACGTCGAGCAGTATCCGACGATCAGTTACCAGAGTGCCGGGCTGTCTGCCACAGGCCCCGGCAAGTGGACCGTCCACGGCCGGTTGGTGCTGCACGGGATCAGCCATCCCGTCGACCTGGCTCTGAGCTACCTCGGCACCGGCCCCGACCCCTGGGGAGGCATGCGCGCCGCGTTCCACGCGGAGACCGAGCTGCACCGGGAGGACTTCGCGATCAGGTTCAACCCGGTCCTCGAGGCGGGCATCTCCGTGATCGGTGCGACCCTGAAGGTGGAACTTGACATCCAAGCGGTGCAGGGCCAGTCTTTGCCGGCTGCCTGATCGTTTCGAAGGTGGGCAAGCAATCGAAAGACAGTGATGACGATCGTGGACGACCTCGGGACCTACGACGCCGTCGAGCACGAGCTCGGCGTCATCTTGCGGCGCGCGCGGGCCATATCCGTCGCAATGATGCGCGAAGTGCATCCCGACCTCGAACCCGGGGCCTACGGACTGCTCATCGGCCTGCATGACGTCGCTCCGGCGCGCCCGAGCGACCTGGCCGAGTATTTCGGCGTCGGCAAGGCCACCATCAGCCGCCAGCTGAAGGTGCTGGAGGAGCTGGGCCTCGTCGAACGCCGGGTGGACCCCGGTGACGGCCGCGCTCACCTGCTCGCACTCACCAGCGAAGGACAGTGTCGGCTGGACACCGTCCGCATCGCCCGCCGGGAACGCTTCAACGCGCTGCTCGGTACCTGGCCGGAGGAGGACGTACGGACCCTGGCCACGATGCTGGCCCGATTCAACGAGCTTGCCCAGAATGCTGGAAAGCTCGCCCGATCTCAGCCACCTGGCTCGTAGGGGGCTCTTAAGGGG
Source organism: Actinomycetes bacterium (assembly GCA_025964615.1). Taxonomy (GTDB): domain Bacteria; phylum Actinomycetota; class Actinomycetes; order Streptosporangiales; family Streptosporangiaceae; genus RYN-227. The sequence continues at coordinate 10,345 of JAOPYM010000103.1, forward strand.
CTCTCAGGGGGAGGTGATCCGGACCGGGCACACAGTGGATCGGGCCAGCTTTCGCGCGGGGCACCGGTGAAACCAGCGCGACCAGGAAGTACGCGGCAGCAGTCCGACGAACAGGGCATCACCCTGCTCGGCGTCGGCGATCTGTCTCAGGCACCTGTCCGGACGTCCTGAGACGACTCTGAACTCCCATTGCAGGGCCAGCGGGTCAAGGGTCTGGACGCAGTGCAGCCAGGCCTCCATTTCGATGATGTCCCGGCACTCCCGGCTGATCGCGACGGCACCCGGCGCCAGGCACGCCGTCAGTTCGCACATGCCGGGCCAGGGCCGGACGTGCACACACAGGATCTGCGCGTTCGCCGCTGCGGCGTCCTGCGCGGCCTGCCGTAGCGCGGTGAGTCCCGAGTCCGAACCGTCCACGCCCACGACGAAGAGAGGCCTGTGCCGCGAGCCGTCCGGTCCGAATGAGTGATGCATCATGACTCCTTAGACAACTCCATAGTACGCTATGGAGTTATGGTTCGGGCCGTGGGGGATGAGGGCGTGGAGCCGTTCGACGACTTCGTCGAAGCGGTCCTGGACCTGATGCGTGCGATACGGCGTACGGGCGGCGGCGCCCACACGACCAAGGGCGATGGCATCTCCGTCCCGCAACTCGTCGTCCTGGGAGCGATCGATTCCGCGGGCGAGCGGGGAGTCACCGCAGTGGCCGACCGAGCGGGGCTCGCGCAGCCCACGGTGACACGCGCGCTGGCGGCACTGGAGCGCCGGGGGATGGTGTTCCGCACTCCTCATGCCCGCGACGGCCGGAGCACGTCCCTTGCCTTGACCGCTACGGGACAGGCGGTGTTGCAGGACAAGAGACAGGACATGACCGGCCGCTTCGCCGAGATCTGGGACGGCCTGGAGGACGACAAGCGCGAGTACGCGGTGCTTCTCGTCCGCCGGCTGTCGGAAGTCGTGGGTGAGCTCACCTGACCCGGTCTCGCCTCCGGTCCTGGCTTCGAGTGTTTAGGGTGGGAATGTGGAGATGGCGGCGGGGGAGGGCTGGATGCGGGACGAGGCCAGCATCGGCTGCGTCGGCGTCCTCACCGTCGAGACCCGGGGGTCCGCCGGCGCGGGGGAGGTGCTGGTACGGATCCGCGGGGGGTCGGAGACCTTCCTGGCATGGTCGGAAGACCCGCTTCCCAAGGGTACGACTGTGCTCGTGATCGATTCCCGTGGCGTCAGGACGGTCGATGTGATCAAGTGGCAGGCATCCGGCGTGGATGGCCTATAGCGGCCCAGGGCCGTACACGCGTAGCGTCACACCACCCACTGAGCCGATCTTAGGAGAGCAATCGTGTTCGGATACCGCGTTCCCGCCCCCGACGAGGCCATGCTGATCTCCGGCGGCAGGCCGGGGAAGAACGGCGCGCCCTTCAAGGTCGTCACCGGTCATGGCGCCTTCGTAATCCCGGTGTTCCGGAAGGTGCGCTTCCTGACGCTCGCGATGAACGAGGCGGAGGTCTCGGAGACCTGCGTGACCCGGCAGGGCATCTCGCTGAACGTGCGCTCGGTGATCGCGTTCAAGGTCGGGAACGACCCTGAGAGCATCATCAACGCGGGACAGCGGTTCCTGTCCGACCAGGACCAGATGGCCACCCTGACCGGGCGGATCTTCGCCGGTCACCTGCGTTCCATCATCGGGTCGATGACGGTCGAGGAGATCGTCACCGAACGGCAGAAGCTGGCGACCGAGGTGCTGGACGGGTCGAAGGCGGAGATGGCCAAGATCGGGCTGTCCGTCGACTCGCTGCAGATCCAGTCCATCGACGACATGAACATCGGCTACATCGACGCGATGTCGGCGCCGCACACCGCGGCGATCCAGCGGCAGGCGCAGATCGCGCAGGCGAAGGCCACCCAGGCGTCGGTCGAGGCCCAGCAGGAGTCGCAGCGCAACCAGGCCGAGTTCGCCCGGCATACCGCCGTCGTACAGGCGCAGTACAAGGCCGAGGTGGACCGGGCGCAGGCCGTGGCCGCGCAGGCCGGGCCGCTGTCGCAGGCCCAGGCACAGCGTGAAGTGATCGAGATGCAGACCGAGCTGGCCCTGCGCGAGGCCGAGCTGCGCCAGCAGCAGCTGGTGGCCGAGGTCGTACGGCCCGCGGAGGCTGAGGCGCAGCGCATCCGCATCCTGGCCCAGGCCGACGCCGAGCGGATGAAGATCCAGGCCGAGGCCGCCGCCTCGTACGACCGGGTGGCGCTGGACCGGATGCTCATCGACCAGCTGCCGCTGATCGTCAAGGAGGCCGCGGGCGGTCTGGCCGGGGCCAACGTCAACGTCCTGAACGGGGCCGACGGCCTCAGCGA
>JAOPYM010000138.1 GCA_025964615.1 Actinomycetes bacterium
CGGTCACGTTCCCCGCGGCGAGCTCGACCCGGGCCCCGGCCGCGCTGGGCGCCAGGCCCGCGGTGTCCAGCAGCGCACCGGCTTGGGTGGCCTCCTCGCCGAGCTTCATGATGGCCTCCATCAGCCCAGGGGGCGGCGGAGTGGAGGACTGGGCACCCCTCAGCAGGATGATGTAACGCATGGTCATGTCTCCCTTTCGTGTGGTCTCTGGTGACGGTAGAGGGTGCGCTCAGGCGGCTTCGGCCGTACTGGGTGCCGTGCGGCGGTAGAGGCGGACCGACAGCGCGGAGATCCAGGACCAGGCGAGGACGACCGCCGCTACGAACGGCAGCGTGGTCAGCGCACCGTGCGATCCCGAGGCGATCCCGGCGAAGCCCGCCAGGAACACCACGCCGGTGATCCGCGAGTAGATCGCCCAGCCGCGTGCTCCCTCGGCGGCGAACGCGCGGCCGGCGATCAGGCACGCCGCGATCAGGCAGAGGAAGCCGACGCTGCCGGACAGCAGGTGGAGCATTCCGTGCCAGCTCACGGTGTTGGCGGACGTGGGCGTACCCGACGGGAACCCGAGTGCCGGATCAGCGCGGAAGACCCCAGCGGCGACCAGGCTCACCCCGTACACCCCGATCAGGCGGGGCGTCCACATGCCGGCGCCCGCCCTGCGCAGGCCCACGGCGAGCGCGACGGTCATCAGCCCGGCCGCCACGAAGTTGGTGACCTGGATCCAGCCGAGGTCACCGTTGCTCAGCAGGCTCCAGGCGTGCCGGGTGAGATCGAAGCCCTGCCGGGTCAGCCCCTGGGCCAGCGACACCACGACGAACACCGGACCGGCGATCACGCCGTACCCCAGGAGCGACTTGGTGATGCGCGCCTCGTGGTCGCAGGAGGTCGTGGAGGTGGTGTGCTCGAGAACCGTCATCGTCCTTCTCCGTTCGGTCGGGCCGGTTCCCTTCCGGCCTCTACCGACGCTTCGAACCAGGCGCCGCCCGATCGACACACCATTTCAAGATTTTTCTCAATCGGTGCTCTGGCCCTCGACGGACCGACACGCAGACCGCCGCGACGGGCCGCACGGAGGAATCGGTGGGATCGGGGCGGACGGCCTTGGCACACATCGCCCTGACCTTGCCGGGGGTGTCCGCGCCCTCGAGTGTGGGGATGATCGTGACCGGGGAGGGCTGGTTCGAACTCGCTCGAAGGGTGCGTGCTATGGCAACCTATGCCTACTGTTGTCCGCATTGCTCTGCAATCAATGTCACTTTTCCGATCGGCACCGCCCCTGGTGCGGTGGCGTGCCCAGACTGCGGCGCGGCCTCAGTCCGGGTGTTCTCGGCGCCGATGCTGGCTCGCACTCCGGCCGCCCTGTCCGCTCAGTTGCAGCGCGCGGAGCGCAGCGCCTCCGAACCCGAAGTCGTCACGTCCTTGCCGCGGCGCCGCGCCGGAGGCGCGGTTGCCGCCCATCCCGCCGCCAGCCGCCTGCCGCGGCCCTGAGCGTCTACGTCCCGCAGCGCCGAAAGGATCCAGCCGTGCCAGAGCTGATTTTCCCGCTCGACTCGAGTAAGAGGTTCACCGACCAGGTCAAGATCGGTCACAACCGTTGGCACCCCGAGATCCCGCCCGTGGCATGGGTCAAGCCCGGCGACAGCTTCCGGGTGCACTGCCGGGAGTGGTTCGACGGCGCGATCCACAACGACGACTCCGCCGAGGACATCCGCGATGCCCCGTTGACGACGGTGCACGCGCTCAGCGGCCCGTTCGCGGTCGAGGGAGCCGAGCCGGGCGACCTGCTGGTCGTGGACATCCTCGACCTGGGGCCCATCCCTCAGGAGGACAGCGGCCCGCTGGCCGGTCAAGGCTGGGGCTACACCGGGATCTTCCCGACCAAGAACGGCGGCGGTTTCCTCACCGAGCAGTTCCCCGACGCCTACAAGGCGATCTGGGACTTCGCCGGTCAGACCGCTACGTCGCGCCACATCCCGGCGGTGTCGTTCACCGGCATCGTCCACCCCGGGCTCATGGGCACCGCGCCGTCGGCGGCGCTGCTGTCGAAATGGAACGCGCGGGAGTCGGCCCTGCGGGCCACTGACCCGTTGAGGGTGCCCCCGCTGGCCCTGCCTCCCGAGCCCCGGGACGCGGTCCTCGGCTCGGTGCCCCCGTCCGAGTTCGACCGGGTCGCGGCCGAGGCGGCCCGCACCGCACCACCGCGGGAGAACGGCGGCAACCAGGACATCAAGAACCTCACCAAGGGCTCCCGCGTGTTCTACCCGGTGTTCGTCTCCGGTGCGAACCTGTCGGTCGGCGACCTGCACTTCTCGCAGGGCGACGGTGAGATCACCTTCTGCGGCGCCATCGAGATGGGCGGCTTCATTGATCTGAGAGTCGAGATCATCAAGGACGGCATGCAGATGTACGGCGTCGGCGAGAACGCCATCTTCATGCCGGGCAACACCAGCCCTCAGTACAGCGAGTGGCTCGCGTTCTCCGGGGTGTCGGTCACCTTGGACGGCGAGCAGCGCTATCTCGACTCGCACCTGTCCTACCAGCGGGCCTGCCTGCACGCGATCGACTACCTGACGGCGTTCGGCTACAGCCCCGAGCAGGCGTACCTGCTGCTCGGCGCCGCGCCGATCGAGGGCCGGTTGTCGGGCGTGGTGGACATCCCCAACTCCTGCGCCACCGTCTACCTGCCGACCGCGATCTTCGACTTCGACATCCGTCCGAGCGCGTCCGGCCCGGTCCGCGTGCCAC
>JAOPYM010000162.1 GCA_025964615.1 Actinomycetes bacterium
CCTGGTAACCGCGGCCCAGCAACTCCTCCACCACGTACCCGCCGATGAACCCGGCCGAACCACTGACCAAAACCTTCTGCACGTCTAGCCGTCCTTCTTCTCGCGAGTCTTGTTCTGAAGCTGTTCGAGGGTGAGCCGGGGCCCGAACGCGAACCAGTACCAGCGCAGGTACTTCGGCAACCACTGACCCAGTTTGAAGTTCGACACCCCATAGGTGCGATCCAGCCAGATCGTGGGGATCTCCGCCACCGGCAACCGCAACCTACGGGCCTTGGCCGTCAACTCCAGACCGATCTCAAAACCCGCCCGCGAGTCGATCCCCACATCTCGCAGGAAGCCCGTCGAGTACGCCTTGAACGAATTCGTCGCATCCCTGGTCCCGATCCTAGCGAAGACCCGCAGCGACCGGCCGGCCAGCGCGGACAGGAGACCCTTCAGGAACGGGCCACCCACCTGCTGCCCACCCGGCATGTACCGCGACGCCGCCGCGACCGTCACCCCCCGCTCCACCAGCCGCACCAGCTCATCGATCTGGCGGGCATCATCACAGCCGTCGGCCATCGTCACCACCGTCACCGGAGCCGCCGCCGCATCGATACCGAACCGGATCGCATTCGCCGGCCCAGGACCGTAGGTGTTCACCAAACACACCACCCGCGAATCGTCGTACTTCTCCACGAACGGCAGAGTGCTGTCCTCAGCGGTGTCCACGACGATCGCGACCTCACACTCCACCGTCACCGCCTCAAAGATCCGATCCAGCACCGGAACGATGTGCTCGCCCTCGTTGTAAGCCGGGATCACCACAGACACCCGGATCGCCGTCATATCAGCACACCCTCACCCAAAATGTTCCACAGATCAGCGACGGGCTTACCGGTCTTGAGCCACCCCTACCCGGGACGCGCGGCCGCGACCCGGCGCCCGGGAGTATGACAACCGCATAACGTTCGGAAACGCGTCTCCGGAACTCGCCGGGGCCCACACCTTACCGTGGACAACAAGTTAATAGTTGACCACTAGCAGTCAAATCGAAGATCTAGGGAGATTATCGAAACCAGGCACTGTTTTCAACAAAGTTAACAAAAATTAGCCTGACGCAGCGATAAGGACCATATATCTAAAACATTCGGCACACCCGGATGCGCGTCACCGATCCCGCACGGAGGGTTCTACCGGCAGCAGGTTCCGATCCCAGATCAACACCCATGACCTGGCGACCTCAACCGCACGCACCGGCGTTCCATACTCCGCCTCGGCGATCGTCCGCATCCGATCATCGTCCCTCTTGACGATCAAGAAGGTCGCCCGATGGGCCACCGCGTCGTACCAGGTCCTGTCGAACTCGGTGTCCATGACGGCAAGCCGCCCGGCCAGCACCAGCACCGGCCTGACGGCGACCGCCCCGCGGCTCTGAACGGTGATCTCGCTGGCGTTCCAGTAGTCACCGAGCCCGTAGGTCAGGTGGTTGCTCTCCAGCCAGGCCGTCAGCACCGCCGTGTTCTGCCCGGCGTTCGGCTCGATCTGGCTCGGTGCGCGCGCCAGCATGCCGACGGAGACTACCAGGTAGCCCGCCAGCAGCGCGGACAGGGCAGGCACCAGCCGGAGCCTGATGAGCGGCTCGGTCAACCGGCGGCTCGCCAGCACCGTGCCGAACGCCATGACCGGCAGGAACTCCCTGGCGGTCCCGATGATCGCCTCCTTGGTGAGGACGAAGGCGGCGAGGTTCGCGGCGACGGCGACCAGCAGGATCTGGTCGATCCGGTCGATCTCGCCGAAGAACCGGCGAGCGGTGACCAGGATCGCCCCGGCTGCGAGCGCGAGCCCTGCCACGTGCAGCAGCGGTACCGCAACGTGCGCGGCGAGCGGCTGTCCGGTGTAGTCGGCGCCGAACAGGGACAGCACCTGCTGGTAGGTCCGGGTGAGCGCGGCGGGCAGGACGGAGGCACTGGTGAAGTCGGCCGCCACCTTGCTGATCGTGAAGCCCCCGGCGGCGGCGAGCGCAGCCTCGACCAGGAGCGTGACGCCCACCGAGCCGACAGCGCAACCGCACAGCCAGGCATCATGCCGCCAGCCCGGCAGCCGCCGGCTCGCACGCAGACCGCAGACCAGGGCCACTGGCAGGGCCAGAACGACGATGGCCAGCGCGTCGGAGGTCTCCGCGACCACCGATATCAGGGCGATGGCGAGCCAGGTTCGCCACGAGGGAGCAGCCCGGTCGATCACCACCAGCACGAGGAGCGCCAGCGCGACGGTGCTGATGTGATCGGGCGAGCTGAGATAGAGGTTGACCCCTTCGGAGCCCAGCGGGGTTCCGAAGACGATGACCCCGGCGAACAGGGCCCGCAGGGCGCCCTCCCGCCCGGTGAAGCCGCTCTTCGCGAGGGCCGCGGCCAGCAGGACGACGGCGCTGAAGACGATCGCCGCACCCACGTGAACGACTGCCGGCACCGGGCCGAAGATCAGCACGAGGACGGCGTAGAGCGGCAGATCGGAGAGGTAGAACGAGACGTCGGACACCTGCCAGTGCGTCAGCAGCAGGTTGCCGTGCAGCAGATCGGCGGCCTGCAGGACATTGACGGCACCGTCGGAGCTGACCGGCCTGGACGCGGCATGCCGGTAGTCGCACAGGAACAGCAGGATCGCGGCACCGATCCAGAGCACGCTGCGCCGCCGCCACCACGCCGCCCGGGGCTCCTGATCATCGGCCACCGGCGTCGCTTCGTCATTCCTCGCCCCGGCATCGGCCACACCAAAGGTCACGTCACTCCCATTTCCGACGACAACGAGGAAGCCGGCAGGCGCCTGGGGCTCCAAATCGGCGCCAACCCAAACAATAGCGAAACGTAGTACAACTAAGCTCGTAGGCGTACACCCGGCCGGACGCAACGCGGTGGCCGCGGGCAGTCAACTCGGCCCGAACTCGGCCTGTCACAATAGGAGCTCGGACTGTGGAACTCTCGACCGCCGACATGGCGACGGCGAGGCCCCATCCCTCCGGGGAGCGTCACCCGACATCAGCGAAGGCAGTGTGGTGGCGCTCATTCGGCGTGCTTCTACTCGTCCTGGTGGTCCGCAACAGATATCTGTTCGTCACCAAGATCTACGAGGCGGAGGACTTCGGCGCCAACGGCATCGCGATCCTGGACGCCAAGCACCTCGCCCTGCTCACCGGCAACTACTCGCGGCTGGGGTTCTTCCACCCGGGGCCGGTCTTTCTGTACGTGGAGGCCGCGGGCGAGCTCCTCTTCCATGACCTTCTGCACGTGGTGCCCACCCCGTGGAACGGGCAACTCCTGGCGATCTTCATACTCAACGCCGCGCTCATCGCCACGGCGATGGTCGTCATGCACCGCCACCACCGGTCCGGCATCGGGTCGATCGCCTGCCTGGCCGTGGTCCTGCTCTTCGCGGCGGCCCATCCGCTGACGGTCGGCTCCTCGTGGATGCCCTACGTCTACTTCGCCCCCACCCTGCTGCTCATGGTCTCCGCCGCCTCCGTCGCGGCGGGCCGGGCGGCGGATCTGCCGCTCCTCGCGCTCTCGGCGAGCCTGTGCGTGCACGGCCATGTGGAGTTCCTGCTCTTCGCGCCCGTCGTCGTGCTGGCCGCGCTCGTGACCCTGACCGTACGCCGTCGCCGCGCCGGAACCGCGCTGCTCGGGGGCGACCGGCGGCACTGGTTCTGGGCACTGGGGGTCGCCGGCGTCTTCGCGGCTCCGATAGCCCTGCACACGGCGCTGCACTGGCCCGGGGAGTTCGCCAAGTACTTCTCCTACCAGGGGTCCGGGAGCCGCCATCGAGTCCACTCTGCGGCGAGCACTGCGGATTACGTCCTGCACTACTGGTCCTCCGGGACGGTCGCCGCCGTCCTGCTCGTCCTGGCCTACCTGCTCGCGAAGACCTGCCCCCGACCCGACCTCCGCCGTTTCCTGCTGAGCGCCCTTGCGATGGCGCTGCTCATGAGCGGGCTGTTCGTCTACTACGCGATGACCGGCATCGACCAGCTGGATCAGACGTACGTCGGGTACTTCTACTGGTCGGTGCCTCTGCTCGTGCTGATGATCATCTCCGTGGGGGCCACGGTGCGTCTGGCCGAACGCGGGGCGGCGCAGTGGGCGGCGGTGGCGGCGGTCACGGCCTTCGCCGTCCTGGCCACCGTGGTAGGGCAGCACCGCGACAACCCGTACGATCCGCCGCCCCGATATCGCGGCGTGCCCGCGATCCCGGGCGCGGTCTCGATCCTCGCCGGGAAGTCATCCGGACGGCCGATGATCATCGGGATGGACCATGACGCCTGGCCGGACGCGGTCGGGTTGATCCTCTATGCGAGCCGTCACGGACTGCGCATGTGTCTCCGCGATCCGAGATGGAGGATTCTGGCGCGCCCGCAGTCGGTGTGCTCGCTGCCCGAGATCCGCACCGGGGTCCCGTATCACCTTTACGCCACCGTCCGGCACCGGGCGCCGAACATCCCGATACTGGCAAGACTGCACCAGTCCGTCGTCGCCGCCTCGGCCAACGGCTGAAGGGATCAGGCTCAGCCCCGGCGGAGCAGGGCGACGAACATGGCGTCGGTGCCGTGCCGGTGCGGCCAGAACTGGGCGTATGGCCCGTCCCCCAGGCCGGTCAGGCCCGGCGCGATCCCGGTGAGCACGGCGGGCGTGTCGAGCCGCTCCACCGTCGGATGGGCCTTCAGCACGTCGTCCACCACGACCCGGGTCTCGGCCAGGTGCGGCGAGCAGGTGACGTAGGCGACGACGCCCCCGCGCCGTACCGAATCCAGGGCGGTGACGAGCAGCCGCCGTTGCAGCGGGCCCAGCTCGGCCACCGACTCGGGCGAGCGGCGCCAGCGCGCCTCCGGACGGCGGCGCAGCGCACCGAGCCCGGTGCACGGCACGTCCACCAGAACCCGGTCGAAGGTTCCCGGGCGCCAGGCCGGCGCCGTACCGTCGACGACTGCCACACCGGCGCGCTGGTCCACCGCGTGCCCGACCAGGGCAGCCCGGTGCGGCTGCAGGTCACAGGCGAGGAGCCGCGCGCCGCGCTGAGCGGCCAGCGCGGACAGCAGCCCGGCCTTGCCGCCGGGGCCCGCGCACAGATCCAGCCAGCGGCCGTTCTTCCCGGTCAGCGGCGCGTCGGCCAGCGCCAGGGCGACAAGCTGGCTCGCCTCGTCCTGGACGGCGGCCCGCCCCTCACGGATCGCCGGGAAGCCCGCCGGATCCCCTTCTGGCAGGTACGCGGCATACGGGCTGAAGCGGCCGGGTTCGGTCCCGGTCAGCTCCTCCAGCGTGGCGCGTCCCGGCTTGGCGATCAGCGTCACCCGTGGCCGCTCGTTGTCGGCCGCGAGCAGCGCCTCGATCTCGCCGGCCCCGACCGCGTCCCGCAGCGCCGAGACGATCCAGCGCGGGTGGCTGTAGGTCACCGTCAGGCGGCCCAGTTCGTCGGCCGGCGCGACGATCGCCAGCCAGGCGTCGAGATCCCTGGCACCGACCTTGCGGAGCACCGCGTTGGCGAACTTGGCCTGGCCGGGTCCCGAGACCGAGCGGGCCAGGTCGACCGCGGTGGCCACCGCGGCGTGCGCCGGGATCCGGGTGTTGAGCAGCTGGTGCGCGCCGAGCCGCAGCACGTCGAGCAGCGGCGCGTCGATCCGGCGCAGCTCCCGGTCGCTGCACAGCGCCAGGATCGCGTCGTAGGTCCCCCGGCCGCGCAGCGTCCCGTAGGTGAGCTCGGTGGCGAGCGCGGCGTCGCGGCCGGTCAGGTCACGCTCGCGCAGCCTGTTCGGCAACAACAGGTTGGCGTACGCGTCCCGGGTGTCGACGGCCCGCAGCACGTCGAAGGCGGTGCGCCGGACCAGGTCCTGCGGAACGCCCGTACGGTGCGGCGGTCCCGGACGGCGGTTGTCGTTACGGGCGCGGGTCGGTGGCATTCAGATCAGCCTGTCGGTATCGGTGAGGCGGACGCCACGGGCCCAGTCGACCGCGGTCATGCGCTTCTTGCCCTGCGGCTGTACCTCGCCGAGCGACACCGGGTAGGTCCCGGTGCCCACGAGCACTTCCTTGCGGCCCGGCCTGAGCTCTCCCGGAGCGAGCGGATCCGCGCCGTTCGCCGGCCGTACGGGCCCGAGTTTGAGCCGCTCGTCCCTGAAGGTGGTCCAGGCGCCGGGCGCGGGCGTACAGGCCCGGATCAGCCGGTCGAGGCGCAGCGCAGGGTAGGTCCAGTTCGCCCGGGCGTCCTGCGGGGTCAGCTTCGGGGCGTACGACACGCCCTCGACGGACTGCGGACGCGCATCGAGGACCCCGTCCTCGATCCCGTCCAGCGTGTCCACGAGCAGCCGCGCCCCGTCCGAGGCCAGCCGGCCGAGCAGGTCGCCTGTCGTGTCGGAAGGCCTGATCGTCTCGGTGAGCAGCCCGTACACCGGACCGGTGTCGAGGTCCTCCTCGATCTCAAAGGTAGCGGCACCGGTGATCTCGTCGCCGTGCAGGATGGCGTGCTGCACGGGTGCCGCGCCGCGCCATGCGGGCAGCAGCGAAAAGTGCAGGTTGACCCATCCGCGTGGCGGGATGTCCAGCGCCGCGCGGGGCAGCAACCCCCCGTACGCCACCACCGGGCAGCAGTCCGGTGCGATCTGCCTGAGCCGTTCCAGGAACTCGGGCTCCCTTGGCCTGGCGGGCTTCAGCACCTCGATGCCCGCGGCGAGCGCCTGCTCGCCGACGGGACTGGCCAGCAGATGCCGGCCCCGCCCCGCGGGCTTGTCCGGACGGGTGACGACGGCGGCGACCTCGTGCCGCGAGGCGAGCAGCGCCGCCAGCGACGGCACCGCCGTCTCCGGAGTACCGGCGAATACCAGTCTCAAAGGGCCTTCCCGAACGTGTTGTGCGGGGATTCCCTGACCACGGGCGCCGGGTCCCCGAACCACTCGGCCTCGCGGATGGCCTTCATCGCCAGCTTGCGTTGGTCGGGGTCCATCCGGTCGATGAAGATGATGCCGTCGAGGTGGTCGGTCTCATGCTGGACGCAGCGGGCCAGCAGGTCCGTTCCCTCCAGGACGATCGGCTCACCGTGCATGTTGAACCCCTTGGCGACCACCCCGAGCGACCGCGGGGTCGGGAAGACGAGGCCCGGAAGGGAGAGGCATCCTTCGTCGTCGGTATCGATCTCACCCGTCAGGTCGAGGGTGGGGTTCACCACATGCCCGAGCCTGTCGTCGACGTAGTACGTGAAAACGCGCAGGCCGACACCGAGCTGGGGTGCGGCCAGCCCGGCGCCCGGCGCGTCGATCATCGTGTCGGTGAGGTCCTTGACGAGGGTGCGGAGCTCCTTGTCGAAGTCCTTCACCGGGTCGGCCGGGGTGCGCAGCACCGGGTCGCCGAAGAGGCGGATGGGCTTAACGGCCAAGGGTGGCTCCGTTTCCTGCGAGGTCTCCCCGTGGGGTTTCCTTGTGGGGTTTCAGCGATCGTCTTCGTCCAGTCTACGGACGATTCACCCAGCGCCCCGCGCGGAACGGGCCTTGTAAGCGGCGGTGCGGGCGATCTTGCCGACCTTCTTGTCGGGGTGATGATCTCCCAGGGCGTCGAGTACGTCGACGGCGGCCGGGTGGTCGATCCGCCACATGCCCTCGATCATCGAGCGCAGGTCCGGCGACCCTGCCAGTGCCTCCTCGATCGCCTCGGCCGGCTCGGAGGTCTCCAGGAGTCCCGCGACCGTGTCGATGAAGATCCACGCCATCTCCTCAGGCGCGAGCTCGACTCCGGTGTCCCCGTGCTCGTTCAGCCAGATGACGGCGTACGGCCGGGTGATCGGATCGTCGAGGCCCGCGCGGACGACCGAGGCGGCGGGGACGTCGACGCGGTGCAGCACGGCGGCTGCCAGGTTCCGCTGGCCCGGCGTGCCGCTGCGCATCAGTTCGACCAGCTCACCGGCGGCCTCACCGGGCTCGCGCCGGCCGAGCCACAGGTCGATCTCCTCGTCCGCGGTGTCCTCGCGGTGCCAGGTCAGCCCGATCACCAGGGCCTCCGCGGACTCCCCGGCGAGCTCGCCCACCAGCGGCGCCGTGTACCCGTCGGAGAGCAGCATCTCCCTGACGCCCCAGACGCCCAGCGGCGTCAGGGCCAGGCGGTCCTCATCGGTCCGTGCGAGGACGCCGTCTTCCACGAAGGCGGCCAGCTCGCGCTCCAGGATGCCAGGGCCGACACGCCGCCAGGCGGCGGGGTCCTCGATGTGCTCGGCCTGGAGCAGGTCCTCCAGGAGCGCCTCTGAGAGATCCTCGAGGGCGGCCGGCTCCTCCCCCTCGTACAGGAACAGCAGGACGCCCGGCAGCTCGTGGCGGATGATCTCCTCGTCGGAGAGCTCCTCCTCGCCGTGCTCGCAGGCCGTCCTGGCGTCGAAACCCTCCAGCCAGGCGGCGAGCACGGCCTCGTCGTCGTCCGCGCCCGCGGTGGTGAACAGGCGCGAGGCCCGGGCCGCGGCGGCCAGTTCGGCGACCGGTGCAAGCCGTACCGGCGGGACCATGGCGCCGTCCTCAAGCCGGTCGAGGACGTACGGCAGGGTACGGGCAGCCTGCTCCTCCTCGGAGAGCGCCTCGAAGGCCTGGACCCAGGACTCGACGGCGGCCTCGTCCTCCAGGTCGACGCCCTCATCGGTCATCATGTCCACGAGGATCTGATAGGCGTCGTGCTCATCGTCCCCGGCCGCCTGCTCGACCGCTTCGGCGAACTCGGGCTCGATCCCGGCGAGTTCGGCGCGCAGGCCCTCGGCCTGGGCCGCGCCGACGGCGCCGGTCTCCGCCAGGAACTCGACGAGTCCCCGTGCGGTGCCGAGCACGGCTGGGACGTCCTCGGGCCCCGCGTCCACGACGTCGGGGAACACCTCGACCATCAGATCATGGAGCTCCTCGGCGTCCAGTTCACCCGGGCCGCCGAGCTCCAGCTCCTCGCGGGCCAGCTCCAGCAGGATCTGCGCACCATGGAGATCGAACTTCTCCGCCCGCGCGCCCGCCCAGGCGGTCAGGTCTTCTACGGTCTTCATCACCCAGTCATCTGCCACGCTTGGCAACACTAAGGCACTCGGGGCCCTGCCTCAGATGAGTTCGAGAGGGTCGAGCCGGACTCGTACCGTCTCGCCGGCCTTACGGGCGCTGCGAACCCCCTGTGCGGCCTTGAGCGCCAGCCCGAGCGCCGCCGCGTCATGGCGCGGGACACGCACCAGTGCCCGCTCCAGCTCCTCGTCCCTGTCCTTGCCGGTGACCTGCACCGGGCCCAGGACCTGCGCGCCCTCCGGCAGCCTGGCCGCCTCCAGGAGATCGCGTACTGCGGCGGGGGTCCCGGTCAGCGAGGCCATCCGCACGGCGGGCGGGAAGCCGAGCTCCCGCCGTTCGGCGAGCTCCCGCTCGGCCAGGGTCACCGGGTCCCAGCGGACCAGGGCCTGCACCGGGGCTTGCCCCGCCTCGGCCGCCACCACGACCACGCCCCCCGCCCGTACCAGCGCCGCCGCGTTCATCCAGCGGCGCAGGGTCTCCTCGTTGGCCCGCAGGTCGGCGCGGCCGAGCAACGCCCAGCCGTCGAGGAGCAGGGCTGCGGCGTACCCCTCGTCGGCGGGCGGCTCCGCGCCCGGGGTCGAGACGATCAGGGCGCTCTGTGCTCCGACCCGGTCCAGTACGCCGTCCTTGCCGGAGGTTCTGATCGTGACGCCGGGGAAGGCCCGGCCGAGCTCCTCGGCGGTACGGCCCGCGCCGACCACCACCGCGCGCACGTGCGCGTTGCCGCACTCCGGGCAGCGCCAGTCGCCGGCGATCCGGCCGCACCAGCGGCAGTACGGCACCGCGTGCGCGCTCGTCAGGGCCAGCGGGCCCTGGCAGTTCCCGCATCTCGCCGGGCCCCGGCAGCGGCCGCACGCCAGCGCGGGAAGGTAGCCGCGTCTGGGCACCTGGACGAGTACCGGCCCGTGGTCAAGGGCCTGCCGGGCCGTACGGAAGGCCAGGTTCGGCAGGCGCGCGCTCCTGGCGGCCTCGTCGCGGGCCAGTTCGGTGTCATCGCCGACGGGCCGCACCTGGGGCATCGCGCCGCGCAGGGTGGCCCTTTCGGGAGCGAGCGGGTGGGCCCAGCCTGACTCGACGAGCTGGGTGGCGTCGGTGGTCCTGGTGAACCCGCCGATGAGGGCCCCGGCGTCGGCCCGGTGCGCCCGCAGCGCCAGGACCTCCCTCGGATGCGGGTACGGCGCGTGCGGTTCGGCGTGCACGTCGTCACCGTCGTCCCAGAGCACCACGAGGCCCAGGTCCCTGACGGGGGCGAACATCGCGGCCCTGGTGCCGACGACCGCGAGGACCTGGCCGCGCCTGACGGCCAGCCACCTGCGGTACCGTTCTGCGGGTCCCAGCTCGGCCGTCAGGGCGACATGCCGCTTTTGCCCCCCTGGCTCACCGGCCAGCTCTTCGGCGAGCACGGCGTCGACCCTGGCCACGTCCCGCCCATCGGCCACCACGACGACCGCGCCCCTGCCGCTCTCAAGGGTCGCGTGCACGGCGCGGGCGACGGCCCGCGTCCAGTCCTGGCCCGGCATGGCCGTCCAGACGGCCCGAGGCGCTCTCCCCGCCGCCAGCGCCGTCAGGAACGACTCCCCCGCCGGATAGGCCCCCCAGGGTCCCGCCGCAAGCCGCCTCCCAACGTCCTCAGGCCTCCCCGCGCCCGTGGAACCCCCGGATTGCGCGGAACCCGCGGATTGCGTCAGGCCCCCAGATTGCGCGGAACCCCCAGATTGCGCGGAACCCGCGGATTGCGCGGGATCCCCGGGTTGGGTCAGGTCCCCGGGTTGCGTCGGGCCCTCGGGTTGCGGGTCCTCGGATTGCGTCAGGCCCTCGGGTTGGGTCAGGTCCCCGGGTTGGGTCGGGCCCTCGGCGTCGTTGGTGCCCTCGGCTTGCTTGCGGCCCTCGGCTTCGGCGCGGGCGTGGCGGGGTGGGATGGCCAGGCGGAGGACGTCGGCGAGCGTGCCCGCATAGCGGTCGGCGACCTCCCGGGCCAGCGCGGCGATCTCCGGGGCGAGCACCGGTTCCGGGGAAGTCAGCCGCTCCAGGAAGGCCAGCCGCCCCTCATGCTCGCTGCGCTCCACCCGCTCGAGCACGAACCCGTCGACGAGCTGCCCGGCGAACCGCACCCGCACCCGCACCCCCGCGGCCGTACCCGCTGACAGCTCCTCGGGCACCAGGTAGTCGAACGGCCGGTCCAGATGCGGCAGCGGCATGTCCACCGCCACCCGTGCCACCGGCAGCTCCTCCGCCACCTGCCGGGCCCCCTTCTTGCCCCCGGACCTCCCAGCCGTACCGGCCCTGCCCGAACCCGGACCCGGCTTCACGGACCGCACGACGGCGCGCTCAGGGAGATCACCCATCCCCGGGATCAGCTCCGCCGCTCCCCCACCGTTCGCCACGCCCTTGTCCTACCAGACCGAAGGTCCACCGGATTCGTTGAGTCGTGGCGTTTCCCGCACCGCAACCCAGTTCAGTGCGGGAAACGCCACGAGTCAACGGGTTTGGGGAAGGTTGCTGTCGGCAAGGGGTTGATTACAGAACGTTGGATCATGGCCGGGGGGAATCTATGGGCGCGTCGGGACGAAGGGCCTACATCGTCGGAGGCGGGATCGCGTCGCTGGCGGCGGCGGTGTTCCTGGTAAGGGACGGCGGGTTCGCCGGATCGAACATCGTGATCCTTGAGGAGCTCCCGATCGCCGGCGGTGCCCTCGACGGGTCCGGTGATCCGGACAAGGGGTACGTGGCCCGCGGCAGCCGGATGCTGGAGGAGGAGGCGTACGTCTGCCTGTGGAACCTCCTGGAGACGATCCCCACGCTCACCGACCCGTCGAAGTCGGTGAAGCAGGAGATCTGGGACTTCAACCGGACCTGGAAGACCGAGGCGAGAGCCCGTCTCGTCGACGAGAAGCAGAACATCCTGAACGCCGCCGATCTGGGCTTCACCGCCCGGGACCGGGCTGAGATGACCAAGCTGCTGGCGCTCCCGGAGAGCACGATCGGGTCCAGGCGGATCGACGAGTTCTTCTCCCCGCACTTCTTCAAAACCAACTTCTGGGCAATGTGGCGGACGACGTTCGCGTTCCAGACCTGGTCGAGCGCCATGGAGCTCAAGCGCTACTTCCTGCGCTTCACCCAGGAGTTCCCGCGCATCCACACCCTGTCGGGCGTACGCCAGACCGTCCTCAACCAGTACGACTCGATCGTCCGGCCCGTACAGCACTGGCTGACCGCCAACGGCGTCGCCACCGAGTACGGCACCAGGGTCACCGATGTGGACTTCAGCTCGGCGGGCCTGGACAGACGGGCCACGAGGATCCACTTCGAGCGGGACGGCATCGCGGGGGCCTACGAGCTGGACCAGGACGACTACGCCTTCATCACGCTCGGGTCGATGACCTCCGACTCCGCCTACGGCGACGACGATCACGCCCCCGAACTGATCAGGGACAAGCGCGACGGCGCGTTCACTCTCTGGGAGCGGCTGGCCGACAAGGCGCCCGACTTCGGCCGCCCGATGTCGTTCGCCGGGAATGTGGATGAGACCAAGTGGGAGTCGTTCACGCTGACCATGCACAGCCCCCTGCTGCTGCGCCGCCTCACCGACATGTCGGGGAACGCACCGGGGACCGGCGGGCTGACCACGTTCGTGGACTCCAAATGGCTGATGTCGATCGTGGTTCCGCACCAGCCGCACTTCGCGGGTCAGCCCGACGACGTGTTCACTCTCTGGGGGTACGGGTTGTTCGTCGACAAGGTGGGCGACTACATCGGCAAGCCGATGTCCCAGGCCACCGGGCAGGAGATCCTGACGGAACTGGTGCACCACCTCGGGTACGAGGACGCGCTTGAGCAGATCCGGCGGACCACCACGGTGATCCCGGTGATGATGCCGTACATCACCAGCCAGTTCCAGCCGCGCGCCGTCGGCGACCGGCCCCACGTCGTACCCAAGGGGTCGCAGAACTTCGCGTTCCTCGGCCAGTACACCGAGATCCCCGAAGACGTGGTCTTCACCGTCGAGTACTCCGTGCGCGGGGCCATGCACGGTGTCTACGGCCTGCTCGGCATCGACGACGAGATCCCCGGCATCTACCACGCGATGGCCCACCCCAAGGTCGCCCTGGGCGCCCTCAAGAAGGCGCTCCAATAACGTTGAGTCGTGGCGTTTCCCGCACCGTTCCTGGAACGGTGCGGGAAACGCCACGACTCAACGGGGGGCGCGGGCGGGTGGGGGTGGCTTCGCGGTGCGGGCTAGAGGCCGGCGGCGGCGCGGAGGGCCGGGGCCCGGTCGGTGGACTCCCAGGAGAAGCCCTCACGGCCGAAGTGCCCGTAGGCGGCGGTCTCGGAGTAGATCGGGCGCAGCAGGTCAAGGTCCCGGATGATGGCGGCCGGGCGCAGGTCGAAGACCTCCAGGACGGCCTCCTGGATCTTGTCGACCGAGACGACCTCGGTGCCGAAGGTCTCCACGAAGACGCCGACCGGGTTGGCCTTGCCGATCGCGTAGGCGACCTGAACCTCGGCACGGTCGGCCAGGCCGGCAGCGACGATGTTCTTGGCCACCCAGCGCATCGCGTACGCGGCGGAACGGTCGACCTTGGACGGGTCCTTCCCGGAGAAGGCACCCCCGCCGTGCCGGGCCATACCACCGTAGGTGTCGACGATGATCTTGCGGCCGGTGAGGCCGGCGTCGCCCATCGGGCCGCCGATCTCGAAGCGCCCGGTCGGGTTGACCAGCAGCCGGTAACCCTTGGTCTCGATCTCCAGCTCGGCGACGATCGGGTCGACCACGTGCTCCTTGATGTCCGGTGTCAGGAGCTCCTTGAGGTCGATGTCCGGGGCGTGCTGGGTGGACACGACCACGGTGTCGAGGCGGACCGGCCGGTCGCCGTCGTACTCGATGGTGACCTGGGTCTTGCCGTCCGGCCGCAGGTAGGCGACGGTGCCGTTCTTGCGCACCTCGGACAGCTTGCGCGCCAGCCGGTGGGCGAGGGTGATCGGCAGCGGCATCAGCTCGGGAGTGTCGCGGCAGGCGTAGCCGAACATCAGGCCCTGGTCGCCGGCGCCCTGGCGGTCGAGGTCGTCGATGCCCTCGCCCTCGCGGGTCTCGTAGGCGTCGTCGACGCCCTGGGCGATGTCGGGCGACTGCGCGCCGATGGACACCGACACACCACAGGAGTGACCGTCGCAACCCTTGGCGGACGAGTCGTACCCGATCTCCAGGATCTTCTCCCGGATCACGCCGGGAATGTCCACGTAGGTCTCGGTGGTCACCTCGCCGGCGACGTGCACCTGACCGGTGGTGATCATGGTCTCAACGGCGACACGGCTGCGCGCGTCGTCCTTGAGCATCGCGTCGAGGATCGCGTCACTGATCTGGTCAGCGATCTTGTCGGGGTGTCCCTCGGTGACGGACTCGGAGGTGAACAGGCGACGAGACACGTGCGTGCACTCCTTGCAGCGGCTGCTGGCTGATAGCAGAAGGGTCGATTAGGTACGAAAGCAGAGTTACAGCTGGCGAAGTCTATCCAGGTCGGGCGCGTGCGAGATGGTCGCCTCCGGCAGACGCGGCACCACGAGGTCCCAGACCACGTCGGCCAGCGCCTCCTTGGGCCCGCGTTCCACCACGACCGACTCACCGGTGGCCGCCAGCACGACGGCCTCGTTGTCGGGCTTTCCGAACGTGAGATCGGCTCCGACCTGATTGACGACCAGCAGGTCGCAGCCCTTGCGGGCGAGCTTCTCGCGCCCGTGCGCGACGATGTCGTCGGTCTCGGCGGCGAACCCGACGATCACCTGACCCGATCCGGCCGTACGGCGCTGGACGAGTTCCGCCAGGATGTCGGGGTTCTTGACCAGCTGGACCGGGGCCGGGCCGGACTCGGTCTTCTTGATCTTGAAGTCCTGGTAGTCGGCCGGGCGGAAGTCGGCGACTGCCGCCGCCATCACAACGGCGTCGGCAGTCGCGGCGGCCTCCAGGACGGCCTTGCGCATGTCCTCCGCCGAGGAGGCCTGCAGCACGGTGACGCCGGCCGGATCGGGCAGGGCGACGTTCGCGGCGACGAGCGTGACGGTCGCCCCCCTGGCTGCGGCGGTACGGGCCAGGGCGTACCCCTGCAGGCCCGAGGACCGGTTCCCGATGAAGCGCACCGGGTCGATGGCCTCCCTGGTCCCGCCCGCGGAGATCACCACGTGCCGGCCCTCGAGGTCGTCGGGCAGCCCACCGCGTGCGAGCACCCGCTGGGCGACCTCGAAGAGCGCGAGGGGTTCGGGCAGCCGGCCGGGGCCGGTGTCGGCGCCGGTGAGCCTGCCGGAGGCGGGCTCGATGACGATCGCGCCGCGGGCGCGCAGGGTGGCGACGTTCGCCTGGGTGGCCGGGTGGTCCCACATCTCGGAGTGCATCGCCGGGGCGAAGACCACCGGGCAGCGGGCGGTGAGCAGGGTGTTGGTGAGCAGGTCGTCGGCCAGGCCGTGCGCGGCCCGCGCCAGCAGGTCCGCGGTGGCGGGGGCGACGAACACCAGATCGGCCTGCTGCCCGAGCCGCACATGCGGGACCTCGTCGACGGCGGACCACACCTCGGTCGAGACCGGGTGGCCGGAGAGCGCGGCCCAGGTCGGCTCACCGACGAAGCGCAGGGCGTCCCTGGTCGGGATGACCCGGACGTCGTGCCCGGACTCGGTGAGCCGCCGCAGCAGTTCGCACACCTTGTACGCGGCGATCCCGGCACCCACCCCGAGCACGACCTTCATGCGCTCTAGCCTTCGATGGGCTCGGCGTGCAGAAGTCCCTCTTTGGTCTCGCGGAGCGCGATGGACAGCGGCTTCTCCTGGACCTGGGTCTCCACCAGCGGCCCGACGTACTCCAGCAGGCCCTCGCCCAGCTGGGCGTAGTAGGCGTTGATCTGGCGGGCCCGCTTGGCGGCGATGCTCACCAGGCCGTACTTGGTGTCGACGACCTGAAGCAGATCGTCGATCGACGGGTTGGTGATGCCTTCAGCACTGGATGCCACGCAGCAGCCTTCCATTGAGGACGGACTATGAACCCACCAAGGCTAGCAGCTCGCGGCATACACCCTGGACCGACGTGTTGACCAGCGTCACGTCGAACTCGTCCTCGGCGGCGAGCTCGATCTTCGCCGCCTGCAGGCGGCGCTCGATCACCTTAGGAGCCTCGGTACCGCGCCCGGTGAGGCGCCGGACCAGCTCATCCCAGGAGGGCGGGGCCAGGAAGACCAGCCGGGCCTCGGGCATCGCCGCACGAACCTGGCGGGCACCCTGCAGGTCGATCTCGAGCAGGGTCGGCACCCCGGCGGCGAGCCGTTCCTCGACGGGCTTGCGCGGCGTGCCGTAGCGGTTGCCCGCGAACTCGGCCCACTCGAGCAGCTCCC
>JAOPYM010000164.1 GCA_025964615.1 Actinomycetes bacterium
GGCGTTTCCCGCACCGTTCAGCGAAACGGTGCGGGAAACGCCACGGGTCAACGGAGGGTCACGCGGTGCGCAGCGCGTCGGTGGGGGAGAGCCGGGCGGCCCGCAGCGCCGGATACAGGCCGGCGAGCATCCCGGCCAGGACGGCCACGCCGAACCCGCCCCACACCGCGACGGCGGGGATCTGGACGTCCCAGCCCCGGTCGTAGGCCATCGAGGCCGTCACGGCCGCGCCGAGCGCCACCCCGAACACCCCGCCGAGCACCGACAGGACCAGCGACTCGGTCAGGAACTGGGCGGCCACGTGCACGCGCGCCGCCCCGAGGGCCCGGCGCAGCCCGATCTCCGAGCGGCGCTCCAGAACGGAGATCACCATGACGTTGGCGATGCCGATGACCCCGACGAGCAGCGCGACGGCCCCGAGGCCGAGGAACAGCGACGCCGACGACTGGACCACGGCGACCCTGGCGGTGAGCGTGTCCGACGGGCGGCTCACCCCGACCTGGTACGGCGCGGCCGGGTCGGCGGTGGCGGCGAGCAGCCCGCTCACCTGCACCACCCGGTTCTCGGCGGCCCGCAGGTAGATCCGGCTCGGGTGCCCGTCGTAGTGCAGCAGCCGGGCCGCCGCCGGGAAGGTGATCAGCGCGGACCGGTCGATCTCGGGCGCCAGCGGGAACGGGTCGAGGATCCCCGCGACCGCGAACCAGTGCCCGCCGAGCCACACCCGGGTGCCCGGATCGAGGTGCACGATCCCCATCGTGCGCGCGGCGTCGTACCCCAGCACGGTCGCCGGGTAGGGCCCGGCGGACAGGAACCGGCCCGACCGCAGGGACCCGTCGAGGGTCGCCAGCAGCGACGGATCGCACGCCCGCACGGCCAGCCCGCCGGTCTGCCCGGCCGGGATCCGATCGCTGCGGTACACCGAGGCGGCGGCGAGCTGCGCGGTCGGCGCCACGTGCAGCACGTCCGGCATCCGGCCGATCATCGGGGAGGCGGTCGCGGGCAGCTCCGCCTCGGCGCCGTTCAGGCTCTGCCCGTTCACCACGGTCAGCAGGTTCGTGCCGAGCCGGTCGATCTGGGCGAGCAGCCGCGACTCGCTCGACCTGGTGACCCCGAGCACGGCGACCATCGAGGCGATCCCGATCGCGATGCCCAGGCCCGACAGCGCGGCCCGGAGCCGCCGGGAACGCAGCCCGAGCGTCCCGGCCGGCAGCAGATCAGCCACCCGCAGGGTGCTCTTCACGAGATCACCAGCCCGTCCCGCAGCTCGATGCGGCGACGGCACGCGGCGGCGACCGTGTCCTCGTGTGTCACGACCACCAGCGTCGTGCCGTCCTCGTTGAGTTCGCGCATCAGGCCGAGGATCCCCGCGCCGGTCACCGAGTCGAGGTTGCCGGTCGGCTCGTCGGCGAACACGATCGCCGGGCGGCCGACGACCGCCCTGGCGATGGCGACCCGCTGCCGCTCTCCCCCGGACAGTTTCGCCGCCCGGTGGTGCATGCGGTGCGCGAGCCCCACCCGGGTGAGCGCCTCGGCCGCCGCCGCGCGGCGTTTCGGTCCCGGTACTCCCCGGTAGAGCAGCCCGGTGGCCACGTTGTCGAGCGCGCTGACCGCTTCGAGCAGGAAGAACTGCTGGAACACCACGCCGACCCGGTGGGCGCGCAGCCCGGCCAGATGCCGGTCCGACAGCCGTTCGACGTGCTGCCCGTCGAGTTGTACGGATCCGGTGGTGGGCCGGTCGAGCCCCGCCATGAGGTGCAGGAGGGTCGACTTGCCCGACCCGGATGCGCCCCGTACCGCGATCATCTCGCCGGGCTCGATGGCGAGGCTGACGCCGCGTACCGACTCGACGGGGGGCTCCCCCGGATACACCTTCCGTACGTCCCGGAGCTCAAGCACCGGCATCGGGGACCTCCACCTGCTGGCCCTCGGCGAGCCCCGGGCCGTCCACCTCGACCAGACCGGCGGTCTCGTCGAAGAGCCCCGCCTGGACGGCCACGTGCCGCCGCACCCCACCGCTGACGACCACCACGTCGTACGTCCCGCCGGGGCGGGCCAGCAGCGCGACGATCGGCACGGCGAGCACCTGCCGGTGGACGGCGGTGGTGATCCCGACCTGGACCTGCGCCTGGTCGAGCACCCCGGCCGTCGAGCCCGACACGGTGATCGTGACGGGCGCCAGCGCCTGCTGCGGGTTGGTCGCGGTGGCCTGGGTGACGGCGACCCCGCCGACCTCGGTGATCCGCCCCTTCCGGCCGGTCCCGTCGGGCATGGTGACGGTGACCTGGTCGCCGGTGTGGACGCTGGGGATCAGGGTGGGATCGAGTTGCACCTGGACGTCGGGCGCGCTGCCCGTACCGTGCTCGACGAGCAACCCGGCGCGCACCGCACTGCCGGCCTTGGCGTCCTGCCCGCCGACCCGCAGCGGGCCCGGCAGGAACACCACCTGGCCGAGCGGCACGGACCCGGTCACCGGCAGGTGCGCGGCCTCCTGCCACTGGCGCACCGCCCAGTAGGTGGCGAGGGAGAAGTGCCGATCCACGGTGAGCCCGTAGCCCAGGGCGTTCAGGTTGTCCTCCAGTTCCCGTACGTCGGCGCCGTCGGTCATCCCGAGCCGGAATGCCCGCCAGGCCGGGCGCGCTCCGTAGAAGAGCGGTACCCGGGCCCCGTTCACCTCGTAGACGGCCCGCCCCCGTTCGATGACGGTGCCGGTCGCGGGCAGCCGGGTGAGGACACCGGTCCCTCCTGGCGCGATCACGTCGTACGTCCCCGAATGACCGAGCGTGCCGTTGACCTGCTGGCGCTCGGCGACATCGGCCCGTACGACCGGAGCGGTGCCGACCGGAATGCCGGCCTGAGAGCGGGGCGCGGGGCTCCGCAGGGCCCAGGCCGCACTCCCCGTGGCGGCCGCCAGCACGAGCACGGCGGCCACCTTGAAGCCCCGGTCACCCATGGGCCTGCGGCACGATGTTGATGCTGCGGCGGGGCCAGTACTGCCCGCACGCCTTGATCTGCGACATGATCCCCCGCTTGCCGAGCTGGATGAGCCTGGGCGGCAGCGGGAAGGCGCCGTTGGCGTCGGGGTCGGGCCAGTCGGCGAGGCCGTGCTGGCGCATGCACCGGGACAGTTCCCGTGCCTTCACCATCTCCGCC
>JAOPYM010000167.1 GCA_025964615.1 Actinomycetes bacterium
ACCAGATGGTGGTGGTTGTCGCCGACGCGCCGCTCGTACCTGGCCGGACTGCCCGCGGGTTCGATGCGCCGCAGCAGGCCCGCGTCGGTGAGCGCGTTGAGCGCTTCATAGACGGCCTGTGTGGAGACCGTGCCGACCCGGTCGCGGGCCAGGGCGGCGATCGCCTCGGCACCCAGATGGGGACGGCTTTCGATGGTCTCCAGGATCGCCACCCGGGCAGCCGTCACCCGCAGCCCCGCACCGCGCAGCTCCTCGGCTGTGGTGCGTGGCACCGGTGCGAGCCGTTCGGCGGTCACGGTTCCATCCGAACATGCAAAGACGAACGATTCAAGAGTTTGAATCTTCCGTCTTTGGTCAAGCCGCACTAATTGGTAATTGACCGTACGGCCCGTACCGCGCGGTCGAGCTCGTCCTCGGTGTTGTAGTAGTGCACCGACGCCCGGACCCTCTTGCGCGGCTCCACACCCTCGTCGTACCGGTAGGTCTGCTCGGCGATCCGGGTGCTGATGCGCTGCTCGGCCAGGCGCCCGACGATCTCCGGCGCGTCCATCGACGCGTGCCCGAAGGTCACAATGCCGCTCTTGCGCGCACCCCGGTCGTAGGTGGTCACTCCCGGCACCTCCGAGAGCGCCGCCCGCAGCTCCCCGCCCAGCCGCAGCACCCGCTCCTCGATCGCGGGCAGCCCGATCTCCATGGCGTACGCGGCGGCGGTGGCCTGTCCCAGCTGCCCGGCCACGAACCGCTCCCAGGTCTCGAACCGCCGGGCGTCCGGCCGGAGGGTGTACGACCCGGGCCCCGTCCAGTCGGCGGCCCGCAGGTCCAGGAACGGAGGGTCCAGTTGGTCGAGCACTCCTTGCCGTACATAGAGGAAACCGGTGCCGCGGGGGCCGCGCAGGAACTTACGGCCGGTTGCCGACAGCAGGTCACAGCCGATCTCCTCGACGTCCACGGCCACCTGCCCGACCGACTGGCAGGCGTCGAGCAGGTAGAGCGCACCGGCCGCCTTCGCCAGCCTGCCCACCTCGGCGACCGGGTTGATCAGCCCGTCATGGGTGGGGATGTGATTGATCGCTACGAGCCGTACGCCCCCGTCGTCCAGCATCGAGGCCAGC
Source organism: Actinomycetes bacterium (assembly GCA_025964615.1). GTDB lineage: Bacteria > Actinomycetota > Actinomycetes > Streptosporangiales > Streptosporangiaceae > RYN-227. The sequence continues at coordinate 1,113 of JAOPYM010000167.1, forward strand.
GCCTCAAGAGAGATCTGCCCGTGGGAGTCGTCGGGGACCACCTCGACCACCGCGCCGTGCCGCTGCGCCGCCTGCAGGTAGCCGAGCGCGTTGCTGGCGTACTCGCTGGTGGTGGTCAGAATCCGGTCACCCTTCTCGAAGGGGATCGCGTAGAAGGCCATGTCCCAGGCGCGGGTGGCGTTCTCGACGTATGCGATCTCCTCGGACCGGGCGCCGACCAGCCGGGCCAGCACGTCGTAGGACTCGGCGAGCGCTCCCTCCGCGGCGTCGGCCGCCTCATACCCGCCGATCCGCAACTCCAGTTCGAGGTGGAGCAGGACCGTCTCGTGCACGGCGGCGGGCTGTAGCGCCGCACCCGCGTTGTTGAGGTGCACGACCTCCGCGCAGCCCGGTGTCTCGGCCCTGATCCGCTCAATATCCATATTTGTCCCTTTCGGCGAGCACGCTCGCAGGGTAGATCACCTGGCATCCCTGGTCGACTCTTGCGATGGAGGTACGGCCCGGCCGCGGTCACCGCCCCGCAGACTGGAATGGACTGCGTCCCTGCGCCGCGCTGCGGTGAGTTCGTGGCAGCCGGTCATAAGGGAGATGATGAGGGCGTGAGCGAGTCCCCCACGCCGCTGCGCCGGCAACCGGCCCAGCGTCGTAGCGTCGAACGCGTCCAGCGGATGCTCGACGCGTGCGCCGAGATCCTCGATGAGAGCGGGTACGACGGTCTTTCGACCACCCGGATCGCCCAGCGGGCGGAGGTCGCGATCGGCTCGGTGTACCAGTTCTTCCCCGACAAACGGGCCGTCGCCCAGGCCCTCGCGCTTCGGAACCTGGAGATCTTCGGCGACCGGGTCTCCGCGCGGCTCACCGAGGGCACCTTCTCGCACTGGTCGGACTGCGTGGGGGCGGTCATCGAGATCTTCGTGGAGATGCACCGTACGATTCCCGGGTTCTCGGTGTTGCGCTTCGGTGATGTCGCCGACCTGAACCTGCTCGACGACGCCGAGGACAACAACGCGGTGGTGGCCGACCGGCTCCGGGGCCTGATCGTCGAGGCGTTCGGGGTGACCGACGGCCCCGATCTGGCCCGCGCGCTCGCCATCGCGGTCGAGGCCGGCGACGCCGTGCTCAAGATGGCGTTCCGGCGCGACCCGGTGGGCGACCCGCGCATCCTGGCGGAGGCCGAACTGCTCCTGCACGCCTATCTCACCGCCCATATCGACGGCTGACCATTGCTCTGAGTAATCATTCGGGCACGTATCCGTACGCGCTGACGGGATTCGCCGGTATTCTCCGGCGCCAGGTGCGACCATGGCCTTGCGGGAGAAATTTGGCCATGTGCAGGGGTTCTGCCCTTGCTCGCAACCTTTGAGGACGTGAGATGCAGCCGGCTCACCCCTGTACCGGCACGGCCGCCGGAGTTCCCTACCTCGCGTTGCCGCCGACCTCGGTGGACGTCGAGGCGGACGGCCCGGCCAGGCTCATCGTGGCCTGGCACGGGTTCGAACCACCCCGTTCGGAGGCCGCCTTCGCGGCGGCGGTACCGATGACGGGGGTCCCGGCCTGGCGGGTCTACCTGGGCCTTCCGCTGTTCGGCGGCAGGTTGCCCGCCGGTGGTGCGGGCGAGCTGCGGGCCCTTGCACAGCACGACTATCTGGTCGATCTGTACGGCCCGATCGTCGAGCAGGCGGCCGCGGAACTACCCGAGGTGGTGGCCGAGCTCCGCGTGGACCTGGGCCTTGCGGAGACACCGATCGGCCTGGTGGGTTTCTCCGCCGGCGGCGGGGCCGCACTGCTCGCGCTGGCCTCGGGGGAGGTTCCGGTCGACGCGGCCGCCCTGATCGCGCCGATCGTGGTGCCGGCCCGGGCCCTGGCCGGCCTCGAACGTCGCAGCGGCGGCACCTATGCCTGGACCGACGAGTCCCGGGCGGTGGCCGCCCGGCTCGACTTCAACGCCCGCGCGGCGGAGGTCGTCGCGTCGAACCCGGCGCTGATGCTGCTCGCGGGTGGTGCCGACGACCTGGTCCCACCCGGTGACCTCGCAGGTTTCCGCAACCTGCTGCTGGCCGCGGGCGGCTCCGCCGTCGAGGCCGCCACCTTCCGGATGGGCCACGCCCTCGCCGCCGAGCCCGGTATCACCGCCCACCCGCCGATCGCCGAGGCGGTGAGCGTCGACGGGGCTCTCACCGAGTTCTTCCTCGAACACTACGCAGATCACTTCGCGGTACGACGCCGCAGGCCCGAGGATGGTCCCGCCGAGTTGGAGGAGACCGCTCCCTGGCCCGAACAGGCCCCGACCGTCCCGATCCCGTCCGCGCGGCCGGTCGTTCCGACCCGTCAGGCGGGGAGCTGGACCTCCGCCGCCCCGACTCTCAGTGCCACCATCTCCAGGTAGTCACAGCCAGCCCTGGGACTCGGCGGAACGGACCGCCTCGATCCGGTTCCGTGCGCCGACCTTCTGGATGGCCGCGGAGAGATAGTTCCGTACCGTCCCCTCGGACAAGTGCAGCTGCCCGGCTATGTCGCCGATGGAGGCCCCGTCCACGGAGGCGGCCAGGACGTCCCGCTCCCTGGGCGACAGCGGATTCGGTCCCGCGCTGAGGGCCGCCGCCGCGAGGCCCGGGTCGATGACCCGTTCCCCGGCCAGAACCCGCCGGATCGCCTCGGCCAGTTCGGCTGCGGGACTGTCCTTCACCAGGAACGCCGACGCCCCCGCCTCCATGGCCCGCCGCAGGAACCCGGGCCGCCCGAACGTCGTGAGGATCATGACCTTGCACTCGGGCACCGCCGCGCGGATCTCCGCCGCGGCCGCGATCCCGTCCTTGCCCGGCATCTCGATGTCGAGCAACGCCACATCGGGCCGTATCGCGATCGCCGTCGCCACGGCCTGCGCGCCGTCCCCGGCCTCGGCCACCACCTCGAGGTCGTCCTCCAGGCCGAGTAGTGTCGCCAGCGCACCGCGGACCATCGCCTGATCCTCCGCCAGCATCACCCGAATCACGCCCGAACCCTACCGGGGGATAGGGACTACGGGCTGGGGGACGTTCGTACCTGGGACGGTGACGGACAGCTGGAAGCCGCCGTCGGGGCCGCGGCCTGCCTGGACGGTGCCGCCGGCGGCGGCTATCCGTTCGGTGAGCCCGGAAATGCCGTTTCCAGGGGGACCGGCGGGGCCCGCCCCGTTGTCGATGATCTCCAGCAGGGCCCCCTTCCTGGTCCTGGAGACGCCGATCTCGACCTGGGTGGCGCGGGAGTGCCGGACGACGTTGGTGACGCCCTCGCGGACGGCCCAGCCGAAGAGGCCGTCGATCACGTCGGGCAGCGGGGTTCCCGAGGTGCGGACGATCGGGCTCATGCCGGCGGCGGCCAGGACGGCCCGGGCGTTGTCCAGTTCCTCGGTGAGGTTGCGCTGGCGGTAGCCGGAGACGGCCTCGCGGACGTCGGCGAGCGCCTGCCGGGCCACCGACTCGATGTCCTTGACCTCCTGCATCGTCTTGTCGAAGTCGTGCGGGGCGATCCGCTTGGCCACCTCGCTCTTCAGCACGATCAGGGAGAGGCTGTGGCCGAGCAGGTCGTGCAGGTCCCGGGCGATGCGCAGCCGTTCGTCGGTGGCGGCCAGCTTGGCCACCTCGCTGCGGGCCTCCTGCAGTTGCTGTACGAGCATCCGGGAGTGCCGGAACCCCAGTGCCATCAGGCTCACCGTGAACACCGAGAGGGTGAGGAACCCCATCGCGCTCGGGCTCGACAGGATCAGCCCGGTCTGCAGCGCCGCCAGTCCGCTCGCGGCCGCGATGCCCGGCACGGTCCAGCGCGGCCCTCGGCGATGACGATGATCCGGTCGGCGTTCTCGTCGGCCTCTTCGAGGTAATGGGTGGCGAACAGGATGGTCCGGCCGGTCGCCGCGTACGCCCGCATGCTGACCCAGAAGGCCCGCCGGGACTCGACGTCCATCGCGGCCGTCGGCTCGTCGAGGACCAGCAGCTGCGGGGCGCCCGCGATGGCGAGGGCGAACCGTACCCGCTGCGACTGACCACCGGACAGCCGGTCGGCGCGGCGCTTGGCGAGGTCGGTCAGGTCCGCGATGCGCAGTGCCTCGTCGAGGCTCAGCGGCTCCGGGTAGAGCTGCCGGACGAAGTCGACGATCTCGCGGACCGTGAGCCCCTCGGGCAGCGCGCCGTCCTGGAGCATCGCGCCGACCTGGCCCTTGGCGACCGCTTCGGCGGGCGCGGAACCGAAGACCGTCACGTTGCCGCTGTCGGGGAGGGCCTGCCCGAGCAGCATGGAGATCGAGGTGGACTTGCCGGCGCCGTTGGGGCCGAGCAGGGCGACGGTCTGGCCGGCGCCGATCGTGAGGTCCAGTGTGTCGACTGCACGGACCGAGCCGTAACTCTTGCCGACCTGGGTGAACGTGATCGCTTCCATGGCCCCAACGGTAGAAAGCCGGTGTTCTCCCGGTTAGTGCGTCGCGTCCTGGGTTCTGGATGACAAAAGTCACATGGTGACCAGGTGGTCACACTTCGAAGTAGTAAGCACTTGGGTATGGCGAGTGACGGCTTTACGTGTTACCAAGTGATGTAAAGAAGCTTCGAAGGGGAGGCCCGCCCGTGAGCTCGTACGACCGCTACGCCACGCCCGTCCCGACCGACACCTGGAACGTCGCGATGACCGGCGACGCCCGATTCACCTGGGAGTACGACGGCGGCCGGGACCGGCTGTTGTCGCTCTACCAGAAGGGCAAGGACAAGCAGTGGGACGCGCAGCTGCGCATCGACTGGGACGTCGAGGTCGACCCGGTCAACGTCGCGGGGCTGCCCGAGGAGTTCAACCCGCTCTTCGGCTCGGACATCTGGGCGAAGATGTCGCAGAAGGAGAAGGACGAGTACGGCACGCACCAGGGGTCCTGGCTGTTCAGCCAGTTCTTGCACGGTGAGCAGGGCGCGCTGAACGTCTCCGCCCGGATCGTCCAGTCCGTACCCGACCTGGACTCCAAGTTCTACGCGGCGACCCAGACCATGGACGAGGCGCGGCACGTCGAGCTCTACGCCAAGTTCGTGCACGAGAAGATCGGGATGTACTACCCGGTCAACCAGGACCTGGCCAAGCTGCTCGCCGAGTCGCTCACCGACAGCCGGTGGGACCTGCCCTACCTCGGCATGCAGGTGCTCATCGAGGGACTGGCCCTGGCCGCGTTCGGCCTCTACCGGGACATGGCCACCAACCCGCTCGTCAAGCAGCTGCTCGCCTACGTCATGCAGGACGAGGCGCGGCACGTGGCCTTCGGGCGCCTGGCGCTGAAGGACTACTACGCGGAGCTCACCTCGAAGGAGCGGGCCGAGCGGGAGGAGTTCGTGGTCGAGGGCTGCTACCTCATGCGTGACCGTTTCAAGGGGCGCGAGGTCTTCGAGCAGCTGAACATGCCCGTGGCGCAGTGCATCGAGTACGTCGACAATTCCGAAATGTACTCGCTCTACCAGTCCCTGCTCTTCAGCCGGATCGTGCCGTGTGTGCGCGACATCGGACTGTGGGGCGAAAAGGTGCAGGCCGCCTACGCCGACATGGGCGTGCTCGACAACGCGAAGGCCGACCTGACCGCGCTGATGCGCCAGGACGAGGAGATCGCCGAGCGGTATGACGAGGAGAAGGCCGCCGCGGAACTCGCCGTACGCCATCGGGAAGTGCAGGAAGCGATCAGCCTCGGAGCGGAGTAATGGGTTCTTGAATTCATTTCCGAATTAGCTGTGCGTCCTCCCGGACTGTACTAACGTCCCCGCTCGGCGGCGTTGCCGTCCGTGTTCGCATGAACACGGACGCGCCGCCTTCAGGGTCAGGGAATCAATCCCCCGGGGGGAAAAGGTGAATCGATCTACCAGGAATGCGCTGAGGGTCTCGGCTCTCGCGCCGGCCGTGGTCCTGCTCGCCATGGCGGGCGCCCCGGCACAGGCGGGCACGGCCGACGGGCCACTGGCCCAGGCGGGGTTCATCAGGAAGCTGTCGTTCGCCGGTCTCATGGCACGGTGCTCGACCACGGCCGACGGCGTCGTACACGGCATCACCACGATCACCGGCGGCAAGCTCGGGGACAGCCCGGTCCCGCTCAGCCCGGTGGCCGACTACAAGCTGCCGCTGACCGAGCCGGGCCTCGGACTCACGCTGAACAAGCAGGTCAAGGACCCGTTCGGCGGGATGACGGTCTCGGCGGTGAGCCTGGAGAGCGTGCCCGGCGGTGCCGGGCCCGTTCGTGACTTCGCGGTCACGCACTGCGCCGCGCACGGACTCCGCCGGGGCGGTCCGGTCACCTCGCAGCTCGGCGTGCCCGGCGCCCTGTTCGGCGCCCTGTTCGGCGGGCTGCCCGGACTGGGCGGGGCGCTTCCCCAGCTGGGCTGAGGTACGGCTCGGGTACGGCAGAGGGGTGCGGCCGGCGAAACGGGCGCACCCCTTCTCGGGAACAATCTGGGCACTCCCGGCGTCGTAGGTGGAGGAGCGCGCCGCGGGGGCGCGCGCTCTTCAGACGGACCCCGAAGGGGCCTAGTTTGCTGGCGCTCGCTCCGCTCACGCGGCGCTTGGGCCTCGACGCGCGGCCTTCCCTCGTCACTCAGTAGCTACGCTCCCTCGCTCCTCAGTCCAGGCCACGCGGCCCAAGCGCCTAGGTCAGCGCGGCGGTGAACTGCGCGGAGGCCTCGTGCATGACCGGGACGATCTCCGCGATGGTCTCGGGAGTCATCCGGCCCGAGGGGCCCGACACCGAGATGGCGGTGGGCGTGGGCGAGCCCGGGATGGGGACGGCCACGCAGCGGACGCCGAGTTCCTGCTCCTCGTCGTCGAGCGCGTAACCCTGCTCCCGGATGACGACCATGGCCGCAAGCAGCAAGTCCAGGTCCGTCAGCGTCCTGCGGGTGTGCGCGATGAGGTTCGTGCGGCCGAGGATCGCCCGGGCCTGATCGGGTGGGAGCTGGGCGAGCAGCGCCTTGCCCACCCCGGTGCAGTGCGGCTGCACGCGCCGGCCGACCTCGGTGAACATGCGCATCGAGTGGCGTGAGGGGACCTGCGCGACGTAGACGACCTCGTCGGCCTCCAGAATGGCCATGTTGGCGGTCTCGCCCACCTGGTCGACCAGCCGGGCCAGGATCGGCCGGGCCCAGGTGCCGAGGAGGCGGCTCGCGCCGTCGCCGAGGCGGATGAGCCGGGGCCCCAGGGCATACCGCTTCGACGGTTGCTGGCGTACGTATCCCTGCGCGGCGAGGGTCTGCAGCAGCCGGTAGATCGTGGGCATCGGGAGCCCGGACCGCTCGGTCAGCTCCGACAGGGCCAGTTCGCCCCCGCCATCGGCGAGGTGTTCGAGCAGCTCGAAGGCGCGCTCCAGTGAACGTACGGCCTCTGCCACTCCACACCTCGCAGGTCGGAAGTCGACTTTCGTAGAGCGAAATAATACGTGCCTGTGCGGACCGGCCGTAACTCGGACTGTTAGCGGTGACGATCTCGGGTAACTACTGACAGTGAACGCCTTCCCCCGGGACGTGATCGACGGTACCGGGCGCGGAAGGATCGCACAGGGTGAGTATCAGAAGGAGCCTGCGGCTCGGCGCGCTCGTCGCGTCCGGTGGGGTGCTCTGCATGGGGGCGGCACACGACGCGGGGGACGTACGGCTTGCGACGTCCATCGCGCTGATCGGGCAGACGGTGTCGGGTACGGACAGCCTGGCCACCTACGCGGTCACCGTACGTTCGGACGGCGGGACCGCGCACGGCACCGAACTGGAGGTGACCACCAGACGTCCCGCCGAGTGGACCGACTACGCGGCGAGCTGCCATCAGACGCTCGGCATCGACGATGGGGCGGACAGCCGGCTGATCTGCCGGCTCGGCGACGTGGCCGGGCCGTCCAGCGTGCGGCTGACCGTCCGGAGCCCCGGCCGGGATTCCG
>JAOPYM010000169.1 GCA_025964615.1 Actinomycetes bacterium
CTGTGCAGGAGGCGGTGTTCCAGCGTTTCCATGATCATGAGGAGTCCCATGACGGTGGGGATGAGGGCGAGCCAGGCGATCATGTGGGCCCCTTTCCGGGTCGAGACTGGCGGGTGCGCAGAGCCTGCCGGTGGCCGTCGCCGTGGTGCCGGCTCAGCGATCCGCTTGCATGGGGGTAGTGGTGTTGTGGTCAGCTGCCGCTCCCGTCTTGGTGGTGCTGGTTGTGCTGGTGGTGCTGGTGGTCGTGCAGGTTGCGCGTGTCGCGTAGCGGGACGTAGGGTTCCTGGTCTTCGGGGTGGCCTTGGGCGATGTGGCGGCTGCGTTCGAGTTCGGCGTTGAGTTCGGCGCCGAGCAGGAGTGCCAGGTTGGAGATCCACAGCCAGACCAGAAAGATGATCACTGCGGCGATGCTGCCGTAGGTCTTGTTGTAGGAGTTGAACGCGGCCACGTAGAACGCGAAGGCGGCGGAGGCGACCAGCCAGATGAGCAGGGCGAGGATTCCGCCCGGAGTGACCCATCTGAACCCCTGTTTGGCGTTGGGGGAGGCCCAGTACAGCAGGGCGCACAGGAACGTGACGACGATCAGCAGGACCGGCCATTTGGCGATGTCCCAGATGGTGACCGCCGTGTGTCCTGCTCCCAGCATCGAGCCGGCGCGTTCGGCCAGGGTTCCGGTGGCCACGACGGCGATCGCGGACGCCGACAGGAGCGTCAAGGTGACGAGGGTGACCGCGAGGCGGATCGGCAGTGTCTTCCAGATCGGCCGGCCCTCAGAGATGTCGTAGATGGCGTTGGAGGCGCGCATGAACGCCGCCACGTATTTGGACGCCGACCACACCGCCACCGCCACCCCGGCCACGGCGACCAGGCTCGCGCTGCTCCGGCCGTGCTGCAATTGGGTGATCGCGTTGGTGAGGACCTGCTTGACCGACCCGGGCGCGAGCTGACCGACATTGGTGATCAGCGACTGGGACGCCGATGCGCCGGCCAGCCCGACCAGTGACACCACGACCAGCAGAGCGGGGAAGATCGACAGCACGGAGTAATACGTGAGAGCGGCCGCCCAGTCGGACAGGGCGTCGTTCTTGAACTCCGGGACCACGCGTTTGACCGCCGCCCACCAGGACCCGGCGGGCAACTCGGTCGGCGCGTCCGGCTCACCGGCCCCTACGCGGGGCTCCGAAGCGCCCGGCGTGCCCGGCGCCGCCTCGCCGCCGCGGCGGTGAGCGTCATCGTGATCGTTCATGGTGGCTCCACGCTCGGTGAAGGGGTCAGCCATTTGCGGGCCAGTGGCCGGTGGCCTTGCGGACCCCCTGCGTACCCGCCCGGTCGACGGCCGCTTTCACCAGGCCGAACACCGCCCCGTGCAAAGCGGCGGCGATCAGCACCTCCCGCCACGTGCGGCTCTCGTCGGTGGCCTGCGGTGCGGCCTGCTCACCAGCCGCCGCCTTCCACAACTGCGTGAACACCCTGCCCGCCAGCAGGCCGCCGAGCACACTGAAGACCAGCGACAACGGCTTGTACAAAATCTTGCTCATGGTGATCACCACCTCCGGTTCTCGGCCGGGCCGACACCGCGGATCGCGGCCGGTCCGGCTCGTTCCCGGCCACGGCGGGGCGGTAAGCCCCCGGGGCCAGGCTCAGCGGGCGGATCGGGCTTACCTCGCGGAGGCGGCCTTCGCTTTGGCCTGGGCGACCCGGGCTCTGGCTTGGCGCTTGGCCCTCTTCCCGGCCACCTTCGCCTGCTTGCCGGCCTGATGCTTCACGGTCTTGACCTGGTGCCAGGGACCGGCGTTGCGGCGGGCTCGCCGCCGCAACAACACCCACAACGCCCCCACCAAGCCCACGGCCGCCACCGCCACCCCGGCCTTGCGAGCGGCCGCGCCGCCCTTTTGCTGGGAGGCGACCTCACGTGCTTTCGCGGGGAACTCGGTGACCGCGCCCCGGACCTGCCCGCCGGTGACCTGGACCTTGGCCTTCAACGCCTGCGCCGTCTGCCCGGCCTGGCCGGTGACCCGCTGTTTCACCTGCTCGGCCTTGTCCTTCGCGCGGGCCTTGACGTCGGTCTTGGCCGCCAGCGCCTGCACGGTCTCACCCAGTTCCTGCCGGGTCTGATCGATATCAGCGCGCAACTGCTCAGTGCTGCCCGGGTCGCCGGTGTCCGGGGCGTCGCCCGGGGTCTGAGGGTCGGGCCCGACAGCGGCCTGCCCGGTGTTGTAGGCGGCGCGTCCGGTACCGGCGGGTTCGGAGCCTGGCCTGGTAGTCATCGCTGAGCCCTTTCCTTGATCTGCGCGACGTCCCGGCGGGCCCCCTGGATCGCCTGCTCGGGAACGGGCGGCAACGCCCGGCTGATCTGAGACCGGCCCTTCAACCCCAGGACCCCGGCCACAGCCAGCAGCACGGCGCCGACGATCAGCGCCGAACCCCACACGGGCAGCACCAGCGCCAGCACGGCGATCACCGCCACCAGCACCGCAGCACCCCCATACGCGCCGACCATCCCGGCCACACCGACCATCCCCGCGCCGATCCCCGCGTGCCGGCCCTTGTCCTTCACCTCGGCCACCGCCAGCGCCATCTCCTGACGCACCAGCTGGGCCATCTGCTCCGCCGCCTGCTTGACCAGCTCACCCACCGGCTCGGAACCACCTCCAGGAGCGGCCCCGCCGCCGGCCCGGCCACCCGCATCCGGTCTCACCATCATCGCTGCTCAACTCCCTCGCCGATCCCGTGGCCCATGGTCGCCGACGGCGCGCACAGGCTCCCTCCCTACTCCCCATTCCCCGCTCCACCCGCCTAAACAGCTGAGCAGCACAAATCGGGTCGCCCCCGCCCGCACCCACCCAGCTCCGCGGGGGATACCCGGGCATATCCCTCTCCACATGGGTAGACGCCGACTATCGCCAGAAGACACGCTTCATCAACAGCAGGAGGACCGATGGCCGCCAAGTTCGTCATGAAGAAGGGGCAGCACCGAGAAGTTCCACTTCAACCTGATCGCCATCAACGGGCAGGTGATCGCCACGAGCGAGTCCTATGAGAGCAAGGGCCGCCCTCAAAGGCGTCGAGTCGGTGAAGAACGCCGCCGGCGCCCTGGTCGACGACCAGACCACCACCTGACCGCGCATCGGACCCCAGGACTGCGCACACCACGTCGGCCCGAGCGCGCGCTGACAGGCCCGGGCCGATGATGAAGGCGGATGGCGGGAGGGCGGCGGCGGTGGGAACAGCTCAACTGCGGGGGCGGGTCCGGCGCCGCGATGAACAGCTCTTGCGAGCGATGACACCCAGGTCGCCGGTGCTGGAGCGGTGGATGCCACGGGTCTCGCGATCCGCCGACTACCTGCTGGTGTGGTGGGCGGCGGCCGCGACCATGACCGCCACCGGCCCTCCACCGGTCCGCCGGGCCGCCCGCTCCGGTACGGCGGCGACGCTACTGGCCGCCGCCCTAATGGGAGCGGGCCTGTTGGCCCCGAGTCCTGAGACATCAGCAGCTTGATCTCGTCTACATGCCGCGCATCTGGAGCACACTGCGTCACGGTCCCCACGAAGTGCACCAGACCCGTCCAACGTCTCCCTCGGTTGCACGGGAGACGGCTGTTGGCCGGTTCCGCCCTGCCGATCTGCGGTCACGGGTTTCTCCGATGAGGGTGAACCGGATGCGCTGGCGGTGGCGCCGACGCGGATATGTCGTTCTGCTCCGCCGCGTCAGGTGACCAGTGGATCGGGAAGTCGGCGCTGGCCATGTCGGCGGGCGTTCGGGTGTCTGTGACCTTGCCGTATGCCAGGCCGGGATGGTCGGCCGTCGCCCGGCGGAGGTGTTGTGCGGAGGTGCGGGCGGCGGCGGCCCGGTCGGCTCGTTGCTGGGCGT
>JAOPYM010000183.1 GCA_025964615.1 Actinomycetes bacterium
GCCTGCTGGTGTGCTGGATTACTCGTGGCGTACGGTGATCACCGCCGCTCCTACCCCGCTGTCCCCCTCATCCCCACCCCCCGCTCTAACAGTCGGCTCCGCACCGTGTGCGCATCCACCCCGAGCCGCTTCCCAACCTTCGCCAGCGACCAGCCTCCCTCGTACAGCCGTACCGCCTCGTCCACCTGCTCGGGTGAGAGCCCACCCATACGCATGGGTACCTTGTGACGGTGCAGGATCTTGCTGACCGTCTTCCGGTCAATCCCGAACTGGTCGCCCAGCTCGTAGACCGTCGCTCCCGCTTTGTAGCCTGCGATGAGCTTTTGCACCCGCAGGTCATCAAGTTGCCGAACTCGACCGGGCATCGGCTGCTCTCGCTTCGGACGAGGCGGTGCCGACAAATCCGGCAGCCTCCCCAGCAGCGACTCCAGCTCGTTGGCTAGGTGCGTTGTGTTGTAGTAACGTCCCCTAAGCTCCACAGTTATATACGCAGGTCAGGCCATGTGATCACGATCTGACTGGCTTCGGTTTGCGGCAGTTGGGCGCGGAATCGGGAGCAAATCGGGAGCGGGCTGCTCCACGGGCCGCCGTCTCGTCCTTGCGCCTGGTGGTAGACGTGCAGCCGGTAGATCAGGCGGCTGCGTCGGCCCTCGCGGTAGCACACCAGCCCGGCCACCGAGACCCGGCCCAGCCCACCGTCCCGGTGGGGCCGAGTACGACCGTCCCAGCCACGCCCAGACCACACGGCGTCGCGCTTCCGTAACGATCGCTGACGACACCGTGCAGCCATGAAGCTGGCTCGTCGAAGACGATGTCGCCGACGAGCCAGCCCAGGTCACAAGCATGATCAACTCTGGAGCTCAAGATTACCAGCGTTTTAGCAGTTCGAGCCGTCCCCAATCACTATGGCCAGGTCTCCGGCGTATCCAGCGAGGCCGCTACCGTCCGGCCTGGTAGGACAGTGCGTGTCCCGGCCGGTACTTGGTTCATGGCATAGTGCCGATGAACAGAACATTTAACCAGGAGGAATTGTGCACAACTGGCCTGGCGTGCCCCGGCGCCTCGCGATCTCGGCTGGGCTTGTAGCGCTGGCGTTGTCGGCTGCCGCGTGTGGCGGCAGTACGGACGGAGCCACCGTTCAAGGCGTCAAGTTGGTGAACAAGGGCGCGCTCACGACCTGCACGCATCTGCCCTACCCCCCGTTCCAGTCAGAGCAGAGCGGCAAGGTCGTTGGTTTCGACGTCGACCTCATCGATCTTGTGGCCAAGAAGCTCAGCGTCACCCAGAAGATCATTGATACTCCGTTCGAGACCATCAAGACCGGCTCCGCACTGAACGCGGGCAAGTGCGATGTCGCCGCGGCCGGCATGACGATCAAGCCGGCACGTGCCAAGTTCATCGACTTCTCCATGCCGTACTTCAACGCCACACAGGCGCTGATGGCGAAGAAGGGCACCGGGGTCACCTCGCTCGACGACGTCAAGGCCAAGAAGCTCAAACTCGGCTCGCAGGCATCGACGACCGGTGAGGACTATGTCCACAGCAAGGGCCTGGACTCCACGTCGTTCAAGGACTCGACCTCCGAGCTCAACGGCTTGCGCGGTGGCCAGGTCGATGTGATCGTCGCGGACTATCCGGTCGTGCAGGAGTGGTTGAAGGACCCCGTGAACTCCAGCAAGTTCGAACTGGTCGCGAACCTCAACACCGGCGAGCAGTACGGCTTCGCCGTGCGCAAGGGCTACAACCCCAAGCTCATCGCGCTGATCAATCAGGTGATCGACGAGTCCAAGAAAGACGGCACCTACAAGTCGATCTATGAGAAGTGGATCGGCCCGATGCCGGCCGGCGCCTGATCGTGGGCGACACACAGGTGGCGGTGCCGCGCAAACGTCTGACCCGGCGACGGCGCCGCCAGCTTGTCCTAGGCGGCGAGTACGCTGCATTCGTCATCGCTCTCGTGGCTCTCGCAGTGCTGGCGGACTGGGGCTCGCTGAAGCAGAATTTCGCCAACCTCGACGTCGCCAAGAGCCTGTTCCCCGACATCATCACCATCGGGCTGCGCAACACGCTCATCTTCACGTTGGCCGGATTCGCCGCCGGTTTCGTGGCCGGCCTGATCATCGCGTTGATGCGGCTGTCCTCCGTGCCGCCGTACCGCTGGCTGGCGATGGCCTACATCGAGGCCTTCCGGGGGCTGCCCGCCGTACTGATCTTCATTTTCGTCGGGGTCGGCGTACCGCTCGCCTTCGGCGGGTCCGTCGTGCCCGGTGGAGTGTACGGACAGGTGACCCTGGCACTCGGACTGGTCTCGGCTGCCTACATGGCGGAAACGATCAGGGCCGGGATCCAGGCCGTGCCCAGAGGGCAGATGGAGGCCGCGCGTTCGCTCGGCATGTCGCACAGCAGGGCGATGGGTTCGATCATCATCCCGCAGGCGTTCCGGATCGTGATCCCGCCACTGACCAACGAGCTGGTCCTCCTGTTCAAGGACTCCTCGCTGGCGCTGTTCATCGGCATCTCGCTCCAGCAGCGGGATCTCGCGAAGTTCGGACAGGATCTCGCTGGGGAGAAGGGGAACTCGACACCGATCATCGTGGCCGGGTTGTGCTACCTGCTCATCACCATTCCGCTCGGCTACGCGGCCCGGCGGATCGAGGCTCGGCAACGGAGGGCTCAGCGGTGAGCACGATCGAGATCCGCGATCTACACAAGTCCTTTGGCTCACTCGAGGTCCTGCGCGGAATCAACTTCCATGTCGAGCCCGGTGAGGTCGTGTGCGTCATCGGGCCGTCGGGCTCGGGCAAGTCGACCCTGCTGCGCTGTGTGAACCTGCTGGAAGAGCCGACCTCCGGATCGGTGTCGGTGGCGGGAGTCGAGCTGACCGACCCCGAATGCGACATTGACGCCGTACGGCGCGGGATCGGTATGGTCTTCCAGCAGTTCAACCTGTTTCCGCACCTTACGGCCCTCGGCAACGTCACGATCGCGCAACGCAAGGTGTTGCGGAGATCGCGCGCCGAGGCTGACAAGATCGCGCGGGCGAACCTGGATCGGGTCGGCCTGGCCGACAAGATCGAGGCCTATCCGGCGCAGCTCTCCGGCGGACAGCAACAGCGCGTCGCCATCGCCCGCGCCCTCGCGCTGGGACCGAAGGTCATGCTCTTCGACGAGCCGACCTCGGCGCTCGACCCCGAACTCGTCGGTGACGTGCTCGGCGTGATGCGCAAGCTCGCACTCGACGGAATGACCATGCTCGTCGTCACCCACGAGATGAGCTTCGCCCGTGAGGTGGCCGACCGGGTCGTCTTCATGGACGGGGGTGTGGTCGTCGAGGACGGTCCACCGTCCCAGGTCATCACCGCCCCCCAGCACGAGCGCACCCGCACGTTCCTCTCCCGGGTGCTCGATCCGGCCGCCGCC
>JAOPYM010000192.1 GCA_025964615.1 Actinomycetes bacterium
TAACGATCAAGTTCTTGGCGAACCAGATCATCACCGAGCGGCCGTACCCATGCCCGGCCAGTTACACAATCGCGACCATCCAGCCGCCTCGCCCGCGCCCGTGACAGCACCCAGCGTCACCGCTTCACGATCTTTGTGCCAGAGCCTTAGGAGTGGGGGTGGGCGGCCTTATTTTTGGTGGTGGGCGGTCTGTCTGACTGGTGGCTGCTGGCCATGGTGCTGGTGGTGGGCGGCCAGGTTGGCTGGTGGTAGGCGGTCACGCAGGGTTGTGGTGGGCGGCCAGCGAAAGCGGAGGGGTTGGGGCTGAAGAACGCTGTGCACCCGGGGATCACCTACGGTCACCGTCGGGCTGGTTCCCACGGAGAATTGGCGTCAGCTCAACACGCGAGCTCACCAGTAACCCCGAAACTGTGGGGCTGATCAGCCTTCTGGCCGGTTAGGCCACATCACCCGCCGGTCATTGCGCCGGGGTCAGCGCACTGGCGGCGCCAGACCGAGGGGCTGGCGCCGCGGGCGCGCTTGAACGCGACGCTGAAGGCGAAGGCGTCCTGGCACCCGACCGTGCGGGCCACGGTGGCGATGGTTGCCTCGGTGTCACGGAGCAAGTCCGCCCCCAAGGTCATCCGCCAGCCGGTGAGGTATGAGCGGGGGCTCGCCGACCACGCTCGTGAAGCGTGCGGCACCGGTAAGACCGGTCGCCGGTTGACGTTGCCCTCAACTGTAGGGCAAGGAGACCCGCCCATTGAAGATCACCTGTTCCACCAGGTCGGTGCTCACGGCGAAGACCTCGTGCATCGTGCGCAGTGCGACCCTTGCGATGAGGTAGGCGTACCGGTCCTTGACTTCCTTGATCGGCCGAGTCAGCTCGTCGATGGCATCGCGCCGCTGGACGTAGCGGTACTCCCGGACGGATGGAACAATCGCGTACCGCTTCCTGCGTCTCAGCGACCAGCCGTTCATGCTCCTGGCGGCGTTGTTCGAGCAACCGCAGCCGCTCGCCCTCACTTCGCGCTAGAATCACCCTCTTTATCAATATAATGGAGAGGAATCCAAGCGATGGCGATTGAGGAAATCCCATCTGTTGTGATCGAGGCGGCGAGCCAACGGCAGCTCGGCCAACTGATCATCGCCCAGCGGGCGCCGACGCGGCGTGGTGACCTGATCCGGGCCTTGGCTTTTTTCGGCATCGGGTCGCTGGTCCTGGGCGCCCTGCTCTACGGGGCAGGGATGACCTGGAGCGTAAGACGCCTCGGCGTGCTCGCTCTGCCCTGCTTGGTCCTGGGCGTTGTGCTGCTCATCTACGCCGTCAGGGTGAGCCTGCAGCGGGCCCAGCAGTACTACCTGTACGCTGGCGGTCTCGTGCACCACAAGGGCCGTCGACCGCGCACCATTGCCTGGTCTGAGATCGCAAGGCTTACGAGGCGCCGGGTAAACGTAGAGGCGATGAGCCGCATCGGCATGAAACCTGACGACGTCGGCGTCAAAGCTGACAGTGTGATCGGCTACGAGCTCGCGCTCAGGGGCGGCGAGAAGCTCTTCCTCAAAGTCGGCAACGCGGCCGAGGACCAGGCCCGATTCTGCGCCCAATTGGAACACGCTGGCTCCAAGGCCAACGTCCCTATCTCCGGTTGAAACCCCGGATAACGCGCGAACTGAAGGGGTCCTCAGCCTGGATCCACCCCGAGGTACCTGGCCCCGCCCGCCAACGCGGGCGGTCTTCTCGGTCGATGAGAAGCCGCAGAGCCAGGCTTTGGAACGGTCTGCTCCAGTGCTGCCGATGATCCCCGGGGAACACCCGAGCGCCGCAGCCACGACTATCACTCGGGGAAGTAGGAGCCCTGACGAAGTCTCGGGATCGCCAGCTCCACCGTCGCCGCCCGGGTGTCCCACTCCCGCCGCCGGTACCCGTTACGCGAGTTGACCCGCTCATCGGAGACCTCGCCGTACCCTGCCGCGCACAGCTGCTCCACCTCCCCGTCCATGAACCGCTGCGCGAACTCCCGCACCATCATGCGCAGCATGTCCGGAGACGCACCCACCACGACTTCTGAACACGATTTGCGCGGCGTCTTCGTAGTCTCCGAGTTCTAGCGTCCGCGAACCGTTCCTTACGCACGCCTTTCAGTAGCGCGCGTAAGGACGCCCAATCAGGATCGTGATTCTCTCGGGGAGACTCCTGCCGCGGTTCAGTCCCTGCCCACCGGCGACGGGCGCACACCGTTCGTCGACGCCGAGGACATCGCCGAGGTCGCCGCGGCGGCGCTGACCGAAGACCGCCACAGCGGCCAGATCTACCAGCTGACCGGCCCGCGGGCGATCAGCTTCGGTGAGGCGGCAGACCTCATCGGCAAGGCCACCGGGCGCACGATCCGTCACCTCGACGTCGACCCCGAGGTCTTCATCGAACGCCAGGCCTCTCACGGCGTCCCACCCGACGTCGCGCGACTACTCACCGGCCTCCTCGTGGCCATCCGCAACGGCCGGGGCGCCGCCCTCTCCGACGGCGTGGAACGAGCCCTCGGCCGGTCACCCAGGCCGTTCGAGGACTACGTCGCCGAGACCGCCGCCGCAGGCCACTGGAACTGACTCGACCGACCCACGGCCGACGATCATGCCG
>JAOPYM010000208.1 GCA_025964615.1 Actinomycetes bacterium
CGGCATGACCGGGTACATGGTCCGGGAGACGATGCCGTCCCGCTCAAGGCCGCGCAGGGTCACGGTCAGCATGCGCTGGCTGATCCCGTCGATGTCGCCTTTGAGCTGGGTGAACCGTTTCGTACCCGCGCCGAGCTGGAAGATCACGTACAGCGACCATTTGTCCCCGATCCGGTCGAGGATCTCGCGGGCCCGGCAGGTCGCCGGGGTCTGCCGGCTGGGGTCCATGGTTCCCTCCAGGTAACCGAGGTACGTGAAAGTGCGTTCTTGCGGTGTCCGGACGCCAGTCCCGATGATGGATATGGTTCCTCTCAGGAACCAAGCCACTTACAGGAACCGACTTACCCTACGGAACTCAAGGAGACACCATGACGGCCGAGCTTGTCGAGATCCCCGGCTATGTCGCCGGAAACTGGGTCATCGACCCGGTCCACTCCAGCGTGGGCTTCGTCATCCGCCACCTGATGGTCAGCAAGGTCCGCGGGCACTTCACCTCCTTCGAAGGGCAGATCGTCACCGGCGCCGACCCGCTCGACTCCACCGTCACCGCGACGATCGACCTGACCTCGATCGACACCAGCAACGCGCAGCGCGACGACCACATCCGCTCCGCCGACTTCTTCGAGGTCGAGAAGTACGCGACGATGACCTACCAGTCCAGCGGGATCCGCCGCGACGGCGACGACTTCGTACTCGACGGCGAACTGACCCTCAAGGGCGTGACGCTCCCGGTCCCGCTCAAGCTGGAGGTCAACGGGTTCGGCCCCGACCCCTTCGCCCCCGACCCCATGGCCGGCGGCCGCGCCGGGTTCACCGCCACCGGCGAGATCAACCGCATCGACTTCGGCGTCAGCTACAACGGCCCCATCCCCGGCGGCGGCGTGACCCTCGGCGAAAAGGTCCAGCTCGTCCTCGAAATCGAAGCCGCCCTGGTCCCCTAACCCCGTTTAGTCGTGGCGATTCCCGCACCTCTTCTCCAAACGGTGCGGGAAACGCCACGACTCAACGGTGTGGGCGGGGGTGATGTCGGATTTCCGCTAGCTCGGTAGGGTGACACGGGCGATGCTGGCGGTATGCATGACGACACGGAGCGGTGCGTACGGGCCGTACAGTCCAAGGACGCCAGGTTCGACGGCTGGTTCTTCACAGCGGTGCTCACCACCGGGATCTACTGCAGGCCGAGCTGCCCGGTGGTGCCGCCCAAGATCGAGAACATGCGCTTCTACCCCAGTGCGGCCGCGGCTCAGCAGGCCGGGTTCCGGGCGTGCAAGCGCTGCCGGCCCGACGCCAGCCCGGGCTCCCCGGAATGGAACCAGCGCGCCGACGTCGTCGCCCGGGCCATGCGCATGATCGCCGATGGCGTCGTCGACCGGGACGGCGTGCCCGGACTGGCCGCGCGGCTCGGGTACAGCATCCGCCAGGTCGAACGGCAACTGGTCGCCGAACTCGGTGCCGGTCCGCTCGCGCTCGCACGGGCGCAGCGGGCCCAGACCGCGCGGTTGCTGATCGAGACCAGCACCCTGCCCATGGGGGACGTCGCGTTCGCCGCCGGGTTCTCCAGCATCCGGACGTTCAACGACACCGTGCGGGAGGTCTTCGCCCTCACCCCGACCCGGCTGAGGGAGCGCCGACGCCCCGCGACCATCCCCGGCCTGCTGTCGTTGCGGCTGCCGTTCCGGGCGCCGCTGTGCCCCGGCAACCTCTTCGGGCACCTCGCCGCGACGGCCGTACCCGGCGTCGAAGAATGGCGGGACGGCTCGTACCGCCGCACCCTGCGCCTGCCCCACGGCCACGGCATCGTCGCCCTGCGACCGCTCGCCGACCACGTCGGCTGCCGGCTCGCCCTCACCGACCTGCGCGACCTGACCACCGCGATCAGCCGGTGCCGCCGCCTGCTCGACCTCGACGCCGATCCCGTCGCCGTCGACGAACTCCTGCGAGCCGACCCGGTGCTCGCCCCGCTCGTGGACAAGGACCCCGGCCGTCGCGTACCCCGCACCGTCGACGCGCACGAGTTCGCGGTACGAGCCGTACTCGGGCAGCAGGTCTCCACCGCGGCCGCCCGCACCCACGCAGCCCGGCTGGTCACCGCCCGCGGCGAGCCCATCACCGACCCCGCCGGCGGCCTCACCCACCTGTTCCCGGCACCGGCGGACCTGACTTCGATGGACCTCGCCCTCCCCCAGGCCCGGCGCACCACCCTCACCACGCTGGTCGCCGCCCTGGCCGCCGGCGAGATCGACCTCAGCGTCGGAGGCGACTGGAACCGGGCCCGCGCGCAGCTCTCCGCACTGCCGGGACTCGGTCCGTGGACCGTCGAGACCATCGCGATGCGCGCCCTCGGCGACCCGGACGCGTTCGTACCCACCGACCTCGGAGTCCGCCTCGCCGCCCGGCAGGTCGGCCTTCCGGTGACACCTGCCGCGCTCATCGGCCGTGCCGCCGCCTGGCAGCCCTGGCGTGCCTACGCCGTCCAGTACCTCTGGGCCACCGGCGACCACCCCATCAACCGGCTACCCGCCTGAACAGGACCTGCTCATGGAACACAGAACACACACCGTGGTGGACAGCCCGGTCGGCCCGCTCACCCTGGTGGCGGCCGATGGGATCCTTACCGGTCTCTACATGCACCGGCAACGGCACCGGCCCCCGGAGGAGACCTTCGGCGAACCCGACACCGGACCCTTCGACCAGGTCACGAACCAGCTACGGGACTACTTCGACGGGCGGCTGACCTCCTTCGACCTTCCCATGGCCCTGAGCGGCACCCCGTTCCAGCAACGGGTCTGGG
>JAOPYM010000223.1 GCA_025964615.1 Actinomycetes bacterium
TGCCGGCAGCTCGCCATCGTGAGCATCAGGGGCGGCGCGGGCAAGACCACACTCGCCGCGCTGATCGGGGCGGCGATCGCCGAGCACCGCGACGATCGGGTCCTGGTCGTGGACGCCGACCCGGAGCTGGGCTCGCTGCCGCTGCGCCTGGGCGTACGGCCCGAGCGATCGATGCTCGACCTGGCCCGGGCGCACCCGCGTTCGTGGGAGGAGGCGACCGGTTACCTGTCCCAGGCGAACGAGCGGCTCTGGGTGCTGTCGGGGTCCGCGGCGGGCGGCATGGACACCGAGCTGGAACTGGGCACGTTCCGCGCGGCGTTCGGCGGCGTCGGACGGTACTTCTCCACCTCGGTGATCGACTGCGGCGCGGGCATTCTCGGCGGAGTCCAGATGGGGATGTTCGAAACGGCGCACGCACAGGTACTGGTCACGCCCAGCACCGTCGACGGGGCGCTCAGCGCCAGGCGGGCCCTGGACTGGTTCGCCGACAGGGGCCACACCGGGCTGCTCTCCCGTACGGTCATCGCGCTGGTCACGCACACGCCCCGGGCGGGCACGGACCTGGGCAGGGTCACGGACCTGCTCGGCGCCGGCGGCCGGCCGGTGATCCATCTGCCCTACGACCGGCACCTCGCCACCGGCACCTCGATCAAGATGTCCCGGGTGGGCGCGGGCACCCGTACGGCGGCGATCCGGCTTGCCGCCGAGGTCTTCACCCGCTCACTCGCAGACACGCTGTCGTCCATCGGAGAGGGAGGGTCATGACTCTCGACATCGTCGTGCTGGCCGCCGACCGGCCTGACCCGGCCGCGATGCTCGCGGGCATGATCGGCCGGGGCGGCACCCTGCGGGTGCGGGTGAATCCGGGTTCTCTCCATGTGTACGACCCGAGCGGGCCGCTGCTGGTGTCGGTGGAGACCCCGGTGCTCGTGCAGGCGCCGGGCGAGGTGGAGCGGCTGCTCGGCACCTCGGCCCCCGTCCCGTTGTGGTGGGTTGACATCCGCGCCGCGGCCCATCCGCCGGAGGCGCAGACGCTCGCCCGGCGCATCGCCGACGAGCTGGTGCAGCGGCACCACGGAGCGGTGTGGACCTCGTGAGCATGCATGTCGCCGCCGACGCCCTCACCGCGCACGCCATGGTCGTACTCCAGGACCGGCCGGTGATCGCGTTCTCGCCGTGGCTGGCGGGGGCGCTGCGCGAGTGCACCGAGTCCGGGATCAGCCTGCAGATCGTCTCGCCGAGCGAGTGCCGGCTGTCCCTCGCGCTGCGCTCGGCGCTGACCGGGCAGCAGGCGCGCTGGGTCGTCCACTCGGCCACCGGCTACCACGACGGTCTCACCGGGGCGCCGCTGCACTGGGATGGGACGGCGTTCTCACCGGTCCCCGATGCGCAGGACTACGCCCCCCACTACCTGACCCGGCCGACGGCGGCGATCGGTCTCCAGCTCACCCTCACCTGGCGGGTGCTGTACGGAATGAACGAGCCGCTCGGCGGGGCGGTCGAACGTGTTTACCAGGCGGTGCACGGCCGCCCGCCCGTCGGCTGGGGCACCGCCGAACCGGTCGCCAACCCGTGGCGGCGCGAGGAGCTGACGGCGTTGTGCCATTCCCGGCCGGAGGCCACCACCTGGCTGACAGTGGTCGGAGAGAGGGCCGCGGTCCCGGAGATGGTGGCCGGGACGGTGCAGTACTCCCCGGTCCCCGGCGGGGTCGAGGAGTCGCTGACCCTGGTGGCCGGATACCCCGCCGCCGTCCAGCCGGACCTGGCGATGCTGCCCGGCCTGATCGCCGGGCTGGCCCCCGAGTACCGGTTGCTGTCCCTGTCGGCCCAGCTGAGCCCGGGCCGGTCCGACCTCACCACGGAACCGCGCTGGGCCGGGTCGCCCGCGCCGATCGGGCTGGCGGTGAGCGTGGAACTGGGCGGTGGCTCGCCGGTCCCACCGCAACTCCCGGTCCGGCAGCTCGGCGCCGTCTGGTGGTACGAGCTCGGGGACGGGCACTCGGCCGAGGGCTGGCAGCGCTACCAGCTCCTCATGCGCCACCTGCGCCCATCCGGCTGACCAATCACAAACCTCCCACAAACCTCTGAGGATCGCTCGTCATGCGCGTGCTCTATCCGCCGACCGAGCCGTACGATCGCGGGCTTCTCGAGGTCGGCGACGGTCACCGGATCTACTGGGAGACCTCGGGCAACCCGGACGGCAGGCCCGCAGTGCTCGTACACGGCGGGCCCGGCTCCGGCTGCAACAGCGATCACCGTCGCCTGTTCGATCCCGACGCGTACCGGATCATCCTGTTCGACCAGCGGAACTGCGGGCAGAGCATGCCCAGCGCCGGCAACCCGGTGGTGTCGCTGGAGACCAACACAACCTGGCACCTGGTCGCCGACATGGAACGGCTTCGCGCGCACCTCGGAATCGAACGATGGCTGCTGCTGGGCGGCTCATGGGGTAGCGCGCTGTCGCTGGCGTACGCGCAGACGCATCCAGTACGGGTCGCCGGGCTGGTGCTACGCGGGATCTTCACCCTCCGCGCATCCGAGCTTCGCTGGTACTACCGGGAAGGCGCGTCGCGGATCTTCCCGGACCTGTGGGAGGACTTCGTCAGTCAGATCCCGCAGGGCGAACGTCACGACCTGATCGGCGCCTACGACCGCCGGCTCTCCGATCCGGATCTCTCGGTCAGGGTACGGGCGGCGAGGGCCTGGGCCCGCTGGGAGGGATCCACCGTGACGCTGCTGCCGGACTCCGGCTGGAGCAGTGCCTTCGGCGCCCCGGACCGGTCGCTCGTGGCATTCGCCCGTATTGAGAACCACTACTTCAGGCATGCCGGGTTCCTCTCGGAGGGGCAGCTGATCGCCGGTGTGGACAGGATCCGGCACCTCCCCTGTGTGATCGTGCAGGGCCGCTACGACATCTGCACTCCCCCGATCACCGCGTGGGATCTCCATCGGGCCTGGCCCGAGGCCGAGTTCCACCTGGTCGATGGCGCCGGGCACGCCTATACCGAACCCGGAATCCTGCACCACCTCGTCCAGGCCACCGACCAGTTCGCTCGCACCGGCAGCCGCGAAGACCCGGAAATCTGATCAGCTTTGGAACCGCCGGAGGATCTCGTCGGTACGCGCGTCGATCTTGTGGCCGAAGGACTCCTGGACACCCTGAAGCCTCTCGCGGAGCTGGTCCGAGTCTGGTGGCTCGAGGTCGATGGCCAGCCCGTCCGCCGCACCGCGGAGGAGTAGCGCGGTCTTGGACCTGGCATCGGACTGGGCCTCGCGTACGGCGCGGGTCACGGCCTCTGCCAGTGTAAGACTGTCCATCCGCATGGCTCTCGGGTTGAGCGCCACCTCCTGGATCCCGCCCGATCCGTCCACCACCGCGCGGACCAGCCCGTCGGCGGCCTCGCCCTCCCCGGTGACCTCGGCCAGCGCATCCTGGACCTGCTCCAGGTTCTTCATCAGCTCCTGGCTCTGGCCGAAGATCCGATCCAGGTCTTCGAGCTGGAAATTGTCTGGATTGAATTCGAACATGGCGCCTCCTCGGGTTCACAGAGAAGCCTTTCGATAGGTCGGCACACATGGCGGAACCACCGTCGTCCAGCGAGTGATATCTCGATGAACGCACCACGACAACCGGCCTCGCATCTGGCATCGGAGTGTCCCACTGTGATATCCAGTACCAGTCATCGCGTTGATGGAGGCCTCATGGCGGCGCCACAGGAACGGTACGTCACCTCGAATGGGATCGAGAAGGTCCGCAAAAAGGTCACGAACGAGATCAAGCCGGTACTCGAGAAGGCGCACACCGACATCGACACCACCGGGGTCTCCTTTCCCGGTTTCGGTCTGCTCGGCGAAGCCGTCTTCGGATGGAAATACAGCGAGTTGCAGGGCTACGCCAAGCAGATCCTCGCGGAGGGTACCGACACGCTCACCCAGTGGGACACGGCACTGGCGGACATAGAGAGCAAGTGGAAGGCCGCCGAGAACAACAGCACGCTCGTCGTCTACCAGTAGGAGGACAGGTCCGATGCCAGGCTATTCAGGACTCGGCTGGACTCAGGGCGCGGCGGGCTACACCACGGCGGCCGGGGTCGATGTGGGCGCCCTCGCGGTGCTGAAGGAGCTGCGGGCGGCCGCGACACTCTCCAGGCTGCTCATCGGTGGCGTGCTCCTTGCCACGACCGCCTTCGCCGACGTGTTCGGCATGGGTGACGCGTCCGCGAACTGGGTCGCGATCGCGGCCCGGCTCGACGCCGGAGTGAAGCTGCCGCTCAATGATGCCCTCACGCAGGCCCGGTCCGAGTGGATCGCCGAGGACCGGCAGGCATTCGACACGGCCGTCGCCAAATTTCAAGGCGACACCGAGGCGACCCGGAAGTTCTTCGAGCAGATCGAGAAATGCCTCGACGATATCGGTGATGCCTTCCGCGACTACTGGTTCGAACTCGCCATCATCGCCGGCGCGGTGATCACCGCCATACTCTCGGCGTTTCTCATGCTGTTCACTCCGCTGGCACCATGGGGAAAGACGCTGCTCGAGTGGCTCGGCGCGCTGGCCACCGGGATCATCAGTACCATCACCAGCAGGCTGGGGGCCTTCCTCACCCTGGTCGGCGCCACGATGCTCACCGGCGCAAAAGGCATGGTGCAGTTGTTCAACATCAAGCCGAGCGGCAGCGCCGCCATCAACTTCAAGCAGAACAAGATCAACTGGACGCCCCCCTCCACCTGGATCGAGCCCAAGAAGGCGACGCCTGCTCCCTATGGAACCTGAGCGGATCGAACTCCTCTCGGCGCGGGCACGCCCTGCCAGAGATCTGCTCAGCGTGGTGGCGGGTCTCTCCGGCTTTGGCCTGATCATCAGCCTGATCGGCTGGATCAACCTTTACATCACCCCCAGAAGCCTTACCGATGCCCCCCTTGAGTGGTTCTTCGGAGTCGCCGGATCGTTGTGCATGATCCTGGCGTTGCTCTTCCTGCTCGTCCATCAGGTGATGTTCCGGCGTGGCCTGCCCGTCGTACTCTCCGAGGCGGACGTCGTCTTCGTCGAGGGCACCAGGCTGCCATGGTCGGCCTTCGAGCACGTGGAGCTTGTCTGGCGTACGCCCCACGGTCATCCCGAGCTGATCGGTCTGCTGGCGGCCGCCCTTCCAGAGGAGACCAGGCGGAGCCTCACCGCCTACCTTGTGCGGGATCTCGGTGGTGACCGGCCGGCACTGCGGCTCGGCGACCTGGACTCCGGCCAAGCAGCCGAGGTCCGGGCGTCGATACGCGACTGGACCGGCCGGGAGATCACCGAACGCTCCGCCTGAGGTTCTGCGTAGGGAATCATCGTCAAGGACGGACGACCCCCCGGAGGAGACTTTGAACCCGCTGCACTCCGAAGACCCCACCAGCATCGGACCGTACCGGCTGACGGGCCGGCTCGGCGCAGGCGGAATGGGTGCGGTCTACTTCGGCGAGGCCCCGGACGGCCGGCCCGTGGCGGTGAAGGTGATCCGGCGAGAACTCGCCCTCGACCCCGGGTTCCGCGCCCGGTTCGCGAGCGAGGTCGCCAACGCCCAGCGCGTCGCGTCCTTCTGCACGGCCCGGGTACTCGACCACGGCGAAACCGATGGCACCCCGTTCCTGGTCACCGAGTTCATCGAAGGCGTCTCACTCGCCGACCAGGTCACCGCCGACGGCCCCCTCTCCGCGGGACGGATCCGGGCGCTGGCCATCGGCATCGCGACCGCGCTGACCGCCATCCATGCGGTACGGCTCGTACACCGTGATCTGAAACCCGGCAACGTCCTGTTGACCGCCACCGGGCCCCGGGTGATCGACTTCGGCATCGCCCGCGCCCTCGACGCGGACAACCCGCACACTGCCACCGGCGTCATCATCGGCAGCCCCGGCTGGATCGCGCCCGAGCAGGTCTTCGACGGTACGGTCACCACCGCGGTCGACGTGTTCGCCTGGGGGTCCCTGGTCGCCTACGCCGCGACCGCCAGGCATCCGTACGGCACCGGCAATCTCATGGTGCTCGCCGCGCGTGCCCAGCAGCGGCAGTACGACCTCGAAGGCATCCCCGGCGACCTGCGGGACCTGGTCGAGTCGGCGCTCGACCCGGATCCCCTGAAACGCCCCACCGCGCAGGAGCTGCTCATCGCGCTGGTCGGCGCCACCGAACCCCAGGCGGCGGCCACCCTCGCGATCACCAGAGCCTGGGACACCCAGGCGTCGGTACCGGTAGGGACCCCTGGCGTACGACCCGTACCGCCGGCGGCAGGGCCGGCCCGCGGTCCCCGCGTCCGCAGGACCTGGCGGGACGCGATGGGACTCCTCTTCCTGGTGGCCCTGCTCGGCTACTTCATCTGGGGGACGATCCAGAGCCACCTGCCCAAACCCGTTCAGCAGGCCGTCCCCACCGCATTCGCCGGCACCTGGACCGGCACGGCCACAGCCACGACGGGTACCGGCCGCTTCATCCTGCGGATGACCCTCCGGCCGACGAGTTTCACGTCCCCGGGATCGCTCGTCGTCGGGGATTTCACCGGCACCGGTACCAAGGGCGCGTGCACCGCCTCGATCAGCTACGACGACCCCAACCCCAGGACCAGCGCGAAACTCGTGGTGCAGCTTGGCTCCCCCCATGCGTCATCGGGCTGGACGAGCCTCGTCACCCCGTGCGAGGAAACCGACGACCTCGACCTCACCACCGACGGGAGCACCGTGCGGGTCGATGGTGTCACCGGTGGCACCGTCAGGGCGATCAAGTGGTCCGCGACCCTCACACATGGCTGAGGCCGCGTGTTCACAGGATCGCGTCGATGGCCATGTTGAAGAACAGGTCTACGATCCGGCGGCTGATCTCCTTGTACAGCGCGATGAAGGCCAGCGAGCCGCCACCCGTCTCCGGCCCCAGCATGATCGCTTCGTAGATGAGGACGAGCAGCCTGTACAGCTCCATCAGCACGTGGATCTTCAACATCAAGACCACCACCGCACACAGCTCGAGCACGGCGCCCATCGCGTACGCGGCCGTCGCACCGTCCCGCAGTACCGCGGCCGGCGACTTCTCGTGCTCCCATCTGGCCTTGAACGCATCGACCATCGGCCCGTGGTTGCCGGTCCACACCTCCGCGGCCGCCGACTGCGCCTCGCCGCTGATCGTCTGGAGCTTCCCGCCGTACGCCAGCCAGTGCCGACCCAGCTCGGCCAGCTTGTCCTCGTCGACCTCAGGCCAGATGTAGTTCATCTCGTTGAGCAGCCACTCCACGGCACCGGGCAGCCGCAGGCCCATCTCACACCGCCCGGATGTTGCCGGTGTTCGCCTGCTCGGTCTTGTCGTACACCCCGCCCATCGCGGCGATGGCACCGCCGAAGCTGGAAAATGCCTTCGCGGCCGAGTCATAGGTCTTGTGCGCCATCTCGGTCGCGGCCTGATGCGAGGCAGTGATCAGCGACGAGACGATGTCGGAACTCATCGCCCCGCCGAACTGGGGGCCAAAGGCGACTGAGGCCAACGCCTGCATGTTCTTCCACTCCCGGTCCAGGTCATCGGCGGCCTTCTTCAGGTCCTGCCCGGCCTTGCGCAAGGTCGATGACTGGGCGATCAGTTCAGGTGCCATGACGGCCTTCCGTAGCCTTGATGATCTGTGCCACGGCGTCCGCGACACCTTGGGTGAACATCTCCATCCGGCGTACCGACTCGACGCGCAACTCGTCCAGCTCCACTTCGAGCTCCGCCGGATCCGGCAGCTCAGGGACCGTCTTCAGCACGACGCCGCGCAGGTCGTCCAGCGCGGCGTTCACCGCGACGACGATCTCGTCGCAGAGCGGGCCGGAGCCGAGCCGCATCGCCCGAGAGTCGACCTCGAGCTTCTCCAGCCGCCCACCCGTGACGACGATCGCGCGGACCTGACCATCTGCGGCCGTGCCCTCCCCGCGTGCCTCCGGCGGTGGTGCCGACTCGGTGTGCATCCGGCCGATCGCCCGCCGGGTGTCCTCCAGCAACCGATCGATGTCCCCCGCCCCCATACCCGACAGATCCACCGACACCTCCCGAATGCGATAACCGGTACAGCGAACGACAGTAGACCCTGCCCGTGTCGGCCCGAACGCCGTGGGGACACGCAAGGGCCTACTGGGGTGGGGGAAAGTAGGTGGGTCGCTGGCCGGGAGGAGGCTGAGGGCCGGTCCGCGGCGGGCCGAAGGAGGGCGGCAGTCCGCCCTGCTGCGGAGGCTGCCATTGCGGGACGGCCGCCCGTGCACGGCGCCGGCTGACTCGGACCAAACCGACGACGGCGACACCGGCCACGACGACGACCAGGGCCAGGACACCGATGAGGCCGGTCTGGGAGGTGGACTTGCCCGCAGTGGCCGGCGAACCGCCCGGCCGGCCGGCACCGGCAGAGGCCTGGGGATGGGCGGCGAGCCAGGCATCGAGGCGCTCGAACGGCGGGTTGGGGGCGCTCTTGTCCACGTTCCTGGTCAGCGCCGCCGGGGGCAGCACCACCCCGTAGCCGGTCTGGTCATCGTGGCCCCCGCCACCCATGTGATGGGTGGTGTTGATGATTCGCTGTACGACGTCGCGGGCGGAGAGGTCCGGGTATTTCGCACGGACCAGTGCCACCGCCGCCGACGTCAATGCGGTCGCCTGGCTGGTGCCGCTGATGTCGTTCATGTACCGGCCGTGCTTGTCGATCGAGCCGACCAGGTATCCGGGCGCCGACACCATGACATAGGACTGACGCTCAGTACTGACCCAGGCCTTCGGCTTGGCGTCGACCGCACCGACCGCGAGGACGCCCGCACACGCAGCGGGAAACATCACGGGGTTGTTCTTGTCACCGTCGTTGCCCGCCCCGGCGACGACGACCACGTTCTTCTGTGTGGTGGCGTACGCGATGGCCTGCTGGACGTTCGCATCACACCGATTGCCGAAGGCGACAGCGGCTTGAGAGATGCTGATGACCTGGGCGCCGTGGTCTGCCGCATAGCGGATGGCCTTGCTGTCCTGCTCGGATGACCCGGTATCGATGATGGGCATGATCTTGGCGCCCGGGGCGACTCCGACCATCCCGGCACCACCGCCCTGACCGGCGATCAGCGCTGCCATCGCCGTACCGTGGCCCGCGTCGTGTCCTGCCTGTTCCGGCGCGGTGTCGGTGTCCTGACGGCCGTCACCTGGGTACTGACCGGACACGTCGGTGCCGGGGACCACGACTCCGCGTAGCTCCGGCAGATTCGCGTTCACGCCCGTGTCGATCACCGCGACGGTGATGCCCTGGCCCGTCGACTCGGGCCAGGCCATCTTCTCCACGCCCCAGGAAACGAACCACCACTCCTCAGCGCGAGGATGAGGCAGAGCCGCGGCCCCGGCAGGACCGGCCGGGAGCCCGGTCAGAACGGCGAGCGTCACGGCCGCCACCGCCGCCATACCACGCGTGATCATCCGCACCCTCTGTGTCGCCTTTCGCACGGCGGAGACGGGCGAGCCGCGCATGGCCCGGCTTGCCCGTCTCCTTCAACAGAACAGCTCAGCCGATGATCGGGGGCGCGACGTCACCGTCACCACCCCACACATCGTCGTCCTCAGTGAGCCAGGTGGTCCGCTCGCGTTCCTCTTTCTGGCCTTCCTGACCACCGCCACCCATGCCCATGGGCATGCCGTTCGCGCCGGCCGCACCGCCACTACGGGCCAGTGCCGCCTCGCGTGCGGCCGCGGCGTCGGCCGACAGTGCCCCGCCGCCGAGACCACCCGCAGAGTTCAACCCGCTGGATCCCAGGCCACCTGCGGAGTTCAGCCCACCGGATCCGAGACCGCCGCTCCCGAGACCGCCACCGCCACCGCCGAGACCACCATGATTGCCCAGGCCGCCGCCTCCGAAGCCGCCACCGCTCCCGCTGCCAGGCGGGGTGAAGTGGGCCAGGTTCGTATGCGGAACGGTCGGGGTGGGGACATGATTCGTCGGAGTCGGGATGGGGGTTGGAGTCGGCGTGTGGGTCGGCGTTGGGGTCGGGATGGTGGGCGTCGGAGTCGGAGCCTTGGTGGTGGGACTCGTCAGCTTCGGAATGCCGCCGCTATTTCCCCCGAGTCCTCCGCCGCCGCCGGTATTGGTCCCGCCCAGGGTCGTCGGTTTGTAGATCGATGTCGACGGGTTCGGCGTCTCGGTGCGGACGTCGGTCGGCAGCTCACCGAAGGTGTAGGTCGTGGTGGAGTGGGCGAGGTCGGTGTTCATCCACTTCTTGACCGCGTCGCCCGCCGCGTTGTTGTTGTCCTGCGCGCCGTTGTAGATGCCGATCGAGGCGATGTCACCGGCGATCTGCCAGCCGGACTGGTCGGCGGGCTTCATCGTGTCGACGTTCTGCTTCAGCGTCTGAAGATCACTCACGTGGTAGCCGATGGCGATTCCCACCTGACCAGTGGCGTCCGCCAGGTTGCAGGCCGACACGTAGAGCGCCTGAAGGTTCTTCTGGAACTCTGCCGACGCGTCGCCCGTCCAGCCGTCCACCAGCCGGTACGCCTGGGTGGTGAGCTCCTCGTACGTCGTGATGAGCAGGCTCTGTGCCTTCATGTACGGAACGGCCACGTTCGCCAGGGCGCCGGGATCGACCTTGTCGCCCAATGCCTTGAATTCGTCGTACCCACCGTTCCACTGGCCTGACGGGCAGTCGAGGGTGTTGACCTTGAACGAGGACTTCGTCGGGGGTGCCATCAGTTGCGCTCCGCTAACTTGCCTAGTTGCCGTAGTAGCTGGTGGTGGTCGCCGTGTTCGTGCTGGCGGCGTTGGCGTGGTTGGAGTCCTCGTAGACGCCTGTCTGGTCGCGCAGGCTCTGGATGAGTTTGTCGTAGGCGGTGAGGAAGCTCTTGTACGCCACCGGAAGGTTCGTCGAGGCGTTCGTCAGGTAGGTGCTGAGCGTCCGCCCCGCCGGGTACCCGGTCTTGTCATCGGCACCACCGGCCAAGATCGTCGGGTCCTTGACGACGCCGCGGCCCGACATGTCGTCAGGTGTGCCCTCCGACGCGTTGGTGAAGCGATCGAGATCGGCCTGCAACGCCTTGATGACCTGCTTGACCTTGTCCGTGTCGACGGAGAACTGCTTGCCGCCGGCGTCGGTGCCCGGCCAGATCTTGGGGTCCAGGCGCCCGCCATGCGGATCTGCCATCGTCTGCCTTCCTAAAATGAGGACACCGGGCCCGCCGCGCACGGCGGATCGGACCCGGTGACCGGTCAGGTCCGGATCACTGCCAGACGCTCACGCCGAACTTCTCTGCGGCGGCGTAGTTGTCATGAGCCGTACCGACGGCCAGGCCGAGCTGCTGGATGATGCGCGCCATGTCGGCCGCCGCAGCGTCCCACTTCTTCTTGCAGTCCCAGTAGGCCGTCTGGGTGGCGCCCTCCCAGTGAGACAGCTTGGTCTGCAGGCTGGTCTCCAGCTCGTCCAGTTCCCTTCGCAGAGTGCCCTGGGCGATCGCGAAGTTGTCCGCCCCGGTGCGCAGGGCATCGAAGTTCGCCATCGTGTAGTTCGGGTCGTCGCTCACTCTTCCTCCATAGTCGAACTCAAGTCACATGGGTCGTCGTCAGAACTGTGGCCGCATCAGCCGCCGAGCAGTCGCTGGACCTCGCTGACCGCAGCGTGGCTCTCCTGCTCACGGGCCTCGTACTGGATACGGGTGTGCGTGAGCGCCTCATGCATCTTCTCGAGCGCCTGGATGACCTTGGTGAAGTCGGCGTCGAACTCGGCGAAGACGTTCTCGAACGTACCGGCGGCCGTGCCCCTCCACCCCTGGCGGATCGTGGCCTTGTGGTCTTCGAGTGTGTTGCGCAGACCCTGGACGACCTGGGCCTTGGTCTCGATCTCCTGAGCGGCCTGGGCCATCGCGGCCCTATCGACAGCAGAAAGTGCCATCGGTCACCTCCGAGTGACGTCGTGTGGTGCGGGTTACTCGCTTGCCCGGTTTAGTGCTGTTCTGACGCGGCGCGCGGATTCACGGTTCCACACATGCGACCGTACTATTTAAGCCAATATCGAGCGAAAGATCCATTCCCTGGCCGTATTCGGCCAACTCAGCCGGCGGGCAGGACCTGACCTGCGGACACGGGGTTCTTCGCGGCGGCCGGGTCGAGTACCGGTCCTTCCGGAATGAGCTGCACGACGTTCGCCGGCAGCGGGATCCCGTCGATCGCCAGGCTGTAGCCGAGCTGCTGCGCGACGTCGGCCGACTGCAACGCGAACCGCCTCCCCTGCGCCACCAGGTAGTACGTGTTCACCGCCGCGAGCTTGCCCGCACTGGGCAGTACGCCCACGAGCGCGGCCCGGCCCGGCGGGAACACGAGCTGGTCGGCGCTGTCGGCTCCGCCGGTCGCGTTCTGCGGGGGTTGCGGGAGCTGCCCGCCGATGGTCAGATGCGCGCCGGCGACACCCGTCCGATCGTCGTAGATCGCACAGAGCGGCGACGTGTCCATGTACGGCACGATCGTCGGCATCTTGGTCCGCAGATCGGGACTGCCGATGCTCCCCTGGTGCTTCGGCGCCGCGCCGAGTGCGGCGGGCGTGAGCTTCACCGGATTGCCGGACAGCTTCGCGAGCTGGCCCTCGATCTCGCTGATCTGCGCGAGGCCGTCGGGCATCAGCACGTACCAGGCCGTACCCGACACAGTGTCGGCCGTGTAGAGCTGCCCCACCTGTGCGCTCCCCTGCGGTCCCTGAACCGTCTGGCCCCGGCCGGGGATGTCGGGTGCCTTGAAGTCGACGCCTTCAGGCAGCGCGTTGAGCCACTTTCCGGCGAGTACGGCGGGGCTCGCGGCCGACGCCAATCCCGTCACCTCCTGAGGTGGCACCCGCCAGCGCTTGCTCTGCCAGAGCAGCCAGGGTTGCTTGTCCGCCTGAACCAGGATCGCCTGGTCGTCGGGCAACCGCCGGCCCGCGGCGTCCCGCCCGGCGAGGAGCGTCACCATCGGGGTGTGGCCGGACAGCGGGCTGTCGATCGCGCGCACGCAGACCGACCACGGCATCTTGACGAGCTTCGACGGGTCCGGAAGCGTATCCGGGGCCCCGGTGATACCGATCAGCGGCCCGCGTTCGTAGCCGGACAGCGACTCTCGCGACACCAGCCTCTGCGTCGGCTGGCCGGTACCGGCCAGGAGTTTCGCCGAGGTGTAGTTGATGACGGGGCAGAGTGTGCGCCCGGACCCGCACCATACGTACCGGGCGCCGGTCTCCTTCTCGATGATGATGGTCCCGGGTTTGTCCAGGCCCTGAGCTCCGCCCGGGATGAGCAGCCCCCAGATGCCGAACCCGGCCGCAACGAGGACCGCGATCATCGCCCCGGAGAACGACGCGACGTTCAGCCGGCGCAGCGGTAGCTCCGGGGTGTCGGGCTCGCCGATCATCAGTGCCTGTGACGCCCGCTGTGTCATCAGCCGGTGCGCCTGGAGCAGGTCTTTCCGTGTCTGCATGATTCCTCCGCCGGCTCAGCCCGAAAGCCCGCGGATGTAGCCGTACAGGCCCATCACCCCGGGGGCCAGGGTCACCAGGGCGATGATGGCCAGCACCTCGAGGATGTCGGCGGACCTGGCCCAGAACGGCGACGGCCGGTTCCCCGGCAGCCAGGTGCCCACCGCGACCAGCGACAGGGAACCGACGACGAGCGGCGCCAGCACGGCGATCTGGGTGTTCTGATCGTTGGCCACGAGCGCCGCACCGACCAGCAGCATCACGAAGCCCGCCATTCCCGAACAGAGGAACCACAGGCGCTGCGTCCTGCCTCGGAAGATCCGCGAGCGCAGCAGCAGGGTCAGCGCGGTCACGGCGCACGTGAGGGGGCCGACCCAGCCACCGGCCAGAGCGAGCGGAAGCTGCCCGGCGAGGCACACGATCGCTGTGCCCGTCCCCAGCCCCGTCACGAAACGATCTGCCCGGGCGGTCCGCTGCAGCACCTGGCCGCCATCGACCAGCAGCTTGTCACTGCGCAGGTCCTCGGCGCTGGTCGGGACCGGTGGCAGCATGACGCGGGCCATCCGGAATGCGAGAGTGGGGATCAGCGGGGTGAACGCGAGGGTCACCGCGATCATCACCGCGGCGCCGCCGGCCGCCGTGACCCCGTCATAGGCGAACACGATCTCGGCGCCCACCACACCCATCAACGCGGCGAAGGCGATGCCCAGGAAGATCGGCAGCCCGTCGGCGATCGCGAACCCGGCGACCGTGGCGATCAGCACGACCGCCCCGAACCCCGCCAGGAGGTGCGGAGCGCCCAGGTGGCCGAGCGCCGTCGACTGCGCCGGGATCAAAGCACCGGACAGGAACGCGTACGGCAGCGAGACGTAGCCGAGCACCTCGCCCGCGGAACTGTCACCCAGCGCCCGCGACAGTGTGACGGCGGCGACCACCAGCAGGAGGGAGATCGCGGCTGCGATGACGGAAGGCACCCGCCACGGCGGGCCGCTGATGAGCAGCGGCACCGTCCCGGAGAGCAGTGCGACCGCCGCGGTACCAAGCGTGAACCGCCGGGTGTACTCCGGCCGCCAGCG
The DNA here is from genome assembly GCA_025964615.1 of Actinomycetes bacterium. Taxonomy (GTDB): domain Bacteria; phylum Actinomycetota; class Actinomycetes; order Streptosporangiales; family Streptosporangiaceae; genus RYN-227. The sequence goes on from JAOPYM010000223.1 coordinate 14,523, forward strand.
GTCGGCCTTGTCGTTGACGCCGGTGGCGACCACATCGGCCACATCGTCGAACGACGGTTCCCGCAGCTGGGACATGCCGGGGCGCAGATGGAGCAGCTCCCCGTCCTTCAGCCCGGCCTGGGCAGGCGTGCTGCCGAGGTCGAAGGGGGCCTCGTCGAGACGCTGCAGCACCCAGCCACCGTGGCCGAGCCCGGCGTTCGCGAGGTCCTGCCCGGCGTGCGGCAGGATCGTCGGGAGAATCTCCGCGAACGGCATGTCCGCGGGTAGCGAGACGTCCAGCCGCCTGCTCGGCCCCACGATCGTGATCCGGCATAGATCGGCTCCAGTGGTCGGGCTCACCTGACTCCTCGCGTTGTCGTATCCGGCCGGGAACGGCATCCTTCTGTACGAGACGAACCATCCATAGGATGACGACTCGCACCATGTCATGCCAACAGGTCAAAAGTGGCTCGCAGGAGGGATCCCCTACGTGAGCACCGTGCTCGTGCGCCGCAAGGAACGCCGGAAGCCCCCGGAGATGCCCCGTGGTGAGGTCTTGTTGGACTCGCCTCCCGAGTTGCCCGAGATGGTCTCCAATTCGTTCCAGAACGTCTTGACGTTCCTGCCGATGGCAGCGGGCGCCGGCGCGATGGTGTTCATGGTCGTCAACCCGAACTCCAGCACGCTCCAGTGGGTCTCGAGCGGAATGTTCGCGCTGTCCATGTTCGGCATGATGTTCGGCCAGATGGGCCGGCAGACGGGCGAGCGGAAGATCAAGCTCAACGGCGCACGCCGGGACTATCTGCGCTACCTCGGCCAGGTACGGCGCAAGGTCCGCCGGGCGGCGAAGATGCAGCGTGAGGCGATGGAGTGGGGCAGCCCGCCACCGTCCGGCCTGTGGTCGATCGTGATGAGCGCGAGGATCTGGGAGCGGCGGCCTGGTGACCCCGACTTCGGCCAGGTACGAATCGGTACCGGCGTTCAGCGGCTGGCGGTACAGCTCATCACCCCCGAGACCAAGCCGGTCGAGGATCTCGAGCCGATGAGTGCCGGGGCCCTTCGCCGGTTCATCCGTACGCACTCCACCGTGCCCGACCTACCGGTCGCGATCTCGCTGTCCTCCTTCGCCCGCATCTACCCGACCGGAGACCCGGACGCCGTGTACGGCATGGTCCGCGCGATGATCGCCCAGATCACCGCCTTCCACTCTCCGGACGACGTACGCATCACGGTGTGCGCGTCCGAGGAGCGGATGGCCTGGTGGCAGTGGGTCAAGTGGCTTCCGCATGCGCTGCACCCGACCGAGCACGACGCCGCAGGCCAGGTTCGCCTGCTCACCAGCACCCTGTCGGAACTGGAGGCCCTGCTCGGTGCCGAGATCAAGGACCGGCCCAGGTTCTCCCCCGGTCTGAACGCCGGCATGCCGTACCACGTGGTGATCGTGGACGGCGGTCAGGCGTCGTACGACTCACAGATCGCCGCCGACGGCATCGGCGGGGTGTGCGTCATCGACCTGACCGGTGCCGTGGAAGCGACCGCCGAGGCCACGATGCTGCGTCTGAACCTCACGGCCGGGCGTGTCGACATGCTCCGCCGTGACCGTACCGGTAAGGACGTGCCGACCCCGATCGGCAAACCCGACGCCCTGTCGCTGCGGCAGGCGGAGGCCATCGCCCGCCAGCTCGCGCCGCTCCGGGCGAGCTCGGCCACCAGCCCTGAAGAGGACGCGCTGGCCGCGAACCTGACCCTGACGTCGCTGCTCGGCGTACAGGATCCGTACAACGTCGACCCTGCCACGGTGTGGCGGCCACGTGCCCAGCGCAACCGGTACCGGGTGCCGATCGGCATCGACGCCGACGGCCGGCCGGTCGACCTGGACATCAAGGAGGCGGCGCAGGGCGGTTCCGGCCCGCACGGCCTGTGCATCGGCGCGACCGGTTCCGGCAAGTCCGAACTGCTGCGCACGCTTGTGCTCGGCCTGGCGATGACGCACTCGTCGGAGATCCTCAATTTCGTGCTGGTCGACTTCAAGGGCGGCGCGACGTTCCTCGGTATGGACGGGCTGCAGCATGTCGCCGCGGTCATCACCAACCTGGAGGACGAACTGCCGCTGGTCGACCGGATGTACGACGCGCTGCACGGCGAGATGGTGCGCCGCCAGGAGTTCCTGCGCGCCCAGGGCAACTACGCCTCGCTGCGCGACTACGAGAAGGCGCGCATGGAGGGCGCTGCGCTGGTGCCGATGCCGACGCTGTTCCTCGTACTCGACGAGTTCTCCGAGCTGTTGTCGGCCAAGCCGGATTTCGCCGAGCTTTTCGTGATGATCGGCCGGTTGGGCCGATCGCTCGGCGTTCACCTGCTGCTCGCCTCGCAGCGTCTGGAAGAGGGCAAGCTGCGCGGCCTGGACACTCACCTGTCGTACCGGATCGGCCTGCGCACCTTCTCGGCGATGGAGTCGCGAGTCGTCCTGGGAGTCCCGGACGCGTACGAGCTGCCGCAGGCCCCCGGCAACGGGTACCTGAAGATCGGCACCGAGTCGATGATCCGGTTCAAGGCGGCGTATGTCTCCGGGCCGGTCGAGGCCGAGGTGCTGTCCGGCGACGGAATGAGCAAGATCGTGCGGCAGATCGTGCCGTACGGCGCGGCCTACATCCCGCCGCAACTGATCGAGGAACCGGAGACCGCGCCCGAGGAGCAGCGGAGCCAGGATGCCCTCTTCGACATCGTCGTACGGCAGCTGGAGGGCCACGGTCCGCCGCCGCACCAGATCTGGCTGCCGCCGCTGGACGTAGCGGACACGCTCGGCGACCTGCTCCCGCCGCTGACGGAGGCTCCCGGCCAGGGCCTGACCACTCCCGGCTGGGAGGGCCGCGGCAGGCTGATGGCCGTCGTGGGCATCGTTGACAAGCCGTTCGAACAGCGACGCGATCCGTACTGGGTCGATCTGGCCGGCGCCGCGGGCCACGTCGGCATCGCCGGCGGGCCGCAGACCGGCAAGTCAACGATCCTGCGCACGCTGATCCTGTCCCTGGCGCTCCTGCACACACCACAGGAGGTGCAGTTCTACTGCCTCGACTTCGGTGGCGGCACGCTCGGCGCCATCTCCCACCTGCCGCACATCGGCGGCGTCGCCAGCCGACTTGACGCCGACCGGGTACGTCGTACGATCGCCGAGGTCACCCAGCTCCTTGAACGGCGAGAGCGTGAGTTCGCCGAGCGGGGCATCGACTCGATGGCCACCTACCGCCTGCGCCGCGCGTCAGGCGAGTTTCCCGGCGACGGCTACGGAGACGTGTTCGTCGTGGTCGACAACTGGCTCACGCTGCGCCAGGACTACGAGATGCTCGAGAGCACCATCACCCAGCTCGCGGCTCGCGGCCTTGGCTACGGTGTGCACGTCATCGCCTCGAGCAACAAGTGGACGGAGTTCCGCACCGGCGTCCGCGACCTGCTCGGGACCAAGCTGGAGCTGAAGCTCGGCGACCCGTTCGAGTCGGAGATCGACCGGAAGAGGGCGGACCACGTGCCGGCCGGCCGGCCCGGGCGGGGCCTCACCCCCGACGGCCTGCACTTCCTGGCAGTCCTGCCGCGGGCGGACGGCGACAAGTCCCCGGCCAGCCTGACCGAGGGGGTCGGAAAGCTCGTACAGGCCATCGGGGACTCCTGGCATGGGCCGACCGCGCCCACCGTGCGGATGCTGCCGGACGTGCTGCCCTTCGCCGAGCTGCCGCCCGCGTCCGAGACCGGGCTGCGCGTGCCGATCGGGATCGACGAGGACACCCTGTCCCCGGTGTACCTCGACTTCACGCACGACCCGCACTTCATGGTCTTCGGTGACTCGGAATGCGGGAAGTCCAACCTGCTGCGTATCGTCGCCAACAGCATTGTCGAGCGCTACACCGCGGACCAAGCTCGGATGATCTTCATCGACTACCGGCGGGCGCTCCTCGACACGGCCGACACCGAACACCGCATCGGTTTCGCCGCGTCCTCGACCGCCGCCCAGACCCTGGTGAAGGACATCCACGCCGCGCTGACCAGCCGGCTGCCCCCGTCGGACCTGACGCCTGACCAGCTCCGGAACCGCTCTTGGTGGAAGGGCCCGGACCTGTACCTGATCATCGATGACTACGAGATGGTCGCCACCTCGGAGAACCCGCTCCGTATTCTGACCGAACTGCTCCCGCAGGCCCGCGACATCGGTCTGCACGTGATCGTCTCCCGTTCGATGGGCGGTGCCGGCCGGGCCATGTTCGACCCGGTCATCCAGCGCATCAAGGAGATGGGATCGCCGGGCCTCGTGATGTCCGGGACCAAGGACGAGGGTGTGCTGCTGGGTGACGTCAAGCCGCACAAGCTCCCGTCCGGGCGCGGCTACATGGTCGACCGCCGTACTGGAACGCGCCTCATCCAGACCGCTCACGTCGAGAACGACCGCTGAACTCGCCGGTCAGGAGGCGGTGGGATCCGGCGGCGGTGTGCGTCGCCCTGGCCGCCAGCCGCGGCGGCGGCCGGCAGGGACGATCAGGCCCCCAGCGCCGATCGCACCGGCGACCAGGAGTGCTCCTCCAACGACAGAGGCGGCCAGGGTCCGGGTGAAGTGATCCCCAGGACGAGGCCTCGAGATGGCCACCGGGCCTGCCTTGAGCAGGCCGGGCGTCCGCCCGCTCTCCTCCGGCAGTACCGCGGTCACGGCGAGAAGTGGGTTGATCATCCCGTGGCCGGTGCCGGCCGTCGTCCCACCGTCGGCGGTGACCTCGATGCGATGCTTGACCTGTTCTGGGGTCAGCTCCGGATGGTACGCACGCACCAACGCGGCCGTGCCCGTGACGTACGGCGCCGAGAAGCTGGTGCCCTGATCGGACTTGTAGCCCCCGCCCGGCCAGGTGCTGACGATGTTGCTGCCCGGAGCGACGACGGACACGTCCGACTTGGCGTTGGAGTAGTCCGCGACCTTACCGCTCTGATCGACGGCTCCGACTGAGATAACGCCGGGATAGCTTGCCGGATAGAGCGCCTGTTCGGCGTCCTTCTTCTGCGGGTCCGTGTTGCCGGCCGCGGCTACGATCAACGCTCCCTTGCCCTGGGCGTACAGGACCGCGTCTCGCAGGGATGGATCGTTCGGCGACTGCGACGAGACGTTGATGACCAGCGCCCCGTCGTCGGCGGCGTCGTGGATTCCCTTGGCCAGCAGGCGGGTGTCGTTGTTGTCGCTGGAGACGGCCATCTTGAACGACATCAGGTGAACACCCGGTGCGACTCCCAGGAAGGGCACGCTCTGTTTGCGCAGGTCCTGTGCCGCGATGATGCCGGCGATCTCGGTGCCGTGCCCGACGCAGTCGCGCTTGTCGGTGTGGGTCTCGTCGTAGGACTCGACGCTGGGCAACTGGGAGTTCGCTGAGTCGACCCCGCTGTCGACCACCGCCACCTTGACACCGCCGCCCTTGGTCAGCGGCCACACCTCGGTGAAGTTGAGCCTCTGCTGCGCCCATGGCTCGCCGGTCATCGCGGAGGCGGGCAGGCCGGTCGGGAGGTTGCACTGCACCGGCGACGGCTTCGGAGTCACGCTCGGCTTCGGCTTCGGCTTCGGCTTCGGAGTCGGGGTGTGGGTCGGCTTCGGGGTGTGCGTAGGCTTCGTCGGCTTCACCGTCGGTACGGCCGTAACGCTTGCCCGGGAACTACCGGTCATCGGGGCGACTGCGATGGCCGTGAGCGCCAGACTGGCCAGCACGGCCGGCAGCGCCCTTCTGCCCCCACCCATGGCCGCTTCCTCCTCGGACCTTTCATGGCACGAAGGATGACTTTAGGGCATACGAACCAACCGGGTCACGATGGTCTGCATGTCGTGCGCGGCGGCGTTCCACTCCGCCTGGATGCGCCAGTACGCCTGCTGGACCTCAGCGTCCCACTGGCCGAGCTTCGCAGTCAGCCTGCCGTCCAGGTCGTTCAGCTCGGCCATCAGAGCCTGGGCGGCCTTCGCGAAGTCATGATTACGATTGGTCATCCTCATCCGGCTTCCATCCCGCATCGAGCAGGCGATTCGTGGCTCGCTCGGTGGCCGACCGAAGGGAAGTCCGCATCGAGATCGCTCGCGCGATATCGTTGCTCACTACAACATCCTCACCCTGAATGAAGGTCGCTACGACCTTGGCCAGATTCTCATCGCTCATATCGCCATAGAGGGCGAGCAGGACCGGGTAGTATTCGTCAGCCCCTATGCCTACCGGGTAAGCGATCGCCAGGATGTCCAGAACCTCACGAAGAGGTGGCGGCAGGCTGCTCATCATATTCCAAGAAAAGATATCGAAGGATGGACGATTGCATCGAACAGTACACCTTGCGCATCCGCCCCTCTTAGGAATTTGAAGTCCGCGGTGAAGATCTGGACACCGAGTTTGTCGGCGGTGCCGAATATGACGATATCGTTCGCACCGACCTTCTTTGTGATATTCAGGGCCATGGCACGCGCGCTCGGGTCGTCCGCAACAATGGTGACCCTCTTCATCAGATCGTCGGCAAGCGCCTTTTCTTCCGGTCCCGCCAAGCGCTGGACAGCATTCAGGAATTCGTTCGCGGCGGTCTGTGGCATCACGATGGACCGGCCGCCGATCTGTGCGTTGAGCCGCCTGGCGACATCCTGCCGCCAGGATGACAGCGCGCGTCCGGTGCCGGCATCAATGGCGACCGTGCCGATCGCATACGGCGCGAGGCCAAGGCAGTCGGTCCATACCATCGGATTTGGCACATAGGAATGGAGATCCAGCCCTGCCGCCAAACCCAGCGCATCAGCACTGCAGTACTCCCCTATGGCCGGGTCGTAGTAGCGCTTGAAATTGTACGCCAGACCCGTCTCGTCGTCGTGGAACTGACCCGGAAACCGTAGCGGGCAGTAGGCGGCCTCCGCAGGCCCGGGAAGTTCGCTGCCCCACAGGCTGGTGTTGGAGTGCCAACCTATCACCCCAGCAGGATCGACCAGTTCTGCCGGGGTGCCGACGAGGTCCGTGACGATCGCGTGGAAATGGTCATCGATCCATTCCTGCGGAGCGTCCCGGAGCGCGGACCTGCGTGCTTGAGCGATCGGCCGGAACGTGCCCGGCGTGTAGTCCCATGTGGTGGCCCTGAGTTCGGCTCCGGGCGAACCTATGTGGATCTGCTCGGCCAGAACCAGCCCATCCCAGCTGAAGTCGACCTCTTCGACCGCCGACCCGTCCGGCCCGAGGCGTTGCTTGGCGATCCGCCGGCCGAACGCGTCGTACCGATACCGCCACACCTCTCCGCTCGGCGTCGTCACCGCCACCATCCGGTCATCGGCGTCCCACTCGTACCGCCAGTCACGCCGGTTCCCCGAGAGAGTGACGTGACGGCGTAGTACCAGTCGGCCCTGCGGGTCGTGCCGGTAAGAGATCCGGCCCGCTCTCCGGATCAGCGTTCCGGCGTACTCCCGATTTCCGCCGACATCTCCGTCCAAGGGCCAGGAGGCCTGTGTGAGGTTGCCGGCCGTATCGTAGGCGTACCGCTCAGTCCAGTCCTCAGCGTCGACGGCAGTCACCCGTCCGGCGGCATCCAGATCGAATCTGCGTGAGCCGCCCAGTTGGTCGTCGATGCCGACGACGTTCCCGTCCGCCGCATACGCGTACGTTCTCCGCTGCGACACCTCCCCGGCCGGGTGCCGGACCGACTGCCTGCGGAGCCGATGATCTGCATCCCATTCCTGGTCGAGCGCGGCGCCCGCGCCCAGCGTGCGCCGCACTTCGCGACCTGCCGCGTCGTACTCGAATTCCAGAGATCGTCCAGCGGTCCGCACCGCGACCGGACGGCTCGCCCTGTCGTACTCCCATTCCGATTCCGCGCCGGACGCCGTGCGACGCCGAACGCGGCGGCCTAGCGGATCGAACGCGGAGGAGAGCGAGAGGCCGTTGCAACTCTCCGCCACCACTCTGCCCAGCGGGTCCCGTTCGATCCGCACGTCGGCATCGGCGTTGACGGCCCGGACCACACGCCCGCCCAGGTCATAGGAGTACGACACGACCCGGTCGGCACCACGCTCCTCGACCACGTTTCCCGACACGTCACGCAGGTAGTGAACGGTCTGCCCCGCACCGTCGATCCGCTTGACCAGTTGCCCGGCCGCGTCATAGCCGTACAGCAGCACCCGGCCGTTGAAGTCGATCTCCCGAAGCAGGTTGCCCGCCTCGTCGTAGCCGTACTGCCACACCAGTCCCTGCGGGTTGGTGACCGTGGTCAGCCGCAGTTCGGTGTCGTATCCGAACTCCAGCCGCGCGCCGTCCGGTCCCGTTCTGGCCAGCGCCACGTCGAAGGGGCCGTACTCCGTGCGGGTCGCCCGGCCGAGCGCGTCGATGTGAGTGACTGGGTTGCCCTCGTCGTCGTAGGACCACCGGTCGGTGGCGCCGCCGGGCAGCACCCTCGACAGCAGCCTGCCCTCGACCGTCCAGTAATAGCGGGTGACGCCACCCACCGCGTCGATCGCCGCCGTCAGCCGGCCGAGCGCGTCATAGGAGCAGCGAGTCGTCGCGCCGAGCGGATCGGTGACCGCCACCGGTTGTCCCGCCGCATCCGCCTCAAAGAGCGTGGTGGCGCCGAGCGCGTCCGTCACCGCCACCGCCGCACCACGCCCGTCGTAGGCGCACCTCGATACGGCACCGAGTGGATCGGTCACCGCGATCAGGTTGCCGCGCTGGTCGTACTCCCGATGCCAGCACGCACCATCGGCCTCGACCACCCGCGTCGGCAGGTTGAGCTCGTTGTACTCGACGGTGAACCCCCGGCCGCCGGGAAGGTCGACCGCGATGAGGTTGCCGGCGGCGTCGTAGTCGTAGCGGGTGGTCCGATTCAGCGGGTCGGTCTGCGAGAGCAGCCGCTGGTGCGGGTCCCACTCCCGGTAGGTGGTGCGGCCCAGCGGGTCCGTCTCGGCGACGACCTGGTAGGCCGTGTTGAAGTGGTAGACGGTGGTGGCGCCGAGCGAATCGGTGACGGTCGTCTTCCGGCCGTAGGAGTCGTACGACAGCGAGGCGTTCAGGAAGCCGCCGGAGCCTGATCCGCGGATCCCCCGGCCGTGCGCGTCGTACTCGTACCGGTACCAGAAGCCGTTCCGGTCCGACCAGCCGATCAGCCGCGCATCGGCGTCGTATTCGAAACGCAGCGGACTCCCCGACGAGTTGACGACCTCCGTCAGGTTTCCGGCATCGTCGTAGCCATAGCGGATCAGCGTCTCCGGTCCACTGGCGGCCGGCAGCCGCAGCGCGACGATCCGGCCCGCACTGGAATCGAGGACGATCCGGTAGCCGCCGGTGTGCCGAACCTCGGTGGGCACCCCGGCCTGGTCGCGGACCAGTTCCATCCGGTTTCCGTTGCGATCGCTGATCGCGGTGAGCGGCAGTGTGCCGCTGAACTCCGCACGGAAATGCAGGACACGGCCGGTCTGCGGGTCGGTGATCGTGTAACCGCCATCCGGAAGCCGGGTCAGCGGCCAGCGCGGGCCCCGTTCGGGGAGCACCGATTCGGCCGTCCGAGGGTGCGGATAGGCGAGCACCATGCCATCGGCTGCCGCGAACGAGATCCCTTGCGAGCCGACATCGAGCCGCTGGTCCAGCGTGGAGGCCCAGGACGTTCCGAAGAAGCGCCCCGATCGGTAGGACGACAGGTGCGTACGTGCCAGGACGAGCGGCAGCAGGCCCGCCAGCTCGACATCGGTCTGCTGGAGGGTCACCTCTCCGGTGGCGACGTCGATCGGGTCCTTGGTCAGGACCCGATCCGCCATCTTCCGCGAGTCCTTCGCGGTGTCCTTCGCAAAGTCCTTGGAGGCATCCTTCGCGAAGTCCTTGGCGACATCCCCGCCGACCTCACGGAACAGATGCTCGACGACCCTGGCGATGATGCCCGGAGCAGCCACAGTCGCTCACCACACTCTCAGCCCGATGCGCCGCGACCACCGACCCTACCGATGCTCTGGTGAGCGCACCAACAGCCGCCTACCGACCAGGATCCGTGACAGTCCGGTTAACTTCCCACGAAGCATGGCCGAATAGGACTTTAAGATCGTACGATCCGACTATGGATCTTGCGAGAGATTTCCTCGACAGCGCCATGCGCGATATCACCGCGGAGCTGGACGAGGCGCACCGGGTGCAGGAAGAGATCGAGAACGCCACGGTCGAAGCTCACAGCGAGGACAACCTGATTCACCTGACCGTCGGCCCGCCCGGTCGCCTGCGCTCTCTCCGCCTCGACCCGCGGGTCAAACGGCTCGATGTCGAAACTCTCTCCGAGAAGATCGTGGAAATGGTGAACAACGCCTCCTTGGTGCTGCAGGAGGAGATCGCCAACCGGGTCCAGGCGCTGATGCCCCAGCTCGACGCGGCGCAGCTGTTCGCGGACTACAGAGAGATGAACCAGCCGCGGGATTGACCCGGCCCCCCAGCTCAGAGAACTCGCAGACCCAAGGAGTCGTCATGCCCCCCAAGAAGCCGATGAACGTCGACCCGGCAGAGCTTCGCGCCCAGGCGGTCAAGCTCAACAAGGCCGGCGACGACCTCAACACCAAGCTGACCACCGCGATCAGCGCGCTGAACGCTCTCGGCAACTTCTGGGGCGACGATGGCTACGGCACCACGTTCTACAACGGCGACCACGGTAAGCCGGGCTATCACGTGGAGCACGACAACGTCTCCACTGACACCAAGGCCATCATCTCCGGCTACCACGGGATCGCAGACCGTCTCGGGCAAATGGCCGACCACGTCGACGTCGCCAACTGGAACTCGATTGTCACACTCCCCCAGATCCCCAAGTGAGCGCACTCGGGATGGTCGAGGGGATCCTGGAATGGATCGGGGGGGCCACGCTCCCCACGGGCGACTCCGGCAAGACCCGGCAGGCTGCGGGGATCTGGCGGCAACTCGCCAAGGACATCGACTCCAGCATCAAGACCACCGGCCCGGTCGCCGCCGATGTGTGGAACAAGAACTCCGGCGACCAGATCGATGCTTTCCAGACCTTCTGGACGAAGGACCTCGCCCCGTACCCCGAGGAACTGGTGGCGTACTGCAATCGGGTGGCGGACGTCTGCGACGCCTACGCCAAGCTACTCGACGACGTCACCGAGGCGATGATCCTGATCGCCCTCACGACGTGGGCGGGGATCCTCATCACCCTCGCGTGGGGCTGGGTCACTGGATACTCCGAGATCCTCGCCGAAAGGTGGAAAGGCTACTGGGCGACGAAGATCGTCAATCAAGCCGCGCTGAAGCTCGTCCAGTTGCTGATCGAATCCCTGATCGACAGCGCCGCGTACGCTATCGCGATACAAGTGTCCCAGCTCGCCATCTTCAACATCGGCAACGCCATCCGCCCCATCGACAATACCGGCAAGCAGGCCATCGGCTTCGACCCGTTCAATGTCGGCACCAACTTCGCACAGCTCGGCAAGAACTTCGGCGCCAACATGGTCTTCGACCTGTCGCTCGGTAAGACCACCGCCCTGGCGAACAAGGTCCCCGGTCTCGGTAACCTACCGGGGAACTGGGGTACCAGGGTCGCGAATTTCGGCGGACGGATGATGAGCTCTGAGATCTACTCCGTCGTCTACAACCTGGAGGGCGGGAACGTCCCGTGGAAGGGCTTCGGCTGGCAGCAACAGACCGACAAGCTCATTTTCCATGGACTCCGGATATTCAAGAATCCTGACCAGGGTCCGGTGTTCTCCGGCCGCTCCAGAAGCGACGGAACCTGGCCTCTGTCGGCGTGGACGCCTGCATCACCGGGGTCGGGGCCATGACCGTCCGCCCGGGCGCACGGCAGGCCGCCGCGGTGGCCGGGGGGACGCTGCTGCTCGTCCTGGCCGGGTGGCTCGCCTACTACACCGTCCACGCTCTGGACGGACCGTGGGGACGGCCCGGTGTTCGCGGAACGCTCACGGTCACCAGGTGTGTGACGAATCACGGCGGCGGGGGTGATCCGCCGACGATGACCTGCACCGGCACCTTCACGGCCGGCCGTACCACGACCGCCGGGGTCTATCTCGACATCGACCACGTGGGCGGGTGGGCCCCCGGCGAGACCTTCCAGATCCGGCTCCCGGACGGCTCGCACACGGCCTATCGGCCCGGCGGGCAGACCTGGCTGATCTACCTCGGTTTCTTCCTGTTCCTGGTGGGGGCCGCCGTGGTCACGTTCGGCTCGGCCCCCGGATCACGTTGGGGCCCCCGAGTACAGGCCGGCGGCGGCATCATCATCGCGTCCGCCTTCCTGGCTCCTCCGCTCGGCCTGCTGATCTCCTGGGCCGCCTGAAGTGGCTGGCTGATCTCTCTGGTCTTCTGAGAGGATCACGATGTGAATGGTTTCGGAGACTTTGCGAACATTGATGTCGAGAAGGTGCTGAGGGACGCCCAAGGACGCCAGGCCCGTATCCAGGAGATGCAGGCCTCGATGGCGGAACTCGTCGGGCAGGCCGCAGACGAGACCGGACTCGTGTCCGCCACCTTCACACCGTCTGGTGGCCTGACCGAACTGGAGATCAAACCCCGCGCCCTGGCCCGGGGTTCCCAAGATCTGGCCGCCACCGTCAAGCAGGTCATCCAGGACGCCAGCGCAGACTTGCAGCAGAAGATGCGTGCCATCATGACGGAGGCGTTTCCCGACCACGAGTCTGCGCTCGACAAGGATGCCGCCATGGCCAAGGCAGAGGAGGCCCAGGACGCCTTCAACCGGGTGATGACGGACGGCATGGCCGAACTGGAGAAGATCCGCAAGCGGATGGGCTTGTAACGGCGCTCAGGGGGTCGGTGCGGGCGTGGTCAGGTTCGCCGGGAGCGCCGGGGTGCCCATCGTGAGCGTGGCCTGCTGGAACATCACCGGGCCATTGCCGTTCGGATTCATCAGCTTCTGCTGCAACGGCATGCTGGACAGCGAGCCGGCGGCGATGATGGCCATCACTGCGCCGATCAGGACCTTCGTGCTCAAGCTCATCGTCGAGATCATCGTGGTGATCCACGTGGCCACCGTGTTCGCCTCGGCTTCCAGGAACGGTATGCCGAGAATACCGATGATGCTCCCCCCGGCGAGAAGAATGAGCGCGGCGTTCACCGCCAGGATCGTCGCAAAGGTCAGGGCCGCGGCGGCCAGCGCGAAGAAGACCCACGACACGATGTCCAGCATGTCGCCGACATAGCCGTGGAAGTCATGTGCCTTGGTGAGCTCCTCCTTGTACTTCGTCAGCGCCGCGCCGAACGTCTGACGGTCCTGGCCCTGCCACTTCTCCGGCGGTACACCATTCGCCAGCGTCTCAAGTTCGTTCTTCAAGGACTCGACCTGGGTGGCCACGTCCTTCCATTCCTTGGCCGCTCCGGCCATCCCACCCGGATTGGAGATGAGGAGCCCGATCTCGATCACGACCATCAGGGTCGCAGGAATGACGCAGGACGCGAAGATCGCTTCGCCCAGCGCAGTCCAGCCCATGAGCTGGCCATAGTCCCGTACGTCCATGTTCCAACTCCAGGTTCAGTCGTCAGGGCGTCTGTATCGTGCTGCTGGTATCGGCGCCGTTCCAGGTCTGAGCGCCGCTGTGCAGTGCGGTCTTCCACTGCGTGAGCTGGTCATGGCCCTGTGAGAGGTACTGCGTTGCTGACTGGCGGACCTGATCGTGAGTCGAGTTCAGCGGAGAGCCGAGGACGCCGAAACTCGGGAAGCCCACGTCTATCTGCGCGGTCTTGTCGCTGGCGTCCTTCATCTTCTGACCGGGCTGCTGTTCGATCTGGTCGCCCAGTTGCTTCATCGCCGTCTGGTCCGCGATCCTCGTCTGGTTGTCGCCGCCGGGTGCCTGCTGAGTCGGTGCGGCCGACGTCGGCCCACCTCCAGCCGGGGAACCACCGCCACCAGACGGTGAGCCACCGCCACCTGAGGGTGGGCCACCGGCGCTTGGCGTCGTCGGCGTCGCGGGAGCCTTGGCCCCGGGGGGCTGGTTCGGCGCCGTGGGCTTGGTCCCCGGCGGTGCCTTGGGCTTGGTCCCCGGCGGTGTCGGCTTGGCCGGAGTGGTGTGTACCTTGACGTGCCCGTTCTTGTCCTGTGAGAGGTCCAGGTTCACATGCTTGCCGGGCGGGACGTGGATCGTCGTGGCATGTGGATGACCGGGGCCCTTGGGGACGGTGACGTCGAGGCTGCCGTCCTTGTTCTTGTGCACGGTGTACGGGACGTGCTGTTTGCCGCTCGGATCGGTGACGTCGATCTGGGCGGGGTGCTTGCCGAGCCCCTTGATGTGGTCGACGGGCGGGGACTGCGAGCCGGTGTGCTGCGGGTGCCGGTGAGCAGGGCCCTGTAGCCGCCCGGCCGGTACGTGCGAACCGGTCCCCGGCGGTGGTGCGGAGCTCGCCGGAACGGTGGTTCCCGGCCGCGTGGCGGGCTGCGCGACGACGCCGGCCGGAGTCAGGTCGAAGGCGGTAGAACCGGTCGCGTCCGGTTGCACCAGCCGCCCGTCGACGTAGACGGAGGCATCGGGTTCCGGGGCCGGGACACTGTGGTTGAGCAGGGTGTCGATACGCGTTCGCTGGTCACTCATCCGGCAGCTCCGTTCGCGGACGACCGTACGTTCACAGACAACTCACCAATGATCGCACTGAAGGCGCTCAGACGGATACCAATACCCACGGAGCAGCCGGCCCTATCCCCGCGCATTCGATCCCCACAAGAATCGGCTCGGAGACGAAGTGATTGTTGAGAGGATCCGGCATACCGGTACGATCTCGGCCGTGGACGAGCCCGTTGCCGAAGAGGCCGAAGAGGGGCCCGAGGCGCCGAAGCGGCGCTTGCTCCGGACCTTCGTAACGCTGTCCGCACTGGGCCTGGCCATCGCGGCCACAGCCGCGTTCGGCGGGCTCAAGGCCGCGCCGAACGGGCCGCAGCAGCTCGGGCCGGCCGCCAAGGTGAACCAGGGGCGCTTCACGGTCACCTTCGTGTCGGCCGGGATCGCGCTGGTCAATGGTGGCTTCGGCCAGCCCGCCAAGCGCTCTCTGGTCGTGCGGCTGAAGGTCGCCAACAACGGGACCGACACCGCCTACCTGGACGGCGGCCTCACCGACGGGATCGCCGGTGAGCCGAAGCCGGGCACCTACCTCGACGTGGCCACCATCACCGGAAGCTCCGGCGGCGGCAAGACCGGCCTCCTGCAGCCGGGTCTGCCGGTGGACGTGGAGCTGGCCTGGACCCTCGGCCCGGCGACCACCCCGCGGAAGATGACGGTCGCGCTCTGGCTGTGGAAGTACGACGTCGGGTTCAGCGACCAGAAGTACAACTGGACCGTGGAGAAGAAGGGCACCTCCCCCATGGCCGAGGTCACCGTCCCGGTGGCCGCCTCGTGACCGTAGTGAAGCGGCTGGCCGCACTGGTCACCGGCGTGGTGCTGCTCTGCCTGGCGATGTGGCTGAACGATCTGAAGCCGCACGTCGACGCCCACGACATGGACCCGATCCGCAGCCACGGAACAATCGGCACGGCCGTGGCCAACCGGGTGTTCAGCGTCAGGGTGGACCGGGTGGAGGTGGCGGGTTCGCTGGCCGGGGACCTGGGCGCCAAGGACGTCACCACCGCCGGTGTCTTCGTCATCGTGCACCTTGCCGCGATGGGCGAGCTCAAGCCGTACGCCATGAGCCAGGTGCGCCTGGAGAGCGGCGGCGACACCTTCACCGGCAACGGGCATGTCATCGCCGGCGATCCCGGCAGCTTCGATCCGCTGATCTGGCGCAAGGTCGTGGTGAGCTTCGAGATCCCGAAGGACCGCCTCGCGGACGCCCACCTGGTGGTGGGCGAGGCGGGGCTGCTCACGCAGCTGTCCGCCGAGACCGACATCGACCTGGCGCTCACCTCCGTGAAGAGCGCCGGGCTGCTCGCGCATCCCGTCGAGCACTACGACCTCAGGGCCGGGTGAGCTGGATGGGCAAGAACAGTGTCGCCGCGAGGCGGTCCGTCGAGGCCACGGTCCTGGTGTTCCTGATGACCGGGTTCCTCGGCCTGCAGTGGTACGACGACGAGAACCACGTGCGCACGAACTTCAAACCGCCCGACCGGGTCACGCTCGCAGCGCCCGGCGCGTACGGGACGCTCGGGCACGCGGCGTGGCGGCTCCTCGGCCGGGAGAAGGACACCCCCGCGTCGCTGCAGTCGCCCGGCGCGGCGGAGCTGACCCTCGACCTGGAGACCAGGCCGCTGGACGCACAGGGCGTCAAGGAGACCACCGGCTTCAGCCTGGTGTTCCGGCTGGGCGACGCCGGCGGCCACGTCTGGACCGGGGTCGCCGACATCCCCGCGGAGCTGGCGCCCGGCCGTTCCTCGCGCGTCAAGGTGACCTTCACCGTGCCGCAAGACCGGCTCACGGGGACGGTGCTGGAACTGCTGTCCTCGATACCTGGCCCGGGTGCGGTTCCGGTGCTGCGTTTCGCGCACTGACCACACTGATCGCGCTCAGGGGACCGGTCGCGTGCCGGCCACCGGCACCGGCCGCCCTGCCTGCGGTGACCCGGCCGACGACGAGGTTGAACGCGGCGGCCAGCAGGCAGATCCGCAGCAGCTGGAAGACCAGGGCGACAGCGAAGCCGACGACGTGCACCATCGGCACCCACCAGGCGATCGGATGCGGGCCGATCAGGACGTAGACGCTGCGCCGGGCCACCGACTCGCCCACGTCCAGTCCCGTGTAGAGGACGCAGAACGTGCCGAAGAGGACAAGGCCGGCCCTGCGCACCAGCCTCATCCCGTACCAGGTGGGCAGCCACTTGTCGCGAAAGCCCCGGGTGAGCACCTCTTGCGGCGAGTGCTCATGGTGCAGGCCGCTGACCACGGCGAGGCCCCGGCCGATCCGGCCGTCACCCATGGCCCTCCCCTCGTCGGAGTCCACCCCCAGGATCACCCCGGCGATGACCAGCCAGACCAGCGAGCCGAGGATCGCGACCTTGAACAACGGCCAGAACGTGACGATCGGGCCGAGCGGCACGTGCAGCCAGTGCCACGCCACGCGCCCGGTGACCCAGGCGCCCACGTCGCCACGCAGCACGTCGACGGTGAAGATGCCGTAGAGCGTCCAGTTGACCTCGCAGTAGGCGGCCAGCAGACCACCCGCGCGGGGCGCGCGTTCCTGGATGAAGCGTTCGACGATGACCTTGGCGCCGAAGAACACGACGGACAGCCCGATCGCGATCCACAGGTTCCTGGAACCGCCGAGCAGGTTGATGAGCAGCTTCTGCCCGGCGAGCTGCCCGGAGATGCCGCCTTCGGCGAAGCCCCGGGCCTCGGCTGCGCTCACGAAGTCGTGGGCGTCACGGCTGTACCAGCCCCACGCCAGGTAGAAGACCATGAAGGGGAGTACGGCCCGGCCGACCACGTCGGCGATGCCCTCTTCGTCGTCGGTGGCCCAGGGGGCCAGCGTGCCGTGCTCCTCGTGCGCCTTGATGGCGGGCAGCCCGTCGCGCAGACTGTGCACCATCGCGACCGCCGTGCAGAGCGAGGCGAGCACCATCAGGCTGAGTGCGGCGATCGGTACGGCACTGTTGTGCAGCCCGAGCCGGTACCCGCCGTACATGATCGCGTATCGCAGGAACTCACCGGCGGTGTACCAGAGCGCCAGCGGCACCGCGAACCGCGCGACCAGCTTCAGCGTCGCCCACGGCAGCGCGAGCGGGGATATTCCAGGCATCGCCGACGATCGTAACGGCGCCCGCCCCCTCAGCCCACCTCAAGTCCGAGCGCGGTGGCGATCACGACGGCCTCCCACTCGCACGGGTCGGCAACGTGCGCACCGTTTCCGGCCCGTGCGAGCGTCAGCTCTCCAGCATGGTCAGGTCGAGGTGGGCGAGGCGGGCGGGGTCGGCGATGATGTCGATGCCGACGATCCGTCCGGCCGCGATGGTGAAGCTCATGACCGATACCGGCTGGCCGTCTGCCGTGCTGACGAGTCCGGCAGTTCCGTTCACCAGGGCGGGAAGTGTGTCGTAGACGGGCGTTGGGACGCTGCTGGACCGCCCGAAGAGGATCGCCTGCCCGGCCACGGTCGCCGCGCCCTGGACGGTACGCAGGCCATCGGGGGTGTCGGCTCGCAGAACCACGTCCGGGTCCAGTACGGCCACGAGCGCGTCGAAGTCGCCGCCCCGCGAGGCCGCCAGGAAGGCGTCCGCGACCTGGCGCTGAAGAGTCAGGTCGGGATCGGAGGCCGGAACCGTCCCCTGCACGCGTCGGCGGGCCCGGCTGGCGAGCTGCCGGGCAGCCGAAGGGGTCCGCCCCACCATTGGCGCGATCTCCTCGAAGGGCACCGCGAACATGTCATGCAGTACGAATGCCAGCCGTTCGGCCGGTGCCAGGGACTCCAGTACGACCAGCAGTGCCAGGCCGACCGAGTCGGCGAGCAGCGCCTCCTGCTCGGGTTCGATCCCGCCCGCAGGGCTGATGACCGGGTCCGGCAGATGCGCCTCCAGCGGATCCTCACGCCGGGAGGTACGCGAACGGAGCATGTCCAGACAGACCCGTCCGACGACCGTGGTCAGCCAGCCACCCAGGTTCTCCACCTCGCTGGTGTCGGTACGGCTGAGCCGCAGCCACGCCTCCTGTACGGCATCGTCGGCCTCGCTCAGCGAACCGAGCATCCGGTAGGCCACCGCCTTGAGATGCCCGCGGTAGGCCTCGAATCGGTCCGCCAGAAATTCGTTCTCGTCCACCGGTCACATCCTCCCGTCCCGTGTCGTCATTGCAGTGACGAACCGGAACCAGCCGGTGTGACATGGAGGTATCGAATGAAGGCGCGTATGACCAACCCGGCGATGGTCCTGCCTGACGCGATGACGGCCATCCAGAGTCTCTACAAGGCCACGTCCAAGGGTGGTGTGCCGCAGGAGACACTGGAACTGGTGCACCTGCGGGCCAGCCAGATCAACGGCTGCAGCGCCTGCGTGGACGCGGGTGGGAAGAGCGGCCGGAAGGCGGGGGTGAGCGAGGAGAAGCTGTGGGCGGTCGCTGCCTGGCGGGAGGCGCCGTACTTCTCGGACGCTGAGCGTACGGCCCTGGAACTCGCCGAGACGATGACCCGCCTCAGCGACCGCAGCGGCGAGGCCGTACCGGACGAGCTCTGGGACCGGGTCGCCGACCACTACGACGAGCAGCAACTCGCGGCTCTCATCCTCTGGATCGCCACCACGAACTTCTTCAACCGCCTCAACACCGCCATCAAGGAACCGGCAGGCGTGACCTGGGGATGAACGGCGTCAGGGCGGGCGCAGCCGACCGCGCCCGCCTAAGTACGCAGGCAGGACACGACGTACAGGCAGACCAGCGCCCCGCGAAAAAGAGCGCCCCGGCCGGGTGGCCGGGGCGCTCTCGCACAGGGTGGAACTCAGATCGCGACCTCGAGGGCGGCGACCTCGCCGATGGCGGCGGTGATCGTGAAGTCGACGCTCACCCCACCGGCGGCCAGTACCCGGACGGTCCAGTCGCCGGGCGCGGCGAAGAACCGGAAGATGCCCTCGTCGCCGGTGACGACCTCGCCGGTGAACTCACCGGTGGAGTCGAGCAGGCGGGCGTAGGCGCTGGACACCGGGTCTCCGTCACGGGTGACGGTGCCCTGGATGACAGCTTCGTTGGCAAGGTCGACGGTCGCGGGGATGCGCGCCGTCTGCGCGGGCGCTGCGCAGCCTTGAGTCATTTTCGTCTCTCCTTCTTCCCGCCTGGGCGGGGTATGTCACTGCCGGCTACGACCGGCTCGGGCGGGTGATCGGCCTTTCAGCACGAAACCGATCACCTGCCCGCCGGATCTTGGTTACTTGGCCTCGCCGAGCTCGATCGGGACACCGACGAGGGAGCCGTACTCCGTCCAGGAGCCGTCGTAGTTCTTCACGTCCGACAGACCAAGGAGCTCGCGGAGCGCGAACCAGGTGTGCGACGAACGCTCGCCGATGCGGCAGTAGGCGACAGTGGCCTTGTTCAGGTCGACGCCGGCGTCGGCGTAGATCTGCCGGAGCTCGTCGTCGGACTTGAAGGTGCCGTCGTCGTTGGCCGCCTTGGACCAGGGGATGCTGCGCGCGGTCGGGATGTGACCGGCACGCTGCGCCTGCTCCTGCGGCAGGTGCGCCGGGGCGAGCAGCTTGCCGCTGAACTCGTCCGGGGAGCGCACGTCAATGAGGTTCTTGGTGCCGATGGCCTCGACGGCCTCGTCACGGAAGGCGCGGATGGACAGGTCCTGGTCCTGCGCCTTGTAGTCCGTGGAGGGACGCGAGGGCACGTCGACGACCAGTTCGCGGGAGTCGAGCTCCCACTTCTTGCGGCCGCCATCGAGCAGCTTGACGTTGCCGTGGCCGTACAGCTTGAAGTACCAGTACGCGTAGGCCGCGAACCAGTTGTTGTTGCCGCCGTACAGGATCACCAGGTCGTCGTTGGCGATGCCCTTGCCGGACAGCAGCTGCTCGAAGCCGGTCTTGTCGACGAAGTCGCGGCGGACCGGGTCCTGCAGCTCGCTCTTCCAGTCGATCTTCACGGCACCACGGATGTGGCCCTTGTCGTAGGCGGACACGTCCTCGTCGACCTCGACGAGAACCAGGCCCGGGTCGTCCAGGTGTGCCTCGACGAATGCGGCGTCCACCAGGACATCGGAGCGGCTCATACGGGAACCTTCCTTTCAGGGTTCTTGTTGGGACCAACGCGCTTTATGAGCAAGTACATCTCGCAGCCGAGGCAGAACCCGAACGCCGCGTTCAGGAACGCCGCCGCCAGTGCGAAGGCGGTGGCGGTGATCCCCAGCCAGCCGATCCCCAGGGCGTACCCGGCCGTACCGACCAGCGCGAAGCCGAGTCCCACACCCTGGGCGAACCTGGGCGGGGCCTCGTCCTCCAGCTCGGCCGGCGGGCCGATCCTCGGGCGGATCAGCGACTTGTAGATCAGCCCGTACGGGGCGTGGCGCAGGCCGAAGATCGTTCCTACGGCGAACACCAGGGCCTGGGCCGCGAGCAGCACCCAGCTTCCGGTAGTGAGCACCACGATCAGCACGACCGTGGTGATGGTTGCGCCGAAGCGCTGCCCTCTCGGGTCGACCTGCATGGGGTTGCTCCTAAGAGAGCAGAGTGCGTTCCGAGTTACTCGGGGTGCCTTTTCCGGGGATGAGACCCCAGGAGGCGATGGCCGGGCTCGACGCCTCAGGCAGCGCGACAGAGTGCGGTGCTGACGCGGCAGAAGTCAACCGCGCGCCGCTTCGTGAGGAGCTCCGTCTGGTAACGCACGATCCCGAATATAGGCGCGATCTCTCCCGATGTCACTTCCGTCTCGCCTTACGAGACGGTGACAGCTGGCTGCGCCGCAGCTCAGCGGGGGTCCGCACGCTGGAAACGGCCACCGGAGAGGACGTCATGAGGGGATCGCCTGGCCGAGTGCGGCGATGATGTCGGCCTTGCGCGGCTGGCCGACGGCCTTCTGTACGACCCGTCCGGCGCCGTCCAGGACGAGCACGGTCGGGGTCCGCATGATGTTGAACCGGCGGACGAGCTCCAGGTGGGCCTCGGCGTCGATCTCCACATGGACGACCCCGTCGACCATGCCGGCGACCTCGCTGAGGATCCGCTTGGTGGCACGGCAGGGCGCGCAGAAGGCGGTCGAGAACTGCACCAGCGTCGCCCGTGAGCCCGTCTGCGCCCCGATGGACCTCAGATCGAGCACCACGGCGGACGTGCTCTCGCCGGTACGGGCCGTACTCCCAGGCAGCGGGACCGAGGCGCCCGCGACCGGGCGCAGCACGCCGTCGCGGCGGCGCCGCACCAGGCCGAACAGCGTTGCCGCGATCAGCACCAGGCCCGCGACGATTCCACCCACCATGACCTACTCAACCTATGGGATAGGGAAAAGCTTCCGTGCCGGGACGACCGATCACGCCGGGACGGTGACGAGGGTCCGGTTGTCGGTGGTGACGACCCGGAAGGAGACGATGTCCGCCCGCCGGAACATGGTCGAACCGTGGAAGTCACCGTACCCCTCGGATTCGATCTTCCAGCCCGCCGCCGAGTCCTTCTTGCCCTGCCTGTCGACCACGATGAGGTTGCAGTGGGTACCCGCCGGCGCTCCCGCGATACTGATCGCCAGACCGGTGCCCCACTGCCTGGGGTCCATGGTGATCGAGGCCTTGACGTGCGTCACCGGATCGATCGCCATGACCGTTTCCAGGGCGGGAGTCGAACTGATCGACGGCGACGGCGACGGCGACTGCCCCGCCTGCGGGCCCGTACCGCCACCCGGAATGCCGAGCAGGGCGCCGAGCAGCATGCCCGCGATCAGCACGACCGAGGCCGCGAGCGCGTACGGGGCCCACCGGCGGCGCTGCCGTGGGCGGTCCGCGGCGGCCTTGGCGAGCAGCGATTCGAGGAGTTCCTCGGGGGCACTGGCGACGTGCTCGATCTGGGGTTCGCTGACGCGGCTGAGGAGCGCGGGCAGCCCGGCCATCGAGGCCAGGTCGTCCCGGCAGGCCGGGCAGCCGCTCAGATGCGCCTCGACCCGGCTCCGCTCGGCCGGTTCGATCGCTCCGAGAACGTAGACCCCCAGGGCCGTCCTCACCTCAGCGCACCCGTTCATGGCGCCAACCCCCGCTCCTCCAATGCCAGTTTCAACGCCCGCAAGGCGTAGTAAGTCCTGGATTTGACCGTTCCAGCCGGTATACCGAGGACGTCGGCCGCCTCGGCGACCGAATTCCCCCGGTAATAGGTCTCGATGATGACCGCGCGGTGCTGGGGACTCAGGTCGGCCATCGCCTCGGCGACCGTCCAGGACTCCAGCGCGCGGTCGATGTCGTCGGACCCGGCCACCACCGCGAGACCCTCGTCACCGACCTCGGGCGGCCGCGCCATCCGGGCCCGGTGCGCGTCGACGACGAGGTTGCGGGCCACCGTGAACAGCCACGGCCGCACCGGGCGCCCGGTCAGCGCCTCGGGATGCCGCCAGGCGCGCAGGAGCGTCTCCTGCACGATGTCCTCGGCATGCTGGCGATCGCCCCCGGTGAGCCGGAGGACGTATCCCAGGAGTGGTCCGCCGTGCTCTGTGTACAAGGCACGCAGCAACCGTTCATCCGCAGTAGGCCCCACGCCTCTGACACGTACACCACGTCCCTGTGGTTCACCAGTGCCAGCGTCAGGCTTTGGGAAGCTGGGAGAATTTCACGTCGTTGGTGGTGGCCGCGACGAGCAGCCCGTCCGGGGTGACCTTGATGTCGCTGATCCGCGAGCCCACCGGCAGGTTCTGCACCGGCACGACGAAGGACAGCGGGGCCTGGATGAGGGACAGCGGGACCCCGTTCGCCGACTGGGGCGTGATCACGATGCCCTTGGAGGTGGCCTTGACCGAGACCAGCGCGGTGATCGGGCCGGTGAGCCCGAAGCCCGAGACCTTCCCCTCGATCTGCAGGTCGGAGCCGTTCGCGCTGATCTTCGTGATGCCCTGCGGAGCCCGCTGCTGGATGACGGCGTAGGGGATCACGGCCGAGGCCGTCGCGGTCTTCGCGGTGATGTTGGAGCTGTCACCCCTGGCCACGTCGCCCAGCGGCGCGTTCACCCCGGTCAGCTCGATCTTGAGCTGGCTCACCGTGATGCCCTGCTGGGTCCACTCACCGATGTTCACGTCGATCTGGTCGTACGTCCCGCCGATGGCCTGGGTGAGGAATGGGAAGCCGTGGATGTTCACGACCGGCTGCTTGGGCAGGCTGTACTGTGCCGCGACCTGCTTACCGATCTCGTTCTGCGCCACCGTGACGCCGATCCGGTCGGCCGCGATGAGACCCCCGACGATCAGGATCGCCAGCACCACCAGTACCTTCCGCATGTCCCTCCCTGTTTGATGGCCGCGCCTCCGGCACGGCGGCCGGGCGGGCCTTGACGCGCCATGATCCCGTGGCGACCCACAGTAGTCCGGGGGCCGGGACTGCGTTGTCACTCCGCAGAGTGAGATCTTCCGGTGTGATATCAGCCACCCGCGAAGGGCGGGAGGACCTCCACCGTGCCGCCTTCGGGGAGCGGTACCGATCCGTGCGGGCGGGTGCCGACCGGGTCGCCGTCGATGAGGAACGAGCTCAGGCCGATGACCCGCGAGAACTCCGCATCCCGTACGGCACAGGCGCTGGCCAGTGCCTCGGCCAGCGTCACGGCCTCGTACGGCTCCTCACCGATGCCCGCGGCGGCCCGTGCCGCCGCCCAGTACCTGATCAGTCCTCGCGCCATGTCTCCAGCGTCTCATTCGTGCAACGTCGGCAAACCACCCGTACGCGGCCCATTGCCGCAAAGTGTGATTCGGATATCCTCAGGCTGAGGGATCCGGGCGACGAGGCCCCCGGGTTCCTTGACGTCTTTTCAGGGCCCTAGTTTCCCAGGAGGCGGCTTGAGCAGCTTGCTGTTGCTCACCAACGCACTTGAACCGTCCGATGAGGTACTCCCGGCACTGGGATTGCTGCTCCACTCGATCCGGGTCGCGCCGTCGGAGGCAAGCGCTCTGATAGACGCGCCGCCGACCGATGTGATCCTGGTCGACGCCCGCCGCGACCTCGTACAGGCCAAAGGCCTGTGCCGGCTGCTGCGGACGACGGGTCTGGACTGCCCGCTGCTGGCCATCGTGACCGAGGGTGGCCTGGCCGCCCTGAGCCCCGAGTGGGGTCTCGACGACGTGCTGCTGCAGGTCGCCGGGCCCGCCGAGGTCGAGGCACGGCTGCGGCTCGCGATCGGGCGGGTGGCGATCGGCGAGCCGGACGACATCCCGGGCGAGATCCGCAGTGGTGAGCTCACGATCGACGAGGCCACCTACACGGCACGGTTGCGCGGGCGGGTGCTCGACCTGACGTTCAAGGAGTTCGAGCTGATCAAATACCTCGCGCAGCACCCCGGCCGGGTCTTCACCCGCGCCCAGCTGCTGCAGGAGGTGTGGGGGTACGACTACTTCGGGGGCACCAGGACCGTGGACGTGCACGTCCGGCGGTTGCGCGCCAAGCTCGGCGCCGAGTACGAGTCGCTCATCGGTACCGTGCGGAACGTGGGCTACCGATTCGTACCCGATCACCGCCCCGGGGACTCCGAAGAGGTCGCGGTGAGCAGGGCCTGACTTTGGAACGCTCCCCGGGAGCAGGCGTAGGCTGGCGATCATGGCGGAACTGATCGTTCGCGAGCAGGCCCTGCCCTCCGAGGTCGCCGGCGTGCTGGCGATCGCCGACGCGGCCGAACCGCACGACGGGGTCCGGCCGCTGTCCGAGCACACGCTCCTCGGCCTGCGCCACGGCGGGGGACGGAGCCTGCTGCTGTGGGAGGACGCCGTGCTGGCTGGGTACGCGCATCTGGACTCCGGCTCCGCGGAACTGGTCGTACATCCCGCTCACCGGCGGCGTGGGCACGGCCGCACGCTGCTGAAGGCGCTCCTCGGCGAGACGCAGGGGCCCCTGCGGGTCTGGGCGCACGGCGAACTGCCCGCCGCGGTCGCGCTCGCCGCAGCCACGGGCTTCTCGCGGGTACGCGCGCTGTTCCAGCTCCGCCGGGTCACCGCCGAACCGCTGCCGGCCGTGTCCGTTCCGGCCGGCGTACGGATCGCCGCCTTCGAGGCGGGCCGTGACGAGGGGGCCTGGCTGAAGGTGAACTCCCGGGCGTTCGCCCACCACCCCGAGCAGGGCCTGTGGACGCTGGACGACCTGCTGCAGCGCGAGGCCGAGCCCTGGTTCGATCCCGCCGGGTTCTTCCTGGCCTGGCGCGGCGACCAGCTGATCGGCTTCCACTGGACCAAGGTGCACCCGGACGGGCTCGGTGAGGTCTATGTGGTGGGAGTGGACCCGGACGGCCAGGGTATGGGGCTGGGGAGGGCTCTGACGCTGGCCGGTCTGGAGCACTTGGCGGCCCGCGGGGCGCCGGCGGTGCTGCTGTACGTCGACGAGTCGAACGTGGCCGCCGTACGGTTGTACGAGGATCTGGGGTTCACCCGGTGGACGACCGACGCGATGTACGAACACGCCTGATTTCGGGGCGCCTACCGTCCTGTACGGCTCCGTCGGGGCTCGTTCACCTAACGGCAATATCGAATCGTGACATTCTTCTCAGGGCCGCCCAATCCAGTTCATCTTGCGTTCACCTGGATCAGGGTGACTGGACACCTCCTCTGCCTAGGTTCATGCCTGACGGTGGCCCCACTGCCTGGAGAAACACCCACGGGGAAACCACCGGCCATCAACTCAGGAGGAGATTTCCCCGTGAAGAACGGCACTCGGTTCGCCGCGCTCGGCGGCGTAGTGGTTGCGGGTGCGCTCGCACTCTCGGCATGCGGGTCCGACAGCAACGGCACCGCGACGACGAGCGGCGCCCCCGCCGCCCCCGGCACGGCGAATGCCAACTGTGTGAAGGCCACTGTCAACGCCGCCGGTTCCACCGCACAGGCCAACGCGATGACCGAGTGGACCAAGGACTACCAGGCCGGTTGCGCCGGTGCCCAGGTGAACTACAACGCCAACGGCTCCGGCGCCGGTGTGACCTCCTTCTCCACCGGCCAGGTCGCCTTCGCGGGCTCCGACTCTGCGCTCAGCCCGCTCACCAAGCCCGCGGCCGACAAGCGCTGCACCGGCGGCGAGGCCATCGACCTGCCGATGGTCGTCGGGCCGATCGCGCTCGTCTACAACCTGCCGGGCGTCAGCACCCTGAACCTCTCCCCCACGACGATCGCCGGCATCTTCAGCGGCAAGATCGTCAAGTGGAACGACGCGGCGATCGCCAAGGACAACACCGGCGTCACGCTGCCGAGCACCGCGATCTCCACGCTGCACCGCTCCGACGCCTCCGGCACGACGGACAACTTCACCAAGTTCCTGACCGCCACCGCGCCCGCCGGCTGGACGTTCAAGGGCGGCAAGGTCTGGACCGCTCCCGGCGGCCAGGGCCTCAAGGGCTCGACCGGCATCTCCGCCACCCTGAAGACCACCCCGGGCGCCATCGGCTACGTCGAGATGTCGTACGCCACCAACGGCAACCTGCAGACCGCCAAGGTCAACAATGTCGCCCTGTCGACCGACAGCGCGGGCATCACGGTCGCCAGCGCCAAGGTCGCCGGTACCGGCAGCGACCTCGCCCTCAAGATCGACTACACCACCAAGGCCGCGGGTGCCTACCCGATCGTCCTGGTGACCTACGAGATCACCTGCACCAAGGGCCTGCCCGCCGGGGACGCCAGCTTCGTCAAGTCCTTCCTCACCTACACTTCGAGCACGGCCGGCCAGAGCGTGCTCGCCAAGCTCGGCTACGCGCCGCTGCCCGCAAGCGTGCTCACCCAGGTCCAGACCGCTGTGGCGGCCCTGTCCTGACCAGAGGAAACAACCGCCCCGCCACCGAAGACCTCGGTGGCGGGGCAAACCTGGGTTCTGGGACCATCCCCCCAGCACCCCCGCACGGATCATGAGGGAGGCAGTTCCGTGACCAGCGAGACCGGTATCGACTCGGCGGTGGGCGGTGGCCAGCACCGGGCGATCGGCCGGATCAGCACCGGGAGGCTGGGAGACCGGCTCTTCGCCGGGGCAGCCCGGGGATCGGGCATCTTCCTGCTCTTGATCATGGCGTCGATCGCCGCGTTCCTGATCGTGAAGGCGCTCCCCGCCCTCCAGGTCGACAAGGTGAACTTCTTCACCTCCCAGACCTGGAGTCCCGACGACACGCCCGCCCACTTCGGCATCCTGCAGCTCGTCTGGGGAACTGTCCTGTCCGCCGGCCTCGCCCTGATCATTGCGACCCCGGTGGCGATCGGGATCGCACTGTTCATCGCCTTCTACGCGCCGCGCCCGTTGGTGGGCCTGCTCGGCTACGTGGTCGATCTGCTCGCGGCGGTGCCCAGCGTCATCTACGGCATGTGGGGGCTGCTGTTCTTCGTGCCCAAGATGACCGGCTTCTCGCAGTTCCTGAACAGGGACTTCGGCTGGTTCCCGCTGTTCGGCGGCAACAGCGTGGGCGGGCAGTCCATCCTCACCGCGTCGATCGTCCTCGCGATCATGATCCTGCCGATCATCTCCTCGATCAGCCGTGAGGTCTTCCTGCAGGTCCCCCGGGCCAACGTGGAGGGGGCCATCGCGCTGGGCGCCACGCGCTGGGAGACCATCCGCCTCGCGGTACTGCCCTACGGACGGTCGGGCATGGTCAGCGCCTCGATGCTCGGCCTGGGCCGTGCCCTCGGCGAGACCATCGCGGTGGCCATGGTCCTGTCCCAGGT